>CAIWRU010000130.1 GCA_903915155.1 uncultured Mucilaginibacter sp.
AAAATCAGAACAATTATTTAAGGAAACCGGCGTATTCACCCGCCGCGAGGCACATGCCCGGCACGAAATATTACTGGAAAGCTTTTATAAGAAATTACAGATAGAGGCCCGTGTTATGGGCGAACTGGCCAATAACATTATTATCCCGGCGGCTATTGCTTACCAAACCAAACTTATTGAAAACGTAAAAGGCCTGATAGATATTGGGCTGCCAGCAGATATATATAAAACCCAGCTAGCCATCATTACCAAAATATCGGAACACATGAATGCCATAAGGCAAGACATTGACAGCATGGTTGACGAACGCAAAAAAGCCAATAACATCGAGAACCTGCGCGATAAAGCAATTGCTTATGATGAAAAGGTAAAAACCTATTTTACGCCAATACGCTACCATGTTGATAAATTGGAGCAATTGGTTGACGACTCATTATGGCCGCTGCCTAAGTTTAGGGAGTTGTTGTTTATATAAACAGGAAAATAAGCTATCTCCGAAGAGGCGGTATCAAAAGTAAAATCCAGTGAGGCACAACAGAATAAAATTTGGTTGATAGTGTTCTCTATGTCGCTCCGTGTAGTTTTTTAGCATAAAACAGGTATTTTGGGTTAATACTGTTTTTTTATTAAGGCATTCATAATCAATATTTCAACTCGTTATTGCTCGAAATTGTGTTAACTTATGTTAACCCTATAATGCGCCAACTGTGGCTAGTTTTATCATAGGAAAAACACAAAGAAAGGAATATAGAGCGCACTGAGCCAAATAATATTTTGACCGATCTTTCAAAATACACTTTTAATACAGCCTCCTCGTTTTTATAGTTTGGCCCAGGCTTGATCTATCGTTTGGTTGCTTCGGCGCACATCTTTTTCATTCTAACCAATTTGCATCGTGCAACTACAAACGTTTGCGCAAAAAAACAACCGATAGCACCTTTTCTTTAAAAGGATTTTAACGCAAATTGGTCGAAAAAAACTTTAGTTTCCCAAATCACAATAACATGAAATATTTACTTGTAACCTTAATATGCCTATTCATAAATTATAATTGCTTGAAAGCGGATACAAGTAACATTAAAAGTACAGCAGCAGTTAAGCAGATATTACAAAGACAACTCGGGGAAAAGTATGCTAATAAGTTTATTTTAACCCTTAAAGCAGACATTAATAGCACGGACACTTATCAAACCGAAGTAAGAGCAGGAAAGGTTTATATTACGGCAAACAGCCCTGTGGCTTTGTGCCGTGGTGCGTATAATTTTGTGAGGCAAGCAGGAGAAGGTGATATTAGTTGGACGGGCAACCATATTTATCTGCCTAAAATTTTTCCGGCTTATACAGAAAACGCCACGTCGCCATATAAATACAGGTATTATCTTAATGTAGTAACTCACGGTTACACCACACCATATTGGCAGTGGGACCGATGGGAAAAAGAATTAGATTGGATGGCTATGCATGGGATCAATATGCCTTTATTGAGCGGTGCCCACGAGGCCATCTTGTACCGCGTTTTCAAAAAGCTTGGCTTAACAGATAAGGAAACAAACGCTTATTTTACAGGGCCCGCACATTTCCCGTGGAACAGAATGGGAAATATAACTGGGGTTAACGGCCCATTACCAAAAACATTTTTCGCCAAACAAATTGCATTGAACCATCAAATATTAAATAGGGTAAGGGTGTTAAAAATGAAACCCATTATACCGGCATTTGCAGGTTTTGTGCCAACGGCAATAAAAAGGCTATACCCTACAGAAGAAATGGAAGAACTGGATTGGGTGGGATTCCCTAAAAAATTCAGGGCACATATTTTAAAGCCGGGTAGCCCGCTTTTTATTAAAATAGGGAAAATGTATATTAAAGAATGGGAAAAAGAATTTGGCAAGACTGATTTTTACCTGGCAGACAGTTTTAACGAAATGGAAGTACCATTACCTACCGATTCAGTAAAGGCAGAAGAGAAGTTAGCTGACTATGGAAAAGCGGTATTCAGGTCTATAAATGAGGCTGACCCCAATGCAACATGGGTAATGCAAGGATGGACGTTTCCTTTCCAAACTGATTCTAAAACGGGCAAGTTATTTTGGACAACAGACAGGCTCCAATCTCTATTATCACAAGTACCTGACAACAAATTGCTGATACTTGACCTGGCTAATGACTACAACCACGACTGGTGGCATAGCGAACCATCGTGGAAAAAATACAAAGGCTTCTTCGGTAAACAATGGCTGTTTTCTTTTATACCCAATATGGGCGGCAAAACACCTGCAAACGGAATATTGGATACTTATGCAAACATTCCAATTGAAGCTTTAGAATATGAAGACAAAAAAAACCTGGTTGGATTTGGTTTTGCACCGGAAGGCATTGAAAACAATGAAATTGTTTATGAACTAATAGCCGATATGGCATGGCGCACTACCCCAATAAACTTAGACAAATGGATAGCTGATTATTGCAGGGACAGGTATGGAGCTTATCCTGATGCTTTAAAAGCAGCATATACTGCTTTTAGAAAAAGCAGTTACGGCTCTTTTACCGATCATCCACGGTTCAAATACCAGTTCTCCCCCGACAGCAAAGCAAACGCCTCCGTAAATAACTCACCTGAGTTTAGCAATGGCGTAAATGCATTCTTGAGTTGTAAGGAACTACTTAAAAATAACGAATTGTACAAAGCTGATGCGATAGAATTATCGGCACAATACTTGAGCCTGAAAGTTGACAGCATGTTGTTATTATTTAATAACAGATACAATTTTACTGAATTAAATAAAGCATTAGAACTTTTAAATACTATCGACAGGCTTTTGCTGTCGCACCCCAACCATAGATTACAAAAATGGGTAGATCTGGCCCGTAATTTTGGAACAACAGTAAACGAGAAGAATTACTACGAAGCTAATGCAAAACAACTAATTACAATTTGGGGCGATAATGGTGAAATTTCCGATTATTCAGCCCGCATGTGGAATGGATTAATAAGCGATTATTATGTTCCAAGGTTAAAACTATATTACGAGGCACAGCGAAGTGGTAATAAGTTTGATCTGATTACCTGGGAGCGAAATTGGGTTTCCACACCCTGGCATCAGGAACAACAGAAACCTTTTGAAAACCCCGTTGATGAAGCAACAAAATTAGTGAAAGAGTTTCAGTGATAAATTAATAACAAGTTTAGCCACCGGCGATCTATGCCTGGTGCAATGATCGTGGCTCTTACCCTCTTGCAAACAGGTCTGCTTCTTTGTGCTGCTTTATAATTACATCGCGGTACTGGGAAAGCATTGCCGATTTTGATATAAAACCGATAAACACACCATTTTTTAAAACAGGCAATTGCCATACGTCAAGCGCATCAAAAGCTTCCATTACTTCACCTGCTGACTGTAGGTAATCAATCACAGCCGGGGGATTTGTCATTATGGCTTCAACCGTACCCGAGTGGTCTTTTTCATTAAATAACTGTTTGCGCACCTGGTCTAACAATATTATGCCCTCTAATCCGCCATCTTTATCGGTTACAGCGAAAATATTGGCTGTGCTATCAGCCAATAACGCATAAAACTCCGTGATGAGTGTTTCCCTACGCAGGGTTATAAAGTTCCTATTAATTATATTATCTAAACTTATGGCATCAAGCATAAAGTAATCCTGGTCGGGCCGTATGTTTTTATGTTCGATGAGTTCTTTCCAGTACATGTTATTCGGATTGTAAAGGCGCGCTATGACATAGGATATTGCTGATACGATCATCAGCGGTATAAAGAGTACGTAGCCGCCCGTTATCTCGGCTATCAGGAATATGGCGGTTAATGGCGCATGCATTACCCCGCTTAATGCGCCTGCCATACCAACGGCTATAAAATTACTTACCGATAAATGTACAAGGCCTGTTTGGTTAACTGCCAACGCTACAAACAACCCCAAGAACGCACCGGTAAACATGGTTGGCGCAAAAGTACCGCCGTTGCCGCCCGAACCTATAGTTATGCCGGCCGCAATTATCTTCATAAAAACCAGGCAGGCAATGAATAACAATAATATTAATGGCTGGGCCAGCCAGCTACTAAAAAGAGTCTCGTTTTTAAGTGCATCAATATTTCCGTTCAATATATCTTGTAGATGAGTGTAGCCTTCGCCAAACAATGCAGGGAAAACCATTATAATAATGCCTAATATAAGGCCACCGGCTAAGGCTTTTTGATAGCGATTAAGGTTATTAAAAATTCCCTTTTCCAATATCTCTGCCATTTTTGAAATGTAAACAGATACCCAGCCACTACATAAACCCAGGACGACATAAAAAGGCAAAGCATCAAGCACCCAACCACCGGTAACCAAATGAAACAATTGCCCTGAATATAATAGCTTTGATACCACCACGCCGGTTGCCGAAGCTATTAACAACGGTATGAACGTGGGAATGGTAATCTCGCCTATCAATATCTCCAATGAAAATAACACACCCGCTATGGGGCTGTTAAATACCGCCGCAATGCCTGCCGATGCCCCTGCTGCAATTAAAACTGTTTTTTCATAAGAACTAAGGTTGAAAAATTTGCCGCCATTTGAGCCGATAGCTGCCCCCATGGTGACAATAGGTGCCTCCAAACCTGACGAACCGCCGAAGCCTACCGTAAGCGAACTGGTTAGCAACTGCGAGTAAATATTATTGAGCTTTACATTTGAACGATTTTTTTTTATATTGACGAGGATACTGCCTATCCCCTTTTCCATATGGTCGCGGTTGATGACGTGTTTGTAGAAAACCGCGAGCAAGATGCCCAATGCAGGCAAAAAAGCATAAGCCAGGTGATAATACAGGTGACCTGCAATGTTCTTGCTCAGTTCTTCCATTAAATGCACCACATATTTCAAAAGGATTGCTGCCAACCCACCCAAAAGGCCTATAAAAGCGCTACAGAATATGAGAAAATTTCGCTGGAAATTTCGTCTTAATCTCCATTGGTTTACTTTATCGGCTACCTTTTTAGCAACGGGGATATAATTGAAGTTTAGCAAAGTATTGAATTTGGTATTGATAAAAATTATTAAGCGCTATATTTGCCCATGATTTCTTCGCAAAGATATGACCAAAGAGGGGTATCTGCATCAAAAGATGATGTACATAATGCAATTAAAAACATTGATAAGGGCATTTTTCCTCAAGCGTTCTGCAAAATAGTTCCCGATATATTAACTAACGACGATGCGTTTTGCAATATTATGCACGCAGATGGCGCGGGCACAAAATCGTCATTAGCTTATACCTATTGGAAGGAAACCGGTGATATATCTGTTTGGCGCGGCATAGCCCAGGACGCCATTATCATGAATCTTGATGACCTGCTTTGTGTGGGTGCTGTTGATAACATACTGCTTTCATCAACCATTGGCCGTAATAAGAATTTAATAACAGGCGAAGTTATTGCAGCCATAATAAACGGCACCGAAGAAATTTTGGCAGAACTGCGTAATGCAGGTATTGGCATTTATTCTACCGGTGGCGAAACTGCTGATGTAGGCGACCTGGTGCGTACCGTTATAGTTGACTCGACCGTTACCTGCCGCATGAGGCGTGACGAGGTAATATCAAACCATACCATTAAAGCTGGCGATGTAATAGTCGGTCTTGCATCCTACGGACAGGCGACTTACGAGCATGAATATAACGGCGGCATGGGCTCAAATGGCCTTACTTCGGCAAGACATGATGTGTTCAACAAATCCGTGGCCGAAAAATACCCGGAAAGCTATGATGCCGCAATACCTTACGAACTGATATTCTCCGGCTCAAAAAACCTCACCGACCTGGTTGATATTGGCAACGGGCAAAGCATAACTGCCGGCAAACTGGTATTATCGCCAACACGCACCTATGCCCCTATTATTAAAACAATACTCGATAATTACCGTGACCAAATACATGGCATGGTGCATTGTAGTGGCGGCGCGCAAACCAAGGTGCTGCACTTTATTGAAAAGCTGCATATTATAAAGGATAACCTGTTTCCTGTTCCGCCTTTATTTAAACTGATACACAAAGAATCAAAAACGAGCTGGCAGGAAATGTACAAGGTATTCAATATGGGGCACCGCATGGAGCTTTATGTACCTGCCGAAATTGCACAGGACATTATCAATATATCGAAAAGCTATAATGTTGACGCGCAGATCATTGGGCGCGTTGAGGACGCTGAAAAGAAACAGGTGACCATCCGCTCGGAGTTTGGCGAGTTTGTGTATTAAAAAACAAAAAACCCCGGCAAGCCGGGGTTTTTCTGTATCAGTTTTAGAGCGTATATTAATTGAATATATATCTTAAACCAATTTGACATTGGTAACGTGATAGTTGGCTAAAGTCATTAATAAATGATCGTGTAACCGGTATCTGGTTAGTTGCATCAAGATAAGGAAACGAATATTGCGCCTGCTTGGTAACAGGGTCAATGCCCTGGTATTTAAGTACCCCAACAGAACCATTAGTTGCACCATTGAATGAAGTTTGGTATAAGCCCCAGTTGTGGTTCAACAGGTTACCAAAGTTGATGATGTCCATAGTAAACTCAAGCGTGTTTTTAACTTTACCCGACTGTATAAAGAAGTCCTGTGCAAAATGCAGGTCCATTCTTTTATAATAAGGCAGGATAACGCCGTTACGTTGAGCAAACTGCCCCCTGTGAGTACTTAAGTATTGGTCCTGGCTGATGAAATTATTCAACTGTGCCCATAATTGATCAGGTGTACGGGTATCCTTAGCACCATCCGGTACCAGTTCTATCTGGCCTTTAGCAGCAGGTATCCACATCAGGTCGTTTGATGTTGAGCCGTCGTGATTAATATCATTTCCTGCTTTAGCGGTTGTGATATACGAAATTGCACCATTGTTAGCAGCTTCAAATATTACACCTACAGTTGTTGCTGTATGGTTCCAATATGCCTTTTTATAAGCGAATGAAGCAACTACGCGGTTTGGCTGTACATATGTACTATTTGACAGATAATCGCCGTTAGGGTTCCCCGGGGTCGGGCGTGAGCTCCAGATAGTGCTTGCTGTTGAACCACCATCGTTCACATCTTTTGAACCACTGTGGGTGTACGCTATGTTAGCATATAAACCGTTAGTAAAGCTTTTTTGTAATTGCGCAGTTGCGAAATATGAATAACCTTTACTGGTGTTTGTTAAGTAGTATAACGACGTAATATTAGGATTAGCCGGGGAAATATTGCTTTTGTTATATTGAATTTGACCTTCAGGACCGGGGATAGTTGTATATCCGTCAGAAACCACAAGGTTTTCAGTATAAATTGCATTTATATCCTTGGTATAAGCACCTTCTAATGTACCTACTATACCGCCTGGTAAACGTTGGTCAATAGCTAAGTTTGTACGCCATATCTTTGGATATTTGAGTTTAGGGTCGGTAATATCCAACTCATATGATGAGCTGGCCGCTAAACCTGTAGGCCTGTATGGGGTCGGGTTAAATATTAGCTGGCCATTTTGGGCCGGGGTATTAGTAGCCACACCATTTTTAATAGAATAATTACCAAATAATAAACCGTTGTTAGACGCCTGGTTTGATATCCATACAAATGGAACTGTACCAGCAAATAAACCGGTACCACCGCGAACCTGTGTTGAGCCATCGCCATTTACATCCCAGTTAAAGCCAATACGAGGTGATAATTGCACCCTGTTTTTAGGAAGCTTTGATGGATCAACATGTATCCCTTGCTGGAAAGTAATCGTATCAACCGCCGCATTTTGACCTAAATGGGTTGGGAATGCATCATAGTCAGCCCTCAACCCGTAAGTTAACCTAAAATTATCAGTAACGTGGAATTTATCCTGCACGTATAAGCTATAAATTCCCGCTTTTATTTTAGCATAAGGGAAGGCACCGCCAGCCAAAGCCGAATAACGGGTAGCATATTGCTGAGCCGGGTTACCAAGCCCATTATTATTGCTGCTCAAAAAGTCGCTAGCAGAGTTATAAATGTAAATACCATTATAGTTAGGTGCAAAACCATTGGTATAGCTTTGTATCTGGTCGCTGGTACCAATAGTGATCTCGTGCTTGCCTTTGTATATGGTCAAATCATCAGAAAACTGGCCGATATTGGTTGTTAAAAGGTTACCTGCGGTAAAAATTTCGGAACCAAATGAAGTTAAAGTAGCATTAGCCGCACTTATAACGTTACCGTTTGCATCAGATATCCCGTTACCAATATCAACAAATGGCAGTGTAGCGCCTGAACCTAAGAATGAACGGTAGTCGCGCAAGGCAGAATACCCCGCCGTTAACCTGTTTGATACCGTGCTGCTGATACGGCTGTCCAACTCAATAATACCGATGTTAAAATTATTATTAATGCGGTATCCTGCACCGTAAAATGGCAAAGTAGTATTACTTGCAGCCCTTGAACCGTAGTTTGATATATTCGAGTTAGAGTTGCTCGGCGGGTGATCTCCGTAAGATTTTAAGTAAAAATACTTAGCACTTAAAGTGTTGTTTTTGTCGATGTTCCAATCGATCTTAACAGTAGCTTTATCGCTGTAAGTTTGATAGTTGTAATTTTGATAAGCGCCTGGATTATAACCGAAAGTCTTTAATTTAGCAGCTATAGAATCAAGTGTCGAAGCTTTCGCCTGTGATACGTTAGCGCCGCTTGCACCATTGCCCGAAGCTACATAGCTTGATGCAGGGGCACTGATACGCTCTTGCTCGCCCGACAGGAAGAAAAACAATTTATTCTTAATGATAGGTCCACCAAAGCTAAAACCATCCTGGTGATAAGTGAATGGGGTTTTAACAACGTTTGTAGTACCTGCACTATATCCTGTTAAGTTTACTGCGCGAATGTAGTCATAAACTGTACCCTTAAATTCATTGGTACCTGATTTTACTACAGTGTTAACACCTGCACCTGTAAAGTTACCCTGCCTAACGTCATAAGGTGCAATATCAACCTGGATCTGGTCGATCGCGTCTAATGAAATTGGCTGTGAGTTGGTTTGACCACCCAAGGTACCGGACAAACCGAAAGAGTTGTTGAACAAAGCACCGTCAACAGTGATATTGTTGAACAAGTTACTGCGGCCGCCAAAACTTAAACCGTTGGCCGATGGCGTTAATTTTGTAAAATCGCTCAATGAACGGTTAATAGTTGGTAACGCGTCAATCTGCTGGCGGTTGATAGTTTCGCGGGCGCCGGTACGTGATTAGTTGATCACTTTACCCTGTGTACCTACTACTTTTACCTCGGCCAGGTTGGTGTTGTTCTCTTCGATTTTGGCGTCGATCCGTTGATCCTGGCCAATTGACAAGGTAATACCTTCCTGAACGTAGTTGTTGTAACCTACAAAGCTTACTTTAAAGGTGTAAGGGCCGCCTACACGTAAGTTAGGTAAATTGAAACGGCCGTCGGCACGGCTGGTGGTAGCATAAACTGTACCTGTGGGAATGTGGGTTACGATAACAGTAGCCCCCGGTACAGCACCTTTGCTGTCGGTAATCACCCCGTTGATAGAGGCGGTTGTAACACCTTGAGCGTGTACATTTTTTGATACGAAAAACGTACAAAACGTAAGTAATGATAAGAGTAAAAGCTTCCTCATACTTCGCTTGTTTTGATAAATAAATGAAACCAGTTAATTACCGCAAAGATAAGGAGTTGAACAAAAGTTAACAATTAAGTTATTGTTAACTTTTTATATTCTTTTCAACAATATATCCATTGAATAAATAAAAACGGAAATTAAAAGCCCATTTCATACAAAATTTTCATCAAAGCAAACATTATTTCATAATAAAATATGATATAACCCGAAGTAAGTTAGGCTAATACGCCCCCGGAATAATTTGACATAACAACCAAACTGGCAATTTTCTGATTTCGCCCCTTTTACTTAGCTTTGCACTTAATCAATAAGGATTATAATATACAATATGAACTACGATTTAATTGTTATAGGGTCGGGCCCTGGCGGGTATGTAGCCGCCATTCGCGCGTCTCAGTTAGGTTTAAAAACCGCAATAGTAGAAAGAGAATCACTGGGTGGCATATGCCTTAACTGGGGTTGTATACCTACCAAGGCTTTATTAAAAAGCGCCCAGGTATTTGAATATTTAAACCACGCTGCCGATTATGGCATTAATGTACAAGGCGGCGAGGTTAATTTTGAAGCTATGGTAAAACGCAGCCGAGGTGTTGCCGATGGCATGAGCAAGGGCGTTCAGTTTTTAATGAAGAAAAATAAAATTGACGTAGTAAACGGCTTCGGAAAGCTTAAAGGCAATGGTGTTGTTGAAGTAAAAGGCAACGACGGGGCAGTACAGCAATTAACCGGCAAAAACATAATTGTAGCCACCGGCGGCCGCTCGCGCGAGTTGCCAAACATAAAACAAGATGGCGTTAAGGTTATAGGTTATCGCCAGGCAATGGTATTACCTAAGCAGCCAAAATCAATGATAGTGGTTGGCTCGGGTGCTATAGGTATTGAATTCGCTTATTTTTATAACTCTATCGGCACAAAAGTTACCGTGGTTGAATACCTTGATAATATAGTACCGCTTGAAGACGAAGAAGTATCGAAACAACTGGCACGCTTGTTAAAAAAGACAGGCATTAATATCATGACAGGCTCAAACGTGGAGTCGGTTGATTCATCGGGCGAAGTTTGCAAAGTGAATGTAAAAACCGCAAACGGGGTGGAAGCTATTGAAGCCGAGATCGTTTTATCAGCTGTAGGTATATCAACCAACCTTGAAGGCATTGGGCTTGAAGAAACAGGCGTTAAGACCGACAAGGGTAAAGTTTTGGTTGATGATTTTTACAAAACAAATATTGCAGGCGTTTATGCCATAGGCGATATTGTTAAAGGACAGGCATTAGCCCACGTAGCATCGGCCGAAGGCATAATTTGTGTTGAAAAGATAGCTGGTCATAACCCTGAGCCGTTAAACTATAATAACATACCTGGCTGTACCTACTGCGCCCCTGAGATCGCTTCTGTAGGTTATACCGAAAAGGCTGCGAAAGAAGCAGGATATGAGTTAAAGGTAGGCAGGTTCCCATTCTCAGCATCGGGTAAAGCAAGTGCTGCGGGAGCTAAAGAAGGTTTTGTTAAACTGATATTTGATGCCAAATACGGCGAACTGTTAGGCGCACACATGCTGGGCCATAACGTTACCGAAATGATAGCTGAAATAGTTACTGCACGCAAGCTGGAAACTACCGGTCATGAGATCATTAAATCGGTACACCCACACCCTACCATGAGTGAAGCTGTTATGGAAGCGGCCGCTGAGGCATATAGGGAATGTATACATTTGTAGTTCGCCCCCCAGCCCCCTAAAGGGGGAGTAATAATTTAACGGGCTTTATAATAATGAACACCGAATATTGAATTTTGAATAATGAAGTTGTAGCTTCGGAGTTCGATAATTAATATTCGGTGTTTTATTTTTAACATAATTTAAATTCCCCCTTTAGGGGGTTAGGGGGCATGAACTTACACACGATAGATACCGGCTTTTTTAAATTAGATGGCGGCGCTATGTTTGGCGTGGTGCCGAAAGCCATCTGGAACAAAACCAACCCTGCCGATGAAAATAACCTGTGTACATGGGCCATGCGTTGCCTGCTGGTTGAGGAGGGCGACAGGCTGATATTGATTGATACCGGCATTGGCAACAAACAGGATGAACGGTTCTTTAGTCACTATTATTTGCATGGCGATGCTACGCTTGACAAATCTTTAAAAGCTAAAGGCTTCCATCGCGATGATATTACGGATGTATTTTTAACGCATTTGCATTTTGACCACGTTGGCGGCGCCGTTGTGCGCGATGGCGACAAACTGATCCCTGCGTTTAAAAATGCTACTTACTGGAGCACACAAAAGCACTGGGATTGGGCAGTTAATCCGAACGATCGCGAAAAGGCGTCGTTTTTAAAGGAAAATATTTTGCCAATACAGGAAAGCGGCCAATTGAAGTTTATTGATGGTCATGAGGGTGTAAGCTTTATGGGTAATATAAATGTAAAATTTGCTTACGGGCACACAGAATCAATGATGCTGCCATTGATAAATTATAAAGGCCGACAGATATTGTACATGGCCGACATGCTGCCATCTGTAGGCCACCTGCCTATGCCTTACGTAATGGCCTACGATATGTTCCCATTAAAAACTTTGACAGAAAAGAAGATTATTTTGT
Organism: uncultured Mucilaginibacter sp.; assembly: GCA_903915155.1. GTDB lineage: Bacteria > Bacteroidota > Bacteroidia > Sphingobacteriales > Sphingobacteriaceae > Mucilaginibacter. The sequence goes on from CAIWRU010000130.1 coordinate 12,240, forward strand.
CGGAGGCCTTGGAAAAAGAATATATTTTGTATCTTGAACACGATCCGGTTAATGAGTGCTGTACGTTACAGCAAACCGAAAAAGGCATTAGACTAAAAGAAACTTTTAACCTAAACGTTATATAATACGAGAAGAATTTACACCACAAAAACCGTGCAATAAATCGCATAAAATCAATAAAATACGCTTCTTTTTTTTATATAAATATTAGTGAAAAATTTTCATAACAATTTCGTACCTTTACACGTTCAATTCTAAAAGTAAGAATCGAGGTTTTAAAATAGATGAGACAACTCAAAATAACCCAGTCCATTACCAACCGTGAGTCACAATCACTCGACAAATATCTGCACGAAATTGGTAAAGTTGACCTTATAACAGCCGAAGAAGAAGTTATATTAGCGCAAAAAATACGGGAAGGCGACCAGGCCGCTCTTGAGCGTTTAACCAAAACGAACTTGCGCTTTGTTGTATCGGTAGCAAAACAATATCAAAACCAGGGCTTAACCCTTGGCGACTTAATAAACGAAGGCAACTTAGGTTTGATTAAGGCTGCCAAGCGTTTTGACGAGACAAAAGGTTTCAAATTTATATCATACGCCGTATGGTGGATCCGCCAATCGATATTGCAGGCTATTGCCGAGCAGTCGCGTATTGTGCGTTTACCACTGAACCAGGTAGGTTCATTAAGCAAAATAAGCAAGGCATTTTCGAAATTGGAGCAGGAGTTTGAGCGCGAGCCATCGCCTGAAGAACTTGCCGACATACTGGAAACAACTGTTGACAAAATCTCAGACACGCTGAGCAATTCAGGTCGCCACGTATCAATGGACGCCCCGTTTGTACAGGGTGAAGAAAATACACTGCTTGACGTACTGGAAAACCAGGAGCCAAATACCGATTCGATTTTAATTAATGAATCATTAAGCGAAGAAATCAAACGTTCACTTTCGACATTAACTGAACGCGAGCGCGAAATAATAGTATTATTCTTCGGACTAGGCACCAATCATCCGTTGTCGTTAGAAGAAATTGGAGAGAAGTTTAACCTTACCCGCGAGCGTGTAAGGCAGATTAAGGACAAAGCGTTACAACGCCTGCGCCATACCTCAAGAAATAAAATATTGAAATCGTATTTAGGTTAAAAAACCATACAACAAAGAAGTCCGGCTAAGTTTAGCCGGACTTCTTTTGTTTTATGCCAATTAGGCTATAATGCCTTTAAAACATCAACAGCATATTCAATTTGTTCGGGGTGCACATCCAAATGCAGCACAAAGCGGATGCGATGGCTATCTGTTGGCAATGCCATTATACCTTTCTCTGCCAGCTTTTCCAATACAATTGCTGCAGGTTCAACGGTATCAAATAAAATGAGATTGGTTTCAGCGGGCAAAACACCGCTTACCCAGGAGCAGCCTGATAACGCTTCACTTAAAATCTGCGCATGTGCATGATCGATCTTCAATCTTTCTACATGATGGTCGAGCGCATAGATGCCTGCAGCAGCTAAGAATCCCGCCTGGCGCATGCCACCGCCAAATACTTTCCGTATGCGACGGGCATATTTAATAGTTTCTTTATCAGCCAAAAAAACTGACCCTACCGGAGCGCCTAAACCTTTTGACAGGCAAACCGATATGCCGTTAAAATACTTACCATACTCCACCGACTTATCGCCGGTATGGGCCAGCGCATTGAATATGCGTGCGCCATCCAGGTGCAGCTTTAACCCTTTGGTGCGACATAATTGGGCTATGGGTTTTATCTGCTCCAATGTATAACAACTGCCCCCACCTTTATTCACTGTATTTTCTAAGGCAACCAAACTGGTATGCGGATAATGAATATTTTCGGCGTTGATCTCCGGCTCTATCATTTCAGCGGTGATGATACCGCGGTAACCATTAAGCAAGCGTGTTGATACTCCTGAATTAAAGGCTATCCCCCCACCCTCGTAACGATAAATGTGCGCGGTTTGGTCGGCTATCAATTCATCAAGCGGCTGGGTGAAGCACTTAATAGCTATCTGGTTGGTCATGGTGCCTGAGGGGCAGAATATCCCGGCTTCCATGCCAAAAATGGCTGCGGCCTTCGCTTCAAGTTCATTTATGGTTTCATCCTCGCCAAAAACATCATCGCCAACCTTTGCTGCCATCATGGCTTCGAGCATTCCGGGGGTGGGTTTGGTTACAGTATCGCTTCTTAAGTCAACAGTTAATTGCATAATATTGTATTGTAAATTGTTATTTTAGTGCTCAAATTTAAATCTTATGCGTACAATATTATTTATTTTATTGGCATTCGTTACTACATCTGCCATGGCTCAATATCATGGTCATTATTACACTACATCCGGCGAAAGGATCAACGGTTATATAAGCGTTACATTGCATGAAGATTTTATACGTTTTAAGACGGATGAAAAAGGGCATTGGGACAAGATCAGCATTAACGATATACAAGCGCTGGTGACCTACAATGCAGGAGTAATTGACGATAGCCTTGTAGTTTTGACTGAGAAAGGAGATGAAAAGTGAAAGGAGATGAAAGTAAAAGATATTTTGCCAAGCCTATCGTTGCCTCAAAGGTGACAAGTTTTTACTATAAATTTAAATTTAATCATTGGGGAGATGGCTCTGATATGCACACATCATATGTGCCAACAACAGCTTCTTCCATTGCACAGCACAATCAAAACCCTGGAAATCCAACTATTACATGGACAGCCTTTCATAGTAAAGACATGGTGATACCCATGTATAGCGAGAATGGGACTACCTATGAGTTAACAAAAAGCAATTTTAAGGATATTTTAGGCAAGGCCTTCGCTGATGATACAGACCTTGCGAATCAAATTAACGGTGGCGATCTAAAGTTTAAATACTTATCTGATATGTTCAGCATATATAAAGACTTTCTGGACAGTAAAAAATCCAAATGATTTTCGCGATCAAAAATATGCGAAAATTATTAGAACAAACGACGTAAATTATCAAAGATGGGGTTCGAACAATTTTGCTTTTAATGCAACGTTTACCAATTACTATGCTTAAGCTAAATATTACTTGTTTTATAATTCTTGCAACATTTGTTTTCGTTAATCGCACACAAGCTCAAAAATGGCAACAAGGCTATTTTTATGACACCAAAGGCAACAAAGAAACCGGCTTTATATGGGCAAAACCCGGCGGCAAAGGCCCGATAAAGGATGAAGCCTTTATCGAGTTTAAAGAAAACAATAAAGAAAACCCTTTTAAACTAAGCGCCAGCGATTTGAGTTCGTTTGTAGTTGGGCGCGATAGTTTTGTGGTTACTGCCGAACCGCAAACCGGCAATTGGCAATATGGGATGGACTTTGTGAAAGTGGTAGTTGATGAGGATGTAAAGCTATACTTAATAAGGGGCGGCGGCAGCGGGGGCATTGGCGGCAGCGGCATACAACCTGGCTTTGAAGGCGGCATTGGGGGCGGAACCGGCGGTTATGGTGGTGGGGTTGGCGCGGGAATATCAATACCCATAGGCCACGGGGGTGGCGGAAAAGGCGGCAGCCGGATAGCCTACTATTATGGCGCCAATACTGCAGAAATGAAAGAACTGACCCCGCTTAATTTTGTTGATATAATGAGCGACATGATGGGTGATGAGCCCGATATTGCCGATGCTATACGCAATAACAAATACAGTTTAAGCAATGTTGAAAAGCTCGTTGCTGATTTTAAAAAAGCAAAAGCGAGTCATTCAAGTCAATAGTCTATAGTCGGAGAACAAAAAAGACTTAAGACTATGGACTTTAGACTCAAGACTCCCTACAAACTTTGCGCTATGACAAACCCACAGGCCCAGGCCCATTGGAAATTGTAGCCGCCAAGCCAGCCGGTTACATCAACACATTCGCCGCCGTAGTACAGGCCGGGCACTTTTTTTACTTCAAGGGTTTTGGATGATAGTTCATCGGTTGATACGCCGCCGCGCATTACCTCGGCTTTGTCGTAACCCTTATCGCCAGCCGGTTTTACTTTAAACTGGTGGATAAGGTTGCTGATACTTTCTATATCTGCCTTACTTAATGATGCCAGGTTCTTTTCAACTGGCAATTTATCGGCCAATGCTTCGGCAAATTTACGGGTGTATAAATTGGCAAGATAGGCCAGCAACATTTTTTTGCCGTTTACTTCCTTTTCCTTCTGAATAAGTTCGGTTATGTTTTGATGCGGCAGCAGGTCGATATAAATATACTCGCCGGGCCGCCAGTAGGACGATATTTGCAGGATGGCCGGGCCGCTAAGGCCCCAATGGGTAAAAAGTATGTTTTCTTCAAAACTGATTCTGTCGTTCCACACCCGGCAAAAAATACTGTTGCCCGATAGCTGCTCATACCATGGCTGATCTTTACCGGTAATAGTGAGCGGCACCAAAGCCGGGGCAGTTTCATTTATTTTAAGGTCGAATTGTCGCGCAACGCGCAAACCAAAATCGGTAGCACCAATTTTTGCAATAGGCAAACCGCCGGAGGCTATTACTACCTTTGGTGCCTGCAACTGCACTTCCCTCCCATCCTTTTCATAAGTAACTATAAAACCTTCATCAACCTTGTAAATATTGTTTACCGTTACGTCGCAGCGTACCTCCTGCCCCATATCACGGCACAGATCGGTAAATACCTGCACCACATCTTTTGCTTTATTGGTAGTCGGGAATAATTGACCCAGTGTTTTTTCCTGTCCGTAAATGCCGTAAACTTCGAAAAAGCTGATGGTATCATCCACCGTCCACTGCGCGAAAGCTGATTTAGAAAAATGTTCGTTAGCCGATATAAATTGCTGTGCCGATGAATACAGGTTGGTGTAATTGCAACGGCCGCCGCCACTGATGAGGATCTTGGCGCCTACGCGGTCGTTCTTTTCTAAAACCAATGTGCGTTTGCCAAGGAAACCCGCTTGTACAGCGCACATTAGGCCGCATGCGCCACCGCCAATAATTATAGCGTCGAAATCTGTTTGTTTTATTAAATTTGTTGCCATGGGCGATGTTGCGCAAATATCAGAATTTGGAAAGATACTTATCTTTTTAATTACAGGAATAATACTTGTATCACTGATTTTCTTTGTAAACCGGCTGATAGCGCCCAATCATCCAAACAGTGAGAAGCAAACCTCGTACGAATGCGGCGAGGAACCCGTTGGCAGCGCATGGTTGCCTTTTAATTCGCGGTTTTATGTAATAGCGCTGGTTTTCCTGCTTTTCGAAGTGGAAATGGTGTTTGTTTTCCCCTGGGCAACTGTATTTGGCAACCACGCCATTAACAGCTTTGAACCGCGTTGGAGCGTACTGGCGCTTGTAGAAATGTTTTTGTTTTTAGGCGTGCTGATATTGGGACTGGTGTATGTTTGGGTAAAAGGCGACCTGGATTGGATAAAACCAAAGCCCACTGTACCTACTACAAATGTGGCTATCCCAGCCTCGCTGTATGACAAGCTGAACACTGAGCAAAGCATACACACGATTCGCCCATTTGATCAGCCTGTGGAGCCTGTTACAGCGAGTGCGAGTGCTTCCCCTACCGCACAGCCCATACGTAAGCCCATGTTTAAACCAACTTTTAAAAAGGCAAGTGATGAATGATATAAAAAGCGAAGACGGCGGCATTGTAATTACCAAAATGAACGACCTGCTAAACTGGGCGCGTTTATCATCGTTATGGCCTTTAAGCTTTGGGATTGCCTGCTGTGCTATTGAGATGATGGGGTCATACGCCTCAACTTATGACCTTGACCGCTTTGGGGTTTTTCCAAGGCCATCGGCAAGGCAATCAGATGTGATCATTATCGCTGGTACCGTTACTTTTAAAATGGCCGAACGTATTAAACGCCTGTATGAGCAAATGCCCGAGCCAAAATATGTTATCTCAATGGGTTCGTGTTCCAACTGCGGCGGGCCCTACTGGCAGCATGGCTACCATGTGGTTAAAGGGGTCGACAGGGTGATACCGGTTGATGTGTATGTGCAAGGTTGCCCCCCACGTCCTGAAGCGTTGATAGGTGCTATTTTGGAGTTGCAGAAGAAGATTGAGGGGGAAACTTTGGCGGGGAACCAGGCGGGTGTTTCTGTGTAGTTGCGTTAGATTAACGCGGATACTGGCCCGTGGTTAAGGCCCAATGTCATTAAGTTAAGGGTGCAAACCCCGTAGGGGTTATATATTGGTAGAAAAATAAATCGAAATAAATACCGTGCCGGTAGGTACGAAACCCCGCTATGTTGCGTAACTATGGCACGCAGAATGGGATAATTAATATTTGCTACCAATATATTGCTCCTACGGAGCATAGTAGGAGCACATCTTCCTTAACTTAATGACATTGGGTTAAGGCCTGTGTAGTATAATCCGCTAGGTAGCGGACCGGCCCCGATAGCTATCGGGGCAACGCCCAAATCTTTACTTTTCACTTACTCCTGCCTCTTTAAAAAGTCCCCTTAAAAGCGTATCTTTGCGCGCAAATGATAGCTATAAATAACCTTACGTTTGAGATTGGTGCGCGGGCCCTTTATGATGAAGCAAACTGGCATATAAAACCCGGTGAAAAGATTGGCCTTATAGGAGCTAACGGTACTGGAAAAACTACCTTGCTTAAAATGATAGTGGGCGAATTCAAACCTACATCGGGCACCATAAGCATGGCAAAGGACCTTACTATGGGTTATTTGAACCAGGATCTGCTATCCTATTCATCAGACAAAAGTATTTTGCATGTGGCTATGGAGGCTTTTGAGCGCCAGAACCAGCTGCATGACGAGATTGAAACTCTGCTGCAAAAACTGGAAACAGATTACAGCGAGGAACTACTGCACAAACTAAGCGACAAGCAGCACGAATTTGAAGTACTTGACGGCTATACCATTGAATACAAAGCACAGGAAATTTTAGCGGGCTTGGGTTTTGGCGAGCCTGATACGCACCGTAAGCTAAGCACCTTCTCGGGTGGGTGGCGCATGCGGGTGATGCTGGCTAAGATATTATTACAGGCACCTGATATCCTGTTACTGGATGAGCCTACCAACCACTTGGACTTACCATCTATCCAATGGCTGGAAGATTATTTGAGGGCATTTGAGGGCGCGGTGATCATTGTATCGCACGATAGGTGGTTTTTGGATAAGGTGATAAACCGAACAGTAGAATCGCGCAAAGGGAAACTGACCGTTTACGCTGGTAATTACAGCTTTTATTTAGAGGAGAAATCTCAGCGCGAGGAAATTCAGCGCGGCGAGTTTAAGAACCAGCAATCGAAGATAAAACAGGAGGAACGTTTGATAGAGCGTTTCCGGGCGAAGGCATCAAAGGCAAAGATGGCGCAGTCGCGTATCAAAGCTTTGGATAAAATGGAGCGCGTGGATGATGTGGATGATGATAACCCAACGGTGAATTTCAGCTTTAGGTTCTCGAAGCAATCGGGCAGGCATGTGGTTACTTTAGAAGATATTACCAAGAAATATCCTGCTATTGATATTTTAAATGGCGGCGAGGCATTGATAGAGAAAGGCGATAAAATCGCACTGATCGGTGCTAACGGTAAAGGTAAATCGACGCTGTTACGCATTATAGCCGGGGCCGATAAGGATTTTACAGGCAAGGCAGAAACAGGGCACAATGTAACCCAAACTTTCTTCGCGCAGCACCAGTTGGAATCGCTGCATTTGGAGAACCAGATATTACAGGAATTGCAATCATTCGCGCCAAAACATAATGAAACGGAGTTGCGCTCGATATTAGGGTCGTTTTTGTTTACCGGGGATGATGTATTTAAGAAGATAAAGGTGCTTTCGGGTGGTGAAAAATCGCGCGTGGCTTTGGCTAAAGCTTTGACCGCCGATGCTAACTTTCTAGTACTGGATGAGCCTACCAATCACCTGGATATGGCTTCGGTTAATATATTGATACAGGCACTGCAGCAGTTTGAAGGCACGTTGATCGTAGTATCGCACGACAGGTATTTCCTGGATAATGTTGCCAATAAAATATGGTTTATTGAGAACCAGAAAATAAAAGTTTACCCGGGTACTTATGCCGAGTATGATGAATGGTCGGCCAAGCGTAAGATCGAACTGAAAAACGCTCCTGAGCCTAAGGTTGAAAAGAAGGAAGAGAAAAAGCCTGAGCCTGTAAAACAACCTCAGCCGCATAACGAAAATAAACACCAGCAATTAAAAAAGCTTAACCAGGACCTGAGCAAAATGGAAGAGAAAATATCTGCGCTGGAGAGTGAAGTGAAAACCTTTGAGGCACAGCTTGCCGATGATAAGTTGTATGCTGATGCTAACAAATCTAAAGAAGTTACACGCCAGTACGAGGCTAAGAAACTTGAGCTTGGCGCAGTGCAGCAGCGCTGGGAGGCTTTGGCTGAACAGATAATGGAGCTGGAGGCGTAAGACCATACGTCATGCCGAACTTGTTTCGGCATCTCACGTGCTTTGTTGACAACATGCAGGTTAGTAGTCCTATGAGATGCTGAAACAAGTTCAGCATGACAATCTATTCTTTATTTTGCGTTTATTTGTGAAGTGAACCAATTCGATCATGAATAAATATTTCAAATTGATCCTGCTGCTCTTTATCTCCGTAAAGTGCATTGCCCAACAAGGTCCTTACGATAATGATGTTTTAAACCCCGCTATAAAAAGCGTGATGTTTTATAACACTAAGAAGAACCCCTCCTTCCCTATTGTCAAACTGAACAGCGAAGAGCAGGTAGAATTAGAATTTGACGACCTGCGCGGCGGCTCGCGGTATTATTACTATACGATTGAGCATTGCGATGGCGACTGGAACTCATCGGGTTTATCGCCTACCGAGTATTTGCAGAATTTTAACGAGGATAAGATACTGGATTATAGTTATTCGTCGGCTACGCTGCAAAAGTATACGCACTACACCATAAAGTTCCCGAATGATTATATCAAACCTAAAATTTCGGGCAATTATATACTAAAGGTTTACGAGGATGACGACCAGTCGAAAATGATATTGACAAGGCGGTTTTATGTTGTGAATCCGAAGCTTTCGGTATCGGCAGAGTTAGTCGCATCAAGCGATCAAAACCTGAGAGCAAGTAACCAGAAGATAAATTTCCAGATAAATTATGGCGGCCTTACCGTGCAAAATCCCAATCGTGATATACGTACATGGATAATGCAAAACGGTATTGATGCGACCGGGCAATTCACTACGCAGGCGCAATATATCCGTGGAAGCCAGCTTATCTATGGCGATTTGAGCAGCAATGATTTTTCCGCGGGCAACGAGTTCCGGCATTTTGACACGCGTACCTTGCGGCTTAATTCTGACCGGGTATTGAAGATGATCCGCGATACTGCCAATACAGTTATTTTATTAACCGATGGCAGCCGCAACCTGCCCAATTATACTTTTTTGTATGACAATGACGGCAACTATTATGTGCTGAACCAGGATGGCGCTGGCAACCCACCTACTGATGCCGATTATGCGCATATATATTTTAGTCTTGCTGCCGGGGGGAAAACCGGGGCTGATGGGTCGGCCTATATTGTGGGGAAGTTTAATGACTACAAACTTGACGACCGTAGCAAACTGGATTATGATGACAAGGGCAAATTTTATACTCACCTGTTTTTAAAGCAGGGTGTATATGATTATGAATATGTTTGGGTGGATAACAATACCAAGAAGCCCGATTATATAGCTTTAGAAGGCAGCTATTTCGATACGGAGAACCGATATCAAATATTGGTTTATTATAAACCGCCTACCGCTCGTTGGGAGGAATTGGTGGGATTTGAGGTGGTGAGTACAAAAACGAAATAGGAAACAGCCAGCCCCCTCTAAATCTCCCCCGGTTGGGGAGACTTAAAAAAAGCTGATTTTTTAAGCCCTCCCTTCCGGGGAGGGTTTGGGTGGGGCTGGTTTATTCTTTAAAAATCTCCTTTTACTGCTTCGACCGGTTTGGCAGGGCCTGTTTTCTCATTCAGGTTCGGCAGGTTAAAATTTCCTTTCAGGTATTGTTCTAAATAATCAAAGCTTACTTCATTTATTAAAAGGCGGCTTTGGCTGTTGTAGCCTGCACCATGTGCGCCCGGCGGATAGATGCGCAGATCAACATCCTTGCTGGCGTTAGTTAAGGCGGTTAACAGTTGCATGGTATTGGCCGGGTGTACGTTATCGTCGCTCATGGAGTGGATAAGCAGCAGGCGATCATGTAATCCCGCCGCATGTGCCATGTCTGAGCTGTTTTTGTAACCTGCGGCATTTTCTTCCGCAATACCCATGTAGCGTTCGGTGTAAATATCATCGTACAAACGCCAATCGGTTACCGGCGAGTTGGCTATACCTACTTTAAATACACCAGGATGGGTAAGCAAGGTGTAGGTAGTGCTGTAACCACCATAACTGCCACCCATAATAGCCATTTTGGTGCTATCGGCAAACGGCATGGAGCCTATGTAATGCGCGGTTTCGGCAAAATCATGGCTTTCCCATTTTCCTAGTTGCTTGTAAACAACCTTCATAAATGCGCTGCCGTAATTGGCTATGCCGCGGTTATTTACATCAACCACAATATAACCATTTTGCGCCAGCCATTGCGCCCAACTGCTTTCCTGGAATTTATTGAACACTCCATGCGATTCAGGGCCACCATAAACGGTAAATACTACCGGGTATTTTTTATTCGGGTCGAAATTGAAGGGTTTGATCATGTAACCATCCAAACCAACACCATCCGATGTGGTGAAGTGGAACAGTTCCGCAGGCGAATAGGCATGTGTGGCGATAAAATCGGCCACCTCTTTGTTGTCCTCAAGCGTTTGTAATACCTTACCCTGCGCATCGCAAAGATCGACATGGGTTGGGGTGCTGGTATTGCTGTACTTATCGATATAATATTTTGTATTGGGTGACATATTGATATCATGATACCCATCTTGTTTCGACAGCTTTGTTTTATGACTGCCATCATATTTTATAGAGTAAAATTCCTGGTCGAGGCCCGATGATTCTGCTGATAAATAGTATATGGTTTTAGTCTCGGGGTTAATGCCGGTTACTTTTATCATGTCCCAGTTACCTTTTGTAACCTGGTTTATCAACTTGCCATCATAATTATAATGGTAGATGTGGTAATACCCGGAACGGTCGGATACCCAAAAGAAATCTTTAGTTTTCTCGGGAAAATACACCATATCGTTCACATTGGTATAAAAGTTTGATATGGCTACCCAGGTATCGTTCTTTTCTTCCAACACTACGTGGTGGTCGCCGGTTTTCACGTTGAAGAAGTATAGCTTCATATCGTTTTGGGCGCGGTTAAGGGTCATCACAGCCAGTACATCGGGGTTACTTGTCCAGTAAATGCGGGGGATATAAAAATCGCCGGTTTCATCGGGCGAAAGCCATATCTTTTTGCCTGAGCTTACATCAACCACACCAATTTTAACTTTTGGATTAGCATCGCCTACCTGTGGCAAAGCAATATGTACAATATTAGGGTGTTGGCCTTCGAAGTTGGTCATTTGAAAGTCGGGCACCTTGCTATCATCAAATTGCCAGTAAGCAATGTATTTATTATCAGGCGACCAGTTCCAGGCTTTGCTTACTTCCAGTTCTTCTTCGTAAACCCAATCGCCATGGCCATTAAAAATGCCATTCTCGCCGCCACTGGCATCATTTGTTAACTGGGTTTCTTTATCGTTTGCAAAGTTATATACGTACATGTTGCCATCGCGCTCAATGCCTACCATTGAACCATCGGGAGAAAGTTCGGCTGAGCGGGCGTTTTTTGCCGCTACTTTTAGCTGTTTGGCAGCAACGTCATAAACAAAATAATCCGACACACCTGAACGACGGTATTTTTTACGGAAATTATTGCGAAAAACAATGTGCTTTGAATCGTGCGACCATTGGAACTCATCATACTTAAAAGCGGAATCGGAGCCAGGGAATTTAAGGTCGGCATTATTGAAGATAACATCTTCTTTTAGCGTAGCGGGATCTTTGGAACTGATACCGCCCTGCGTGTTGAAAGAATATTGGTCGCCATTGCTTATCCAGTCGACACCGTGCGGACCTGATTTGCCGGCCAGTTTTCGGCCTGTGCGCATGGCTTCTTCAAGGCTGGAATACTGAGTTTTATTTTGAGCGATGGTAAACGAGGGCAATAAACAACCCGAGACACAAAGGCACAGGAAAATGCCTTTTAAAGAATTATATTTCATAATGAGGAAAGTTAAAACTGCTTAAATGTAACAGAATTTTAACATTTGGACAACACCTAACGAAAATGTGACTGATTGGGGTTTGTTGGTCTGAACCTTGATTTACCTGATTTAAGGATTAGAGCGATTTCCGGTTTTGGGTAATGGCATCAATAAAGATGGGAATATCCACCAAAACATAAAAATCCGAATTCGAACATTCGAATTTCGAAATTAAACTATATTTACGGTTAAAAAAGTAACTGATGCAAGTAAAAAGCCCTAAGGATTCGTACGTAATAATGAATGAACTGGTACTACCGAATGATACCAATACACTGAACAACCTGATGGGCGGGCGGTTGCTACACTGGATGGATATTGCGGCGGCCATAAGCGGGCAAAAACACTGCAACCGTATTGTGGTAACTGCATCGGTTGATAATGTGAGTTTTAAGCACCCTATTAAGCTGGGTGATGTGGTAACTATTGAAGCGCGGGTAACGAGGGCATTTAATACATCAGTCGAAGTAAGGATGGATGTTTGGGCCGAGAATATACCAAGCGGCACACGTGTAAAAAGCAACGAGGCCTATTATACTTTCGTGGCTTTAGATGCCGAAGGCTGCACTATTCCTGTACCTGAGCTGGTACCGAACACGCCAGAAGAAACAGCATTATATGAAGGCGCCCTGCGCCGCAGGCAATTGCGCCTGATATTAGGCGGAAAAATGAAACCGGATGACGCAACCGAACTTAAGGCCTTGTTTTTTGCAGCACAACAATAAAGATCACCCTTAACCCAACTATAGCCTGTCATGTCCAAGCTTAACAAACTGCCCTCGCCGCTTACGATACTTTTTTTAGTGATCATTTTAGCGGCTGTAGCTACGTGGGTGATGCCTGCGGGCGAGTATAATACGTTAAGTTATAGCAATGGCGGCTTTACGATCTCATCAGTGGCAGGCAGCAAAGCTGTGCCCTGTACTCAGCATACGCTCGACAGTTTGAAGATACTTATCAAGCTGGAGAAATTTAAAGGAGGCGATATTTTTAAGCCGGTGGCCATACCGGGTACTTATCATTCGCTGAAAAGTAATGGGCAAGGGCCGATAGATGTATTTATAGCACCCATACAGGGTTTGCTTGATGGCTCGGATATTATATTTTTCCTGCTGTTTATTGGCGGTTTTATAATGGTTTTTACGCAAACGGGGGCCATGGAAAAAAGCGTGGCCTGGCTCTCCCACCGCATGAAAGGGCAAGAGGCATGGCTCATTATCATACTTACCTTCTTCTTTACTTTTTGCGGCTCCGCCGAAGGAATGGCTGAAGAAGGACTGGCATTTTACCCCATACTGGTACCTCTTTATCTTGCCGCGGGTTATGACCTGCTGGTACCTGTGGCCGTGATATTCGCGGGAACGAGCATTGGTAATTTATCATCGTTCTGTAACCCGTTCTCAACCATGATCGCCTCAAACGCAGCGGGTATTAACTGGACGGATGGCTTGTATGAACGTTTAGCCATTTTCGCTGTTACCACCATTATTACCATCTGGTACATTGTGCGCTACGCACAAAAGGTAAAGAAAGACCCCACTGCCTCGCTGGTTTACCGGTTTGACGGCGCGGTTAAATCGCCTTATGACGAATTTGAACACACTGAAAACAAACATGTCGCCCTGGGTTCAAAAAACACCCTTTTGCTTTTCTTGTTTTTGGCTACTATAGGCATTATGATATATGGGTTTGTGAGCAATTGGTCGATGCAGGCGGTTACCGCAGTGTTCCTGGTTTCGTCTATTTTAATAGCATTCATTACCCGGATGAAGGAAAGCGTGTTTATTGACAAGTTTGTTGAGGGTGCACGATCGCTGTTATCGGTAGCATTGATGTTAGGCGTGGCACGGGGTATTACCATTGTTATGAACGATGGCCATATTACGGGCACTATTTTATATTACGCTGCCGGGATGGTTGGCAAAATGCCGATAGTACTGTTTATAGTGGTATTGCTTATTTTATTTATGGTATTTACGCTGGTTATCAATTCCAGTTCGGGTATGGCAGTATTAACCATGCCTATATTTGGGTCGTTAGCTGTGATAGTGGGTGTGCCGGGTAGGGAAATTGTTAATGCCTATTTGTTTGGGATGGGAATTATGGGGCTGATAACGCCCGTGGGACTGGTACTGCCATCGTTAGCAATAGTGAATGTAAGCATAAAAACCTGGTGGCGGTTTATATGGCCGCTGATGGTGATGATATTTGTAGTTTGTGCGGTATTTTTGGTGGTGGGAACCAAGATTTAAATCATTATTAAATCTTTATTGCTCACACTATTTTTAGAAAAATGTATTTTTTAAATAATAAAAAATAAATACATTTACCAACTTAATCACAATTTATGAATACCGCTAAACCCTATCTTATTAAGATTATTACTTCTTTATTTTTCCTTGTAATTGGCACAAAGTTTTGTCATGCGCAAACGGACACCATTGTTGTAAACAATCAAAAAACAGCTTGTACTGTTAAAGAAATAACTCCCGACGCAGTTAAATATACCTATCCCGGTGAAGACGTTCTAAATTCTGTTTATAAAAACACTGTGCAAAAGATCATCTTCAAAAGTGGCAGGATACAAACTTTCGCAGAAGCAACATCTTATAAAAAAGTTTCGGATGTAATGGATTTTGACAATGTTACTGTTACCGCTGTTGAAAGTGAAGTGCATGGTCTTTTTAAAATAAGCGATGTGGGTGCAAAAGCAAAAGGCACCACTGTATACTCAAGCATGGAACGGGTAAAAGAAAGGGCATACCACAAGTTAAAATTACAGGCATCAATGTTTGGCGCCAATATCATTTATTTGTCTGACCTAAAATCTGAAGGCAATAAATATGGCGGTTATTGGGGAGGCAGCTCAACGACCGAAACTAATTTAACTGGGATTGCTTATTCAAACGTGTTACCCGATTACGATACTTTTAAAAAATTAGTAGGCACAAAAACAGTATTTGTCGCTATTAAAAGATTTGAATTGGGAGGAAGTGACAGCGACGTATCACAAGATAATATCGATAAACCTTTTAGTATTTCTAATATAACCAATGAAAATGGGCTTATTTTAATTGAAGGAAACTTAAAAGATGAGAAAAATGTCACTACATTTCAGGTAGCTAATTTTACTACAGATACTTTTAGTGTTGCTTACAGATACAAAGGCACTGTTTACAATTTTACCATAAAAATATAAGCGGTATAGCACATTACTACCGCCGACGGTGAAGCAGTTAGCATTTATTTTATTATTAGTAAGTATTCTTTTTGGAAATTACAAAGAGCAATAATCTGGGTACAAACTAATTATGCTCAAGCAATTGTTGTACCAGTCCTTCCTGGTTTATGGTGTAGGTAATATGATCGGCTTCATCGGTTATCAGGGCCATAAACTGGTGTGGTGTGGCTTCCAGTACCAATTGGTTGGGTTTACCATCAACCGTAACCTGTTCGCTAATACCAAGATCTTTTAAATTAAGTGCGATGGCATGATGTTCGTTGTAGTACATCCGCTCGTGATAGTATATCAGCCACAAATACCGTTTCTGGTCCTCGCTGTAAGGCATCGTGAAGGTAGTATTACCTGAAGAGTTATCGCTAAAAAACAAGTACCCCCAACGTTCGGGAAAGTGCATATTAATAACACCTTGTGGCGACCAAACCCAATTGTGTTCGGGCTTCGGACGGCCACTCGTGTCGGTTTGTTTTACATATTTGCCATCTTTAACATTGGTATCCCATTCCACGCGCGAAAAATTGATGCGCCATGTGGTACCATCGTGCGGTATACGGACATGATCGCCCACTGCTAATGATCTTAGAGGCACGGCTATTTCCACAGTCCATCCCTTATCAGTATCGGAAGGTTTGTTAACTGTACCTTCAACCTTAACCGCCGACCGCATGCTTTTTGCATCCCAGGTTGTCAGCGGATTTCCTCCGTCGCGATATGGGGAATTCAAAAATAAGTCGAAGATAGTATTGATAGGGTTTATCTCGATTTCAAAATACTGGTGAGTGGTGTTATTAGGGTCGATAAAAAACTCAAAATCATTATCATGGTAAACAATATCATCATGGTGGGTTTTATATGCCCAAACATTTGGCTCCTGTATTTGCGCGGCTATATACAGGCAACTATCGTCCCATAGCATTTTCACCTTGGTTTGGTAAGTTGGTTTGGGCTTGCTGTCGCCTTCTATGTCAACAAAATCAGTGGTCCATGCTGCTTGCTTCCAGGCATTATCGTTAATATCGCCGTCAATTACCGGGGCCTTGTTGGTATGATAGATCACATAGCTAAGGGGTGTTGTAAATAAATTCTCCAGCCCTTTAAATTCCGATTGCGCCTTTGCAATAAAAGGGCATAAAAGGAAAGTGACTGCTGTTATTACACTTACAAAAAAATGTCTTTTAAAAGGCGCTTTATTAATCATGGTGATTTAAAAGTAACATTTTTTATAAACTTACAGGCTTGCATCGATAAGTTTTAGCGGAACCCTTATGCCCCGCGGACGGTAAACATTAGGATCGGACCGACCATTGACACAATCTACAGTACATTTTTCATAGCCGTTAATGCTATAGGTTATCAGCAATTCGTTGCGGCTGTTAATAAATCCGGGGTGACCAAAAACGCTATAGAAAAATGGCGAATGGCCTTCTTTCCTGTCGGGAATGGAATAATCCAACTTCGGTTTGTTGAATGGCCCAAGCGGACTATTTGACGTAGCGGTGTAAATATCTTTGCCCTGATCGCAACCAACGTTAAACTCCGAACACACCATGATGTACTTATTTTTAACCTTGCAAAAACTTACCGAGGTTGACGGCGAACGGGCTATTATTTTGCTTTGGGCGGCATCGGCAACCCATTTTTTTCCATCCCAGAATTTCCATGCAGCGTTGGGGTTACTGATAGGGAATCGTGCTACATATATCTCGCCGACAGTTATAACCAGTTTTGAACCATAAACATATACAAAACCGTCGGCATCATTCTTTATCATACTAAAGCCAAAGCCTATGCCTGCAAAATCGGGCAATTGGGTATAGCCGGCTACCGTCATTTCAGGATATTTTATTTTGGCCCACCAATCGTTACCGGCGCTGCCGAAGCCAAAGGCGCCGCCGCCGGGCTTATTCATTAAATTACTGCAATACACATATACAGTATCGCCTATTTGCACTCCAGCACCCGGCCAGCTGAAATAGAGGTCGTTAGTATTGAACTTAAAATAGTTTTTGTTGCCCGGCCCCTTGCCTATCAGCGTTTGGGTGTTTTGCCATTTCCAGTCATTTTTAGGTTGCAATAGGGCGCAATTCCGTACCTGGAACAGGCATGGCACGGTACCGCTTTTCATATCATAATCATTAATATGGCTGTCGCCCATCAGCCATAAGGTACGACCATCATTCAGCGGAACGGTTAGGCCGCCGTCGCTGGCTATCCAACCTGTGCTACGTTTAAAAAAGTTGGTTACAACAGTATCTGCATAGGAATTGCCCGCATTTACAGTATGGCCACTTCTATTTTTTGGGGTCGACGGATGGTGCTTGATACCATTATCAAAACTAAATAATAGCATTAGCGGGCAGGCAAGCAGCGTGCTGAATATCTTTAATTTCATGGCAATAGGTTTTGAATAGCGATGGTTTGATCGCCTTAAAGATAACATGTATATACAAGTTACATGCTATGTAACTACATATTTACAGCAAGAAATATTTATGAAGATTAGCTACCGAGCTGCACAATATGGTCAAACTCTTCCCGCTTTAAAGCCATTACCGATAAGCGGCCTTGCCGTACCAAAGCAATATCTTTCAGTTTTTCATCGGCTTTTATGGTAGCCAGTGTTACCGGGGTTTTCAGACTTTCAACCGGCGCAAGGTCGACAACTACCCAATTCGGATCGTCGGTGGTGGGATCCTGGTAAAATTCTTTTACAACTTTGGCTATGCCGACTACTTCTTTACCCTCGTTACTGTGATAAAACAGCACCAAGTCGCCTTCTTTCATCCCTCTTAAATTGTTGCGCGCCATATAATTACGCACACCATCCCAAAAGGTACGGCCCTGTTCGTTAAACTTTTCCCAGCTATATTTATGCGGTTCGGATTTTACCAGCCAATAGTCCATGTATTCTATTTATTATTCGCTGGTAAAAGTAATAAAAGTGTTGATAGCCTAATAAAGAAAATGGACGTAAATTTTCTCTGTCACAAGGGGCTAACCCCTTATGCTATTTTAGTCACCCAAAACGCCGGGATAGAATTGATTATTTCTTTTCTACTTTGGCCTTAGCAGCAGGCTTTGCTGTAATCACTTTTACCGGGGCTGCTTTTGGCGCTGCTTTCTTTGCAGGTACGGCAGCTTTGGCTTTTGCTTCTTTAGCTGCTTTAGGGGCAGCAACTGCTTTAGCTGTTTTTTCAGCTTTTACAACGGCGGTTTTTATTATAACTAATTCGTCGGCAACTGCTTTAACCAATTTTTTCGATTGCTTTTTTATCTTCTTGGTCAGTTTTATTTTATCCTGTTCCAATATATTGGTTAATGTTGTTAGCAGGCGGGCCTTAAGTTCGCTTTTAGCGGCTTTACGGGCTGACTTTACGGGTTGTGCTTTTTGTTTCGGCTGTTTCATATGATTTTATTGCAAATGTAAAGTATATGTATATGAATTTTATATTATCTTTATGTTAAGCACAAGGATGCAATTAACAATGAACAACAAACCAGGCTGAATAGTTTTGTAAAAGCTTTTTTACATAAATTCTGCTATTTTCCCCACAAAATCCGGATATGGCTTTGCCGGGCTCTCTAAAAGCATTACCTTTATATTAGCATTTGCGCTGTGAATTTAAATTAACAGATGGCATGGCAATTATCTTACCCCTATTCTTCAAAAGAATGATCTTTTGCTTTTAAACTCCATTGTTTTAAACAATTTATAGCTTAAATGGTTGTTTCTGTAGCTCAAGTAATTAATGAAGATATTTAATAATGTAACGCTTACCCAACTTATAACAAAACAGGCTAAACAGCACCCTGACAAGGTAGCTATTAAGCACAATGGGCAATCGATTACTTACCAGGAGCTCGATACCACATCAAATCAAATAGCAGCATATTTTATAGCTAATAATATTACAAATAATGATATTGTTGCCGTTGCTATCGACAGGTCGGTAAACTTGGTGCTGTGCCTATTGGGCCTGGTAAAAGCAGGCGCTGCTTATGTGCCTATCGACCCTAATTTACCTGCCGACAGGGTTAATTTTATATTGGAGAACAGTGGGGCTAAGGTTTTGTGCACAGCAAAAAAATATAACGAACAATATGCGGGCATCGCAGATAAAATATTGTTTGATGATGTGATGCTAACCTGTAGTGATCTGCCTGCTGACGAACCGGATGTTGAATATAATGGTGAAGAACTTGCTTACATTTTATATACTTCAGGCTCAACAGGGCATCCAAAAGGTGTAGCTATTGAGCGGCATAGCCTGCTTAACTTTTTGTTGAGTATGCAAAAATCGCCCGGCATAACCCCTGACGATAAATTGCTAAGCATAACCACCATCTCTTTTGATATTGCCGAACTAGAACTGCTTTTGCCTTTAATAAGCGGTGCACAAATTATAATTGTTGATAACGAAATAGCTAAAGATGGGCGCAAACTACTTGAAATAATTAAAGCTGAACAAATAAGCATTGTACAGGCTACGCCCTTTAGCTGGCGAATGATATTACAAAGCGGCTGGAGCAAGCCCCTGCCCATAAAGGCTTTTTGTGGGGGCGAGGCGATGCCTAAAGACCTGGCAGATAAACTGATTGAAAAGTGCGCTGAAGTTTGGAACATGTACGGGCCTACTGAAACTACTATATACAGCACTATAAAACACATATTGCCTAAAGATGAACTGATAACCATTGGGAAACCTATTGACAATACGCAGGTTTATATTTTAGATGACGAAAAGCGCCAAGTGCCGGCAGGAGAAGAAGGCGAAATTTATATAGAAGGTGAGGGTATAGCACGTGGTTATGTAGGGCGGCCAGACCTTACAAATGAACGGTTCATTGACGATACATTCTCGGGCACCGGGGGGAAAATCTATAAAACCGGCGATTGGGGGAAGATACTTGATAACGGCGAGGTGCAATACCTGGGAAGAATAGATCACCAAATAAAAATAAGGTGTTACCGCATTGAAACCGAAGAAATAGAATATCAACTAAAAAATCAAAGCGGTATTAAAGATGCCCTGATCATATTGCATGAAGACCGCCTGGGCAATAAACTGCTGGTTGCCTATATAGTAGCTAAAGGGTACATCGCGCCTTATCAACATAATCAGAAGATAAAGAAATGGAGAAACAGCCTAAAAAACAAGCTGCCCGACTATATGGTACCCGCGGCCTTTATAGTTATACCTCGCGTGCCTTTAATGCCGAACGGGAAACTTGACAGGAAAAAATTACCTATACCTACAGCCAAACCACTATCGCGAAGCAATAAAAAACCAAGCACGGAGACTGAAAAAACAATAACACAGATCATATTAAGCAATACCGACTTTGAGCATATAGGCGTCAATGACAATTTTATTGATTTGGGTATCGACTCGCTTGTTGCGCTAACTATAATTGTTGGCATTGAGGAGCATTTTAATAAGCGGCTACCACTAACTGTTTTAGTACATTACCCAACTGTAAAAATGCTCGCACAGTTTATTGATTCAGCCTCAGATTCGCCTTATAATTCATTAATAAACCTGAAAAACGGGGGCAGTAAAGTGCCATTATACATGGTACACGGCATAGGCCTTAACCTGTTCAACTTTAATAGCATTATACAACACATGGATGCCGACCAACCGGTTTTGGGCCTTCGGGCGGCCGGATTAGATGGTAACGAAGCTCCGCTTGAAAGTATTGAAACAATTGCTGCCTATTATAACCAGGAAATATTGAACCATGACCCTATAGGCCCATACGCTGTCGCGGGCTATTCCATGGGTGGCATTATAGCCTATGAAATGGCCAAACAACTTAAAGAAGCAGGTAAAAAAGTTGAAATGCTGGCTATGATAGATACCAATGTGCAGGAAAGTTTCCAGGCGCCTATAAATAACATACTTAGAAAGGTTGAACGGCAGGTTGATAAACTGATATTCAGAGCGGTGTCGTTTTACAAGTATCCTGTATCAAACGTTGATTATTTAAGCCAGACCTTCGGGCATCAACTTAAAACGTTTTTAACCCAATCGGGGATTCGTAACAAATACATAGCATCGGAATTACCTGACTATATGCAAAACGTGGTTGAAAAATTAGAGGCGGCATGCGCCAGGTACGTTATAAAACCATACGATTTAAAGATAGACCTGATAAAAGCTGAACAGCGGTTTTATTATATTGATGACCCTAAGTATTTGGGCTGGGGCAACTATGCGCTTGATGGTATAATTACTTATGATGTACCGGGCGACCATGAAGATATGTTTCATTCGCCTAACGACATGATATTAGCTGAAACGCTGCAGAAGCGGTTGAATGAAATACCTGCCAATTTAAACAGGCCAATGTTGAAGAACCTATCGGTTTAATTTAGTTGGTATAAGTAACAGTTACTCCCTTTTGATATACTTTTTATATAGGTGCTCAAGGTAGCCCACACTTACATAATCTAAAAACTTCCAGTTAGGATAATAGTTTCGTTGTAAATGTTTAAGCACGGTGAATATGATCACCAAAAAAACAAGAATTACACCTAAAAAGAGTAAAACAGCACCTATTATACTGACAACGCCCATAATAAAAAGTTATAGTCAAAATTACTCCTTGTACGCAAGATATTAGGTATGGGTTACCCCAAGAACAAACTTTTAAAACTAACGCGAATATTTTGATGGTAATCGTATTGTATTAATGCAATATCTTAAACATTAATTCTTTCATCAAAGCGCCATCTTCGGCATTTGACTCCACTCCTTTGCTCTTTAGGTCGTACTCGCGCAGGTAGCTTATTATGCGCATAGTTTTGCCATAGTCGTAGCTGCGGGCAGCTTGTTCATAGTCCTTCACAAAAAACGGATTCACACCTAATTCACGGGCAAGGTTTTGCTGCGACCTGTCCTTCACATAATGAAAAGCCAGCACCTTGCTAAAATAATTGTTCAAATTGCCCAACACCAGCACAATGGGATTTGCTTTTGGGTTTGCTTCAAAATAATTGACTATCTGGTTAACCTTAAAAACATCCTTTTTTCCTAAAGCGGTTTGCAGTTCAAATACATTGTACTCCTTACTTATGCCTATGTTATTTTGTACCAGTTCGAGGGTTATCTCCTGCCCTGCCGATACATTCAGCATCAACTTCTCCAGTTCATTGGCAATTTTCGATAGATCATTACCCAGGTATTCGGACAGCATCATGGTTGCCGGCTGACTTATGCGGTAACCTTTATCGCTTATAAAACCCTCTATCCAAGCCGGAACTTTATTATCATACAAAGCCGCAGATTCAAACACCTGCCCTTTTTTTTCAATGGCTTTATAAGTTTTTTTGCGTTTATCAAACTTGCCGTATTTATAGCAGAAAACAAGTATGGTGCTTGGCAACGGATTTTCAAGGTAATTCAGCAGGGGGTTAATGCTTTTTTTATCATCGTCGTCCTTACCCCACTTCATATCCTGGGCTTCCTTTACCAAAACTACCTGGTAATCGGCCATCATAGGATAACGCTTGGCGGCGTTCAGCACGGTCATTATATCGGTATCCTTACCGTAAAGCACAGTTTGGTTAAAGCCCTTTTCAGCATCCGGAAGTAATTTATGCTCCACGTAATTACCTACCAGGTCGATATAATAAGGCTCGTCGCCATGCAGCAGGTATAGCGGTTTAAATTTGCGATTTTTAAGATCTTTTATAATATCGTCGGCACTCATGTAAAGTCAAAAGTAAAAATTCAAAAGCCAAAAAATCGCTTTATATTGTAAATTACTTTATATATCTGCAGCGAACAAAAAATAGCTTTTGAATTTTTACTTTTGACTTTTGAATTTCATCAATGGATCTGCTGCAACCGCTTAACCTTCCCCCATACCCTTTTAAAATAAGCGACGATAATGGCCAGCTTACGCTGTTTGATGAAATACGAAAAAAGCATTTAATAATTACCCCCGAAGAATGGGTGCGGCAGCATTTTGTACAATACCTCATCAACCAAAAAAAATATCCGAAAACACTTATAAAACTTGAAGGCGGCCTGCGGTTGCATGGCATGGCCAAACGAACAGACATTGTGGTGTTTAACAACGCGGGCGATAAAATATTAATGATAGAATGCAAGGCGCCAGCAGTTGCAATAAACCAAAAAGTATTTGACCAAATAGCGCGTTATAACATGACGCACAAGATAGCGTTACTTGCCGTAAGCAACGGTTTGCAGCATTATTATTGCCGGATAGATTTTGAGAACCAGGCCTATAAATTTATACCTGAGTTGCCTACGTATGACCAGTTGTAGCTGCTATGCCAGCATCACAAGGTTCTGAATTTTTTGCAGCAGGTCTTCGGGTTTGAATGGTTTTGATACATAATCATTCATACCCGAGTTGAATACGCGCTCGCGTATATCAAAAAGTGCCGACGCGGTTAAAGCGATGATAGGGATATTCGCTTTTTTGGTATCGGGCATTTTGCGTATTTCCATAGCCGCGTCAAACCCGTTCAAGACAGGCATTTGCAGGTCCATCAATATAATATCGAAATTGCCATATTGCATCATTTGTATAGCGCTTTCGCCGTTTTCGGCAATTGTAGGCGTCATGTTCCATTTGGAGAACAGTTTCTTCATCAGCATAACGTTAACCATGTTATCCTCGGCAATAAGTACACGTAGGCTGCTTAAGCTATTTTTGGCCTTAATAGCAGGTTCGGCTTCAGCCTCCAGCGCATGCGTTTCGGTGGATACCGGGAATTCCATGGTAAACGAGAATTCCGAACCCTGGTCAATTTTACTATGCACATCCATTTTAAGACCCTGCAACTCAAGCAGGCGTTTAACAATAGCCAGGCCTAAACCAGTACCACCATATTGGCGTGTAGAGGTGATAGATTCCTGTGCAAAAGGCTCAAATATGGTATCAAGATTATCGGGGGCAATGCCAATGCCTGTATCCTTAACCGAGAAATTTACAGTTATGGTATTATGCCGGTCTTCAACACAAGCAACTTTAATCCAAATATTACCTTGTTTGGTAAATTTTATAGCGTTACTAACCAGGTTAAAGACAATTTGGGATATGCGCGTGGGGTCGCCGAATAAAACCTTTTCGTTAAGCGCACTATCAATATCCAGACTAAAAGTCAATGCCTTTTCTTTAGCCTTTATTTTTTGGGCGCCGCAAACATTCTGCATCAGCTCTACTAAATTAAAGCTGGTGTTTTCAAATACTACCCTACCCGATTCAATCTTGTTAAAATCAAGCACATCATTTACGATTGCCAATAAATTAGATGCTGAGAATTTTAATATCTCAAGGTTCTCCTTCTGATCGTTCCTTGGGCTGCTCATTAACAGCAGGTTACTCATGCCTATTACCGCGTTTAACGGCGTACGTACCTCGTGCGACATGGTGGCTAAAAACTCCGATTTTGCCTGCGATGATTTCTCGGCCTTTTCAATGGCATTTTCAAGCTTAATATTTAAATCGCCGCGCTCATCGCTGGTTCTTTTAAGCTGCTTTATATTTTTATAAAATGCGTTTGAGAAATGCCCGTGTATATACATCAGCAACAAAAAATTTGCAAATATGGCGATGATAATGGTCGACTGATCAACCTGCTCAGGTTTCAGATCGATAACATAAGGGTGGTTATATTGCAGCGTAAGAAACACCAGTACTACACCCAGGTTAATTATGGAATAAAACAACCCGTAGGCCTGCCCAAGCATATAAAAGCTGAAAATGATTACCAGTATAACCATTTGAACGGTAATGATATTTACCGTTTGAAAAATAAGATAAACATCGCCTAAATTAACAATCGTGGCCAAAACAAGCAGCCCGTGCGATATAAACTTCCAGCGTGGTTTGAAGGTAAGCAGTTTAAAAAACATGGCCGATGCTATAAGTAATGCACTGGCCATAATAGTAAGTATGGGCTGATCCTGGTAGTAAAGATTGCTGAGCAATGCTGCTATGGCAAAAAACACCAGTACTAAACCATAATACAATAAACGGATACGGGCTTGGTCCAGGATGGATTGGTCATCAGACAGTACTTTATTTATTGAAAGGTTAAAAAAACCTGCCTTATTCGTCATTCCTGGTTGTGTAATTGGTAATCTGTATTTGTTAAATATCGTTTATAACACGTACCGAATAATATTCAATATTTGTTAATAAATCATATATTCTTAAATACTGATTTGCAATTAGCAAGCCAAAGTAGATAAGTTGTCTTCTAGTATCTTTAATTTGGCCTCGGCATCGGCCTTTTTGTTTAACTCATTCTCAATAATTTCGGGTTTTGCATTGCTCATAAAGCGCTCATTTGTAAGCTTTGCGTTAACCGATTTTAAAAATCCGTCGAGATATTCCTTCTCTTTTCTCAATCGTTCGCATTCAACAGCGGGGTCGATGGTTTCAGCCAGCGGTATATAAAACTCATCCGTATGCACCGTAAAGTTAATGGCACCGCTTATTTTATCATCAGTAACGCTTAAACTGCTTACGTTTCCAAGCTTGGTAATTAAGGCTTCGTACACCTTATAGTTTTGACCTGCGGCGTTTTTTATAAACAGATCTAATATTTCTTTCGGAGAAATTTGTTTTGTATTGCGAATGTTACGGATTTGTGAAATTAACTGTTTTACGTTCTCCACATCCGTTAATAATCGGGCATTAATTTCCCCATTAATTGGCAGTTGGGCAACAATGCAGCAATCGGTTACACTACGCTCTCCAAACAATTCATCATGCCATAATTCTTCGGTAATGAACGGGGTGAACGGGTGAAGTATTTTCAATATATTTCCAAAATATTCCACGGTTTTGAGGTATGTAGCCCGGTCTATGGGTTTTTGATAGGCAGGCTTTATCATCTCCAAATACCAGGCGCAGAAGTCGTCCCAAACCAGTTTATAAGTGGCCATTAGGGCTTCTGATAAACGGTATTGTTTAAAGTTATCTTCTATCTCAATTAAGGCCTGGCTAAACCTGCTCTCGAACCAGTCGATTGCTACCTGGTTGGGGTTGGCAAGGGTGTCATCCACCTCCCAGCCTTTCACCAATTTAAAGGCGTTCCATATTTTATTGGTAAAGTTGCGGCCCTGCTCGCAATAGCTTTCGTCAAACATCAGGTCGTTACCAGCGGGCGAGCAAAGCAACATCCCTACTCTAACACCATCCGCGCCAAATTTTTCGATCAGTTCAATCGGATCGGGAGAATTACCAAGCGATTTCGACATTTTGCGACCCAGCTTATCGCGAACGATGCCTGTAAGGTAAACATTCCTGAAAGGCAGGTCGTTTTTAAACTCGTGACCGGCCATTATCATTCGTGCCACCCAAAAAAATAATATCTCGGGTGCGGTAACCAGGTCGTTGGTTGGGTAATAGTAGTTGATATCAGCATTATCCGGGTCTTTGAATCCATCGAATACCGATATGGGCCAAAGCCATGATGAAAACCAGGTATCAAGCACATCTTCATCCTGGTGAAGTTGTTCTTCAACAAGGCGTCTGGCTGTTGCTTCATTGAATACCCTTTTATTTACCAATGGAACAAAGTGTTCAATTGCTTCTTCTCTTGTCTTACATATACAAAAACGCTCTATCGGATCAAGATGTATCAATATTTCACCTGTCGGCTCAACTATAGAGAAATCGGGGAAAATATACCAGGCCGGTATCTGCTGCCCCCACCATAGTTGGCGACTGATAGTCCAATCGTGAACATTTTCCATCCAGTGTTTGTAGGTATTGATGAACTTGTCAGGAATAAGCTTTATATCGCCATTCAAAACATAATCCAGCGCAGGTTTAGCCATTTCCTCCATCTTGCAAAACCATTGCATAGATAATTTTGGCTCGATAACCGCATCTGTACGTTCGGAGAAGCCTATTTGAGATTTGTATTCTTCAACTTTTTCCAGCGCGCCTGCTTCTTCCAATAACGGAACTATCTTTTTACGTGCTGCAAAACGGTCCTCGCCCACTAATATCTGCGCCTTTTCGTTCAGCGTTCCATCATCGTTCAAAATATCAATAACAGGCAGGTTGTGCTTTATGCCTAACTCATAGTCATTTAGATCGTGTGCAGGTGTTACTTTTAAACAACCCGTACCAAAATCCATGGTAACGTAATCATCAAGTATAACAGGTATTTCACGGCCAATTAACGGGATAAGCACTTTTTTGCCATGCAAATGCAAATACCGCTCGTCATTTGGATTGATACAGATAGCTGCATCAGCCATAATGGTTTCGGGACGGGTTGTAGCTATTGTCAAGTAGCTAGTAGCTAGTATCAAGTCGCTAGATTTTTGTGCTTCGTCTTGATACTTGCTACTCGATACTTGATACTTAATATAGTAAAGCTTCTGATTAACCTCTTTCCTGATAACCTCCTCATCGCTTACCGCAGTTTTACCTTGCGGGTCCCAATTCACCATGCGTACACCGCGATAGATGAGGCCCTTTTTATGCAGGTGGATGAAAGTGTCGATAACCGCTTCGCTCAGGTCATCATCCATGGTAAAACGGGTGCGGTCCCAATCGCATGAGGCACCTAACTTTTTAAGTTGATCTAATATAATGCCGCCGTATTTTTCCTTCCATTCCCAGGCGTAGGCCAAAAACTCTTCGCGGGTAAGGTCTTTTTTAGCTATACCGCGTTCCTTAAGCATGGCAACCACCTTTGCCTCGGTAGCGATACTGGCGTGGTCGGTTCCCGGTACCCAGCAGGCATTTTTACCCTGCATGCGGGCGCGGCGGATGAGCACATCCTGTATGGTATTATTCAGCATATGGCCCATGTGCAAAACGCCGGTAACATTTGGTGGTGGCATCACAATGGTATAAGGCTCGCGCCCATCGGGCACCGACTTAAAAAACTTGTGCTGTAACCAATAGCTGTACCATTTATCCTCTGCGTCTTTGGGCTGATATGTTTTAGAAATACTCATAGTTTGCAAAAATAAATAATTAGTTCATAGTTGATGGTTCATGGTTCATAGTAATTATCAAATTGTTCGTGGTTGATGGTTTATGGTTCTTGATGAATAGGGTAAAATAACTGAACCCGCTTTTACTATGATCTATCAACTATTATCCATGAACTAAAGCATCTGCAACAATATTTTTACAAACCGGGTGTTTAATTACTATACGATCTCATATTAGTTATGAAAACAGCTCCGCTAAAACATTTTTTACACTATTTAATGAAACGGTCGGGCTTAAATCTCTTCATCAACTGGCTCAACCGGTAACGGTACGATACGCCATTCCCCCCGTGTTAGCGATAATTTATTACCTTTAATTTTTAATTTGATCTCATAATTATGAAAGTAAAGTACTTTAATTTGGTGCTTGCCGGTGCATTATGTATTTCGGTAAGTGCTTTTGCTATTGATGGTAAAAAAACCAAACCTCATCACTCAGAAAAACCTTCGCATCCGCAAAAATTTATCGACCCGGCAAATATGGATACCTCCATTAAGCCCGGTGATGATTTTTATGATTATGCCAACGGCACCTGGATAAAGACCAACCCTATCCCCGCAAAAAATACACGCTGGGGCAGTTTTGACATTATTCATCAGGATAATACAGATAAACTCTTAAAGCTTTTAACTGAAGTTAGCGCTACTCCCGGCCAGCCTAAAGGCAGCCTAAAACAACGTGTTGGCGACCTTTACGCCAGTGGGATGGATAGCACAGCTATTGAAAAACTGGGCTATACGCCAATAGTACCTGACTTGAAAAGGGTGGATAAGATAAGTGACCTTAACGGTGTAATAACCGAAATGATGTACCAACGCACGGTTGGCGAAGGCAGCCCTTTGTTCAGGTTTGGTGTTGGGCAGGATGATAAGCATCCGAATGTGAACATAGTTGGTTTTGACCAGGGTGGCACCAGTTTGCCTGACCGTGACTATTACCTGAAAAGCGATGCGAGAACCAAAAAGATTCAGGATGCTTATAAAACCTATATCGTTACCCTGTTTACTTTAACCGGAACCAGTGCCGGTGATGCCGCTAAAAACGCTGAAACTATATTCAACCTTGAAACCGTGTTGGCAAAAGCACAATTGAGCCGTGTTGTATTGCGCGACCCTAATATTACTTACAACAAACTTTCAGTAAAGGACTTTAGCGCCACTACTCCACACCTGGATTGGGCGCAATTACTCACTGTGCTTAAGGCCGGCGGACAGGATACTGTTTTGGTAGGCGAACCATCATTTTTTAAAACTGCGGATAGCTTATTGGCGGCCGCACCTGTTGCCGATTGGAAAGTATATTTAAAATGGAGCGTATTAAAAGGTTCAGCAGGTTCATTAAGTTCGGCATTTGTTGACGCCAGCTTTAAATTTAGCCAGGCACTTAGCGGACAAAAGGTTATGGCGCCGCGTACCGAGCGTATGTCGGGCCTGGTTGATGGCAGCTTGGGCGAGTTATTAGGCCAGCTTTACGTTGAAAAATACTTTACCCCGGCAGCTAAACAATACATGTTAAACCTGGTGAATAACCTAAAAAGCACGCTCGGCGACCGTATACAGCGCCTTGACTGGATGAGCCCGGAAACAAAGACCCGCGCACTGAAAAAGCTGGCCGCCTTTACCGTAAAAATAGGCTACCCTGATCATTGGCAAACTTATGACGGCATAGTGATAGACCGTGGCAATTACGTTGGCAATTTAAGGTCGGTAGCTGCATGGCGTTATAATTATAACGTTAGCCAGTTAGGCAAACCGGTTGACAAAACCCGCTGGAACATGTCGCCGCCAACAGTTAATGCTTATTACAACCCCGGCAATAACGAGATCGTGTTCCCGGCAGGCATATTGCAGTTCCCTTTCTTTGATTTTGATGCGGACGATGCTGTAAACTATGGTGGCATTGGCGCTGTTATAGGCCACGAAATGACCCATGGTTTTGATGACAGCGGCCGCCAATACGATGCCGACGGTACCCTGCGCGACTGGTGGACCAAAGACGATGCTGATAAATTTAAAGTGCGCGCCAACCAGGTTGTAGACCAGTACAATGCATTTACAATGCTGGATACCATTCACGTAAACGGCAAACTTACCCTTGGCGAAAACCTGGCCGACCTTGGCGGTATAAACATTGCTTACGAAGCCTATAAAAAAACAAAAGAGGGACAATCGAACAAAAAAATCGACGGCTTTACCGGCGACCAGCGTTTCTTTTTATCGTGGGCACAGGTTTGGCGCGGCGAAAAACGTACCGAGTCGATTGCCCAAAGCATAATGACCGACCCGCATTCCCCTGAAAAATACCGTTGCAACGCACCTATCAGCAACATGGATGCATGGTATGCCGCGTTCAATATACAACCCGGCGATAAGAACTATAAAAAGCCTGAAGATAGGATAAAGGTTTGGTAAACCTCGCGCCAACCCATCTCCAAAAAGTAACGCCCCATAAAAAGACATTTTTGGGGCATTGCTTAAATTATATGGTTAACATAACTTAACATAATTTTGAATTATTTTTACATTAAAATATTGACTATCAGTTATTTAATAAAAAAATGAGTTAAATCATGTAAACCATGAAATAACGTCCTTCTTGCTTTGTCTCAAAAATATTTTTTTGATTCCTTCCGGTCCGAAGGACTCCTATGGAGGGAATCGGCAAACGCTTCAATATGTCATATGATGCGCTATTAATCGTGAGCGGGGATTTTAAATACTCTTAATTACAAGCCTGGATTTTTCCGGGCTTTTTTTATATTGGAAAAACCTTAATTTTATTGCTTCACT
>CAIWRU010000131.1 GCA_903915155.1 uncultured Mucilaginibacter sp.
ATTTTTTAATAATATCGCAAACAACCCCAAAAAGATATTGCATTATTTGGCATATTTTACGTTTACGTTAAACATTAACATTATGTTTTTAACAACATTATTAAGATCGGCATTAAAGCTTATTTGCTTCTGTTCATTCAATGCCGCCATTGGGTTATTTAGAATAATATAACAAATAACCACCCGTAAAATATTATTTGTTAATACTTGTTTAATTAAATATCTGATAAACACCCGTTACAGCCCTTTTGTTGGCCGAACCAACTAATATTGTTGTTATTTTTTTATCCACCATCAAACGCTCAGCCTGGTTCACAAACTCGTCTTCATCTATTATTACGGGGTTGGCGCTCATCATTTCTAAAATACTTAATGTTGATGTGTCGGCATTGCGCAACAATGCGCGCCTGAGGTCGCCGTCGGTAACAACGCCTTCAAAATTATCGGCACTGCCAACTATTACCATCCCCAAACGCCCTTCCGACATGCGCAGCAATAATTCAGTAAAACCTGCATCCCTGTTTATAAATGGTAAATTTTCGGTGCGCATTAAATCTTTTACTTTGGCAAGTAATTTATGGCCTAACCTACCACCGGGATGAAAACGTGCAAAGTCTTCTTCCTGGAACTCCCGTGCTTCCATCAAAGCTACCGCAAGTGCATCGCCCATTACCAGTGCTGCTGTGGTTGACGATGTTGGCGCCAATGCCAGCGGACAAGCCTCGCGGGTAACGTTTATATTCAGGTGGTATTTGCTGTGTTTAGCTATGGTCGAATTTGGGTTGCCCGTTATGCTGATGATGGTATTCTTATTCCACTTCAAAAACGGGATGATCTTAAGCACCTCGTCCGTTTCACCTGAATAGGAAATGAGCAAAACTATATCATTCACGCCAACCATGCCCAGGTCGCCATGAAAAGCCTCGCCCGGATGCAGAAAGAACGCAGGTGTACCTGTACTTGATAAAGTTGCCGCTATTTTTTTACCTATCAGGCCGGATTTGCCTATGCCTGCTAAAATGAGTTTACCATTATTGTTTAAAATGGCTTGCGCTACTTTAGTAAACTCATCGTCTATCAAACCCGCTACATGCTGAAGCGCTTCAATTTCAATAGCAAAAACTTTCCTGGCCGTGTCTTTCATCTACCTACAGGTTGTTAGCTAACTAATGGGGCTATTACACTTTCCAGTTCGTGCAGCCTTACCATGTTGGGGCCGTCACTCAACGCGTTGTCAGGGTCGGGATGTGTTTCTAAAAAGTATCCATCAGCACCAAATGCTTTAGCTGCAAGGGCCATCATGGGCACAAAGGTGCGATCTCCGCCTGTTTTACCTCCCGCGCCGCCCGGCCGTTGTACAGAATGCGTACAATCCATGCAAACCGGGTGTCCGAATGATTTCAAATCGTGTATATTCCTGAAATCAACCACCAGGTTGTTATAACCATACATGTTGCCGCGCTCGGTTAAAATAACCTGGTTATTACCTGCTTCAATTACCTTTTGTGCAGGGTAAAACATATCCTGCCCCGAAAGGAATTGCGCCTTTTTTATGTTCACAATCTTGCCGGTTTTGGCTGCCGCCACCAACAGGTCGGTTTGGCGGCATAAAAAGGCGGGGATTTGCAAAATATCTACTACCTCACCAACAAGCGCAGCCTGGTAGCTTTCATGTATATCGGTAACGGTAGGCAAGCCAAAGCGCTCTTTTACTTTCAACAGCATTTCCAAGCCTTTTTCAAGCCCGGGCCCGCGGTACGAGTGAATGGATGTACGGTTAGCCTTATCAAACGATGATTTAAAAATAACCGGCACATTATATTTTTGGCCTATTTCGGCAACTCTCTCGGCAACGGTGTACAGAAGTTCCTGGTTTTCCATTACGCATGGCCCCAGTATAAAAAACGGCTTTTGCCGCATCTTTTCAAAAAGCATAGTGATGAGTATATACGCTTATATGTATATAACGTCACAAATATGATAATTTTTATGCGAAGTTGAACTGCTTTGCCTAAGCACTTTCCTACTTCACACGTTATCAGCTATCTTTGCTAAATGAATTATTTTGAATTTTACGACTTGTCCGAGTCTTTTACTTTGGATGATGCGATCATAAAGAAAAAGTTTTATCAGCTAAGCAAGCAATACCATCCTGACTTTTATGCCAATGAGGATGACGCAAAGCAGCAGGAAATACTTGAATTATCTACCCTGAATAATAAAGCTTACCAAACATTAATAAACCCTGCAAAGCGCCTGGAATACATTTTACGCCTGCATAACCTGGTATCCGAAGGTGCAAAACCACAATTGCCATCAGATTTTTTAATGGAGATGATGGATATTAATGAACGGTTAATGGAAGTTGACGATGCCCGCGAATTAGGCTCGATTACCGGAGAAGTGCTTGCAATTGAGGGTGATATGAACGAAAAACTGGAAAGCTTGACAGCAGATTACACCACGTTGGACGACACAGCAAAGCAAAGCCGCCTGAACGAAATTGCAGATATTTACTTTAGACAAAAATATTTATTGCGTATTAAAGAGAGTTTAGATACATTTGCATCCCGATTTTAAACGAACTAATCCAACGTTTATGAGATGATCGGATGCCCAGATGGCGGAATCGGTAGACGCGCTGGTCTCAAACACCTGTGGTCGCAAGGCCGTGCCGGTTCGACCCCGGCTCTGGGTACGCAAAACCGTCTTAGAATGTCTCTAAGGCGGTTTTTGCTTTCTGTACATACGGTATTACATACACTATTTGTTATATATCCTCGGAAAATGCAATTTTGTTTGTTCGTTTGGCTTATAATGCTATCAAGCACCGCCTTTCGTTTACCTATGTAAAAAAGAAGTATTTATAAGAAAAATACAGACGGATTAATCTCTAAAGCTTTTGCGATTATTAAAATGGTTGAAAGTTTGGGATTGATTTTTCCATTTTCTATTCGATAAATTTGTGACACTTCAACTTCAGCCAAGTTAGCAAGGTATTGCATTGACATCTTTTTTCCCTTTCGGATTGATCTCACTTTTTGACCAAAGGCCAATATTGCATTACTTTCATTGGGTAAAACCATTCCCAACAAAGTTGCCTCACTCCTATAAAATTAATTTAGGCACGCATGCCTAAATATTGAAATATTATTTAGTTTTACTATTAAATCAAAAACTATCAAGTCAAAAAAAATTACTAGTCGAAATGAAAAAAATATGCTTAGCCTTCTTAATATCATTAACAAGTTTTGCTACAAAGGCCCAAATCGTAAAGGACCAAATTTTTAAGGTTGACACTGTTCCCGGCCACGGGTATGAAGTAATGTTTATCGGCAATAAGATCACTAAAAAGGTATATATAAAAACTGATTCTGGGGTTAAATCTATAGATAAAGACTTTTATAGACCCGGTGACTATACGTGGGATCATGCAAAAGAAATCATTGACAGCGTGAACAACATAGATGCTAATTGGGTATTGCCATCAACTAAACAATTAAAAATTAGGCATTTATATACAAACCTAACCATTAATTTATAAATTTCATATATTGCATGTAAATTTAAAACTAAATTAAAAATATGGAACAATTTGAAATTGGCGACGTGGTTAGACTTAAATCTGGTAGTCCGAGTA
>CAIWRU010000132.1 GCA_903915155.1 uncultured Mucilaginibacter sp.
GATCATATCCACGTAGGATAGTCCGGTATAACAGCTAAAAACGAACATATCTCTCACCATATCTAGCCGTTCAATAGGTAGTTTTTTGCTTTCAATCGCTTTCAGCTCAACTTCCGAAAGTTGTTCGCGGTTGACCTTTTGCATTTTAAGTTTATAGGTTGCAAAAGGATCATTGTCAATCCAGCGAAGATTTTGAGCAAGGTTGACCATTTTCTTTAGCCTGATAATGTGTTTCATCACGCCATTATTATTAAGTGGTTTTTGATGGTCTTTCGGTTTATGATTACGGAGGTAAACTTCAAAATCTTTAACAAACTTGTAGTTTAATTCACGCAAGTATATATCGGAGACTTTGTAGGCTTCTCCTAAAAACTTAATCAGATACCGCTGGGTGACATAATAATGTTTCAAGGTGCTCCACTTTAGGTCTTCGGTAGACGACTCATTGTGGTAGGTAAAAAGCTTTGTCAGCGTGAAGTTTTCATCGGCCTCGCCCAGGTAAAGATTTTTGACGGCCGCTGCTGATGGCAACTTGCCTTTAAGCATTATTTCCTTGTAGCAATTACCAAGTGCTAATCTAACCTCGTCTAAATAGTTATTAAGAACTTTTACCTGGTCTCGGTTACCTTTAGGAATACCTTTGTCCGTATCCCAATTATTTAGGTCAACGCTTTGCTTTAGCCCGATAAGGCATTTTTCTTTGTTGACAGTTACCGCTACGTATAGCGGAGCTTTTCCTTCTTTGGCTAAATAAGCCCTTAAAACGAAGTGAATTCGAAACGTTTGTGCAGTTTTCATAAAATATAATTTTAATTTGATCCTTTGTTGGTTATGGCCGCGCTGTATTGCGATGGCTATAATTTGCAATCATTTCAGCTTTCAAAGATTTTTATTCCTTGTAAAATGCTGTTAATTAGCACATAAGATCAAAACTGAGCACTAAGTTAAATACTTAAAACAGGTGCTCAGTTAGGTGCACAGAAGTTTGGCTTTCTTAAGGGTTGTTGAGGGTATAATAAATGAAAAAACCCCTCAAATAAGCTATTTAAGGGGTTTTAAGACCCGTGCAAAGGGCAAGTTGTGCGCCCACCTGGGCTCGAACCAGGGACCAAAAGATTATGAGTCTTCTACTCTAACCAACTGAGCTATAGGCGCAGAAAATATTTGCTATTTTCGAGGCGCAATATTACATATTTGCGCTTAAATTACCAACACTATTATGCAAAATATTAAAAACATTATATTCGATTACGGCAACGTGATCTTCAATATCGATTTTACACGCGTTCAGCAGGCGTGGAAACAGCTGGTTATCAGCAATGTCGGCGAATTTTATGGGCACCGCCAGCAGGACCCGGTATTTAACCAACTCGAGTGTGGCGAAATTACCAACGCCCAATTCCGCGACCGCATACGCCAGTTAGCTAACAGGCCTGACCTAAACGATGAGCAGATCGACGATGCCTGGAATGCTATTTTTGTTGGCATCCCCAAAGGCAACCACGAATTGTTACTGAAAGCAAAAGCCAAATACCGCACCTTTTTGCTCAGTAACATCAATGCCATACATCATGACTATGTGCATAATTATCTAAAAGACGAATTCGGACTTGATAATAATGATGGCCTGTTCGAGAAGGTGTATTATTCGCATTTGGTGGGCAAACGCAAGCCGGGCTCAGCCATTTTCGAGCAGGTATTGCAGGAAAATAAACTTATTGCCGCCGAAACATTATTTATTGACGATAGCCCGCAGCATCTCGAAACAGCCAAAAAACTCGGTATGCAAACCTTCTTAATGACAGCGCCCGACACCATCCAGAAGTTTTTCGAACGCGAACATTTATTGTAAAATGTTCGCCACGTAATGAAGTCTGTTTTAAGCAACATCGCTTCTTTCCTGCTTAGTCAAAAACCGGGCAAAAGCTATTGCTATTATCAGCCCGATAATGCCCTGACCCAACACTGTTGCGGGGGCACCGATATACTGCGACACAGCCCCTACAAGCACGCTGCCAAGCGGCAGCATACCAAATACTGCCATAAGCAAAATGCTAATGACACGGCCACGCATTCCAGGTGCAGATTCGGACTGCACTATGATATTAGAAACCGTAAACTGCGCAACAGAACCAAAACCGGCCAGCATAGCAAAAAACATGGCTAGTGGAAAATCCTTGATCTGCGAAAAACAGATAAGCCCCACTGCCATCAAAATGGTGCTGATAAATAAGGTCTTTTTTAAATGACTACCGGGCTTACGCGACGCCAGGAAAATGGTACCGATAACAGCCCCCACACCAACAAAACTGGTGATATAGCCAAAGGTTGATGCATCGCCCTTAAATACCACCTTGGCAAATACCGGAAAAACAGTAGTATAAGGCAGTACCAATAAGCTGATAAACGCCAGCATTATTATGATGAGGCCGATATCGGGCGTGTTTTTTAAGTAGGCAAAACCTTCTGTAAATTCTGTCATTACTTTTTTCTCCCGTACTTTTTGTACATGAGCGGGTAATTTCATTAGCAATAGCGAAACGAGTACCCCTCCAAAACTTGCTGCGTTTATAAGGAAACAAACGCCCGCGCCAAACGCACTCAAAACAATGCCCGATAACGCCGGGCCCAGTAATTGCGCCAGACTTGCTGTGGCTGTGGTAAGTGACAACGCGTTCGGCAGATCGGCCGGGTCGGCAACGACTTCGTTCACTAAAGCCTGCCGGGCAGGTACGTCGAACGCGTTGATGATTCCCAAAATTACACTTAACGCCAGTATTGCCCATACTATAGTATACCCGGTGATGATCAAAAGCGCCAGTAATACCGACTGTACCATCGATGCGATCTGGGTTATCTTTATTACCTTATACCGGTCATAACGGTCGGCGGCGACACCACCGAAGATTGAAAAGATAAATGACGGGAATTGTTCGGCAAATATGGTTACCCCAAGTAAAAAGGCCGAGTGTGTAATAGAGTAAACCACCCATATAACCGCGGTTCGCTGCATCCATGTGCCGAACTGCGACACGGCCCTGCCAAAAAAGTACAGCCCGTAATTCCGGCTGCGGAAAGCTCTGAATACATTAAACTCGCTGATCTTTTTCATTAATTACCCTCTCCGGCAAAACAACCAAAAAAATCAGTCAACGCGCTAATTAAAATTGAAAATGAATGAAATCTTTACATTAGCGGCTAAAAAATGTTGGCTGTGAGGACACAGCCAACGGAAGAAAAAAGAATGTTTATTATTTTGGATTGACTTTACAAGTTGCCTATATTTAATTATTATTTACCAAATCAAACCCAATTATGAAAAAGCACCTGTTATTAAGCACGATCCTTTTATCAATAAGCATGTTATTTGCGTTTAAAGCTGATGAACAACATTTTAAAGGCTACATTGAGGATTCGGTATGCGCGGCAAGCAAAACCCCAATGGCTATGGGCGACCGTGTTACCTGTGCTAAAAAATGCATCAAAAAAGGTGCTGCTGCTGTTTTAGTGGTAGGTGATAAAGTTTATAAAATAGCTAACCAAAAAGCAGCAATAAAATACGCAGGTGAAAATGTGGTGGTTGATGGTACACTTACCGATGATACTATACAGGTGAGTAAGATTGCATTGGATAAGTAATAATCACTTTAGATAGCTAACTCACATTTCTATAATTTTTCTCGACTGTAAACTAATTGCGGGTATGCAATGGTATTGCGGTGGTGCGGTGAAAACACCGGCCACAGGCTAAATGTTACCTGTGAGGACACAGGCAACGGGAGAAGAAATGTGCATTTTTCAATCGTTTCCGTAATCAAAATCAGGTTCCTGATCAGAAATATCAAAATAGTCTTTAGGATCATAGGCCTCCTTGACACTGTACTGTCCGCCCAACTTAACAACATCCAGTTCTGCATGGTTATTGAGCTGTAAATCGCAACAATAACATATAAAAAAGGTGGGCAGAATGTTACGTTGCTGTACAATAAAGTCATCCATTGCCTTACCTTCTGATAACGATATGAGTTTGCCGGTGAGCATTGCTTTTTGGTCACAAGCAGGACATTGCGCATATCTGCTAAAACCCATCCAACCTCGGCGGGCTGCATTGGCTCGTATTATACGAACCTGTTGATCGGGTTCCGATAATTGCTGAAATGCTTTTTTGAATTGGGCGATGCGGTCATGTACAGTCTTTTCGAGATCAGCAGCACGCTCGGCAATCATTTCCTCAGCCGCATCGGCTTCAATCTTGCCCAAAAGATCTTTAAGCGTCTTGCCCTGGTTTTCCAATAAAATCCGGAGGGTCCTGTAATAGTTGAACAGCCATTGATTGGTAGGGTATAGGTTAAAACCTGAACCACCACTATGAAGTTCTTCGTTCCTACGGCTTGTAAGTTGCTGACAAAAGTTTTTTTCCGCCGGGGTAAATGCGGGAATGATTACTTCGCAGCGTTCAAATACGGTTTTGGTAGGGATGGAAATCGGCACGTGATCGGGACTTGTGGTGTAACCAAAGCCGTACAGAATATTTTTGCCGTCGCGAGGGTCGGCCAACAAAGCGGGGTGGACGTTGGCAAGTGAAGCCCGTGCAACGAGTTCGAGCGTAATGGCTGCCCAAAGTGGGAAAAGGTCGCCTTCACGTTCTTCATCGAGTGCTCGTTGCATATAAACGCGGGCTTTTGCCCAAAATTTATCATAATTCCAGCTGTGGTCATTGTTCATAGTATCATTATTCGTTGTAAGGTTCGGTACTTAACTTCATCAGGCCTTACGGCAGGTCGTTGGTGAAGGGTTTGCCAGTTATCGATGATAATGGTTTGATTGACGCTCCAGTCGATGCTGATAACAGCTTGCTTTGTAATTAACGATTTTAATTGGTTTAGGTTATTTTGCTTATGACTAATCGGTGTCATTATACAAGAGTCAAAGCGAAAAAATCTTCCATCTTCAGAAAGTATTGATGCATAAAAAGGTTCGAAAGAACGGACTTTCCAAAGATGAAACTGCAGGTTTTCCATAGTTTCATTATCAGTATTGCAAATTGGGCAAATTAGAGTCGGAGTTGGATTTGGCGGCCCATCTGCATAGCGAAGCACAATATATCGTGGCGGTGTGGTAAAATAGGCGCCGTCAGTATGAAAAGGAAATTCTTGCACACCAAAGTTGGCCGATAGAGATTGCGGGTGGGCTTGGTCTCTCGGCAACGGAATTAGCTTGTCAATTAGCAAGCCGTTTCTCCGTGAAGGTACAGGCTGGCCGAGGCTATGTGCGAGTTCAAGCAACTGTATTTCATTATTGATCTGATAAGTAGCTAGGATGGCTTCAGGCATGATCAAATATAAGTGCTTTTTTATGCAATTTGTTATTAAGTGAGCATTTCAGACCATCCAGACACGGCCTGCTCAAAATAGAAGTTCGAGTCGCCGCCCGGTTTTTC
Organism: uncultured Mucilaginibacter sp.; assembly: GCA_903915155.1. Classification (GTDB taxonomy): domain Bacteria; phylum Bacteroidota; class Bacteroidia; order Sphingobacteriales; family Sphingobacteriaceae; genus Mucilaginibacter. The sequence goes on from CAIWRU010000132.1 coordinate 5,441, forward strand.
GCCTTAGTATTTTAAGCAATTGTTTGATTCAAACTATTATCAACAAAAAAGCCCTTGGCAATCGCCGAGGCTTTTTAATTTTACTTTTTGAATTTTGACTTAGCAACTAAGCTACCAATATGATGGGCAACTGCCTCCCAACCGCGTTCCGCCTTAGCTTTAGTGGTGGAGCAGGGAACGAATGAAAAAGAAATACGTCTTGCAATGAGCTATTCGTTTAACCTTTATTGGTAACTATTTTTTCAATCAGGTTCAACTGTTGTGTGGTAAGCTGTTTCAGGTTTTCCTGGCTTAATATGGTATTGTTTATTTGAATATAGTTGTTTTGCGTGTTTCGTCTCCGCAGAGTCTCCGAAGGGACTCTGCGAGTTGGAAGAAATCAACCGTGTAAAAAACGTGCGTTAGGCAAAAAACGGTATCCATAAAGAAAAGGATGCCATTATTCTTTCCAGGTTTTATTTTTGGTTGTTCTTATGCTAGCGCAAAATGGGAAGTAGGTAATATTTCATTATTCTATAACGCAGGGTCCCTGCGGGGACGGAAAAGGTTAGCCTACCTGTTTAATCTTGGCCGTTTCTTCTTCTCGGAGTTGGTCGTCCGCTCTACTTTTTTATAAGCTGAAGGAGGTGAAGTCGGTTTTTCTTCTACGATATTGATGGTTAGCATTTTATCCTTAATTTCCAGGCTGTCGAGGGCAATCACTACGTTTTCGGCTGCTTCCCGGCTGGTCATTTCGATAAATGCATAGCCTTTTGTTTTACGACTGATTTTATCACGAACGATTTTGATGGTGCTGACCTCCCCGTAAGGGCTAACCAGTTGTGCCAAACCCATTTCATCGGTTTCTTGCGGGTAGCCGCTAACAAAAATTTTGGTTATACTGTCTGTCATTAATGCAAAGTTACAGTTTTGAATGTTTAGTTGAAGAATGGAAGCACACTTGCAATACTTAGTTCCAGCCGGACACTGCCTGGCTGATCGACGCAGGGATCTTTTTCTTCCGTTGATTAAGCTAAGATAACCAATTTTACGGCTCTTTTCGTCTCCCGGGGTCTCTGCGAGTCGGAAACAAACTACGAAACCCTTTTATATTCCTTTTTCGTAACAATATTTTCTATTTGAGTTAACTGCTCCGAGGTTAACTGTTTCAGGTTTTCCTGGCTTAATATGGTATTGTTTATTTGAATATAGTTGTTTTGCGTGTTTCGTCTCCGCAGAGTCTCCGAAGGGACTCTGCGAGTTGGAAGAAATCA
>CAIWRU010000133.1 GCA_903915155.1 uncultured Mucilaginibacter sp.
GTGCGATTGCTTCGTACCTCGCAATGACATATAAAAATTATACTATAAAAACACCGGCCTATCCAGCTTCATGGCTATTCGGTAGGCGGCATTCATTAAACCTACGTGGCTATACGCCTGCGGGAAATTACCCCACTGGCTTCCATCGTTTTCATCAACATCTTCACTAAATAGCAATAAATGGTTTGAGAATTGCAGCAAGTTTTCAAACTCTTTTATGGCATCGTCAATTCTTCCAACGGCAGCCAAAGCTTCTACATACCAAAAGGCACATATCAGGAAAGTGGTTTTGGGTTTTCCAAAATCATCCTTATATAAATACCTGTAAAACAACCCATTTGAGGCTTTTAGTTCTTTCTCCACTGCGATCAGGTGGTCTTTAGCCCGCTGTGAATTTGGGTCGAGATAATTCATCATGATCAACTGTAGCGTGCTGGCATCAAGTGCATCGCCTTTGGCTGCATTGGTATAAACCTTCCTAACAGGATCATAACAGCTTTCAATATGTTTGGCAGCGCGTTTTTTTAACGCTACAGCTTTTTTTATCAAAGGCTTATCATCAATGGTTCGCGCCATTTTTTCAGCAGCGCATGCACCGGCCCATTGGAACAGATTGCTGTAACAATGGATATTTGCCATGTTACGGAATTCCCATATACCGGCGTCCTTTTCATCAATGGTAGCTTCGATCTTTCCGAGTAAAAAAGATACCCATCTTGCTGAATCTTTTCGTTCCGAAAAAATAAAACGGTGATCGGTATACAAGGGGAGCAACGATATCAACACCTGCCCGTAAATATCATTTTGTATGTGTTCATAGGCCTGGTTGCCTATACGTACTGGCTGGTTACCCTCATAGCCTGCAAGTTCAGTAAGGATTTCTTCGGTAAGTGTTTTTTTGCCGGTGATGCCATATAACGGCTGATACCTTGCATCTTCACCAAATGAAATATCGGTTACATAGCTAAAATATTTCTCCATCTCCTCAAAATGGCCAATGTGGTTCAGGGCAGTAATTACATAATAGGTATCGCGCAGCCAGCAGTAGCGGTAATCCCAGTTACGGCCGCTTCCGGGCGACTCGGGCAAACTGGTGGTACTGACGGCTATTATAGCGCCGGTATCTTCAAACTGGTGTATTTTAAGCGCCAGCGCCGAACGAATTACAAACGGCTGATAGAATGTAGCTATCGACGAGTGTTTTATCCATGTGCGCCAGTATTGGACGGTTTCCTGCAAAAAACGCTCGGCTGTAGGGATCAGCGGGGCCTCTAAAGGCTCACCATAGGTAAGTACCAGGTATTTAGGCTCATTCAAAACAAACGCCTGTTCATCAAAAACATAGCTTATAGATATATTTGTGGTTAACCTTATGCTTTCTTCTCCGCCCAAAAATTGTATATGGTTGCTGCCCCGGTTCACTTTAAGTTTTACGGCCCCGTATTCTGATACAGGCTCACACTTTACAATAACCCTTGGCGAACCCTCTATCGCTTCAATTTTCCGTATCAGCATTAAGGGTTTATAGTAGCGCTGGTTATTATAATATCTCGGTGCAAAATCAGTAATACGATATTTTGTGCCGTTTTCAAGTGTAATTTCCGTTATCAGCACATTGGTATTTTCCAAATAATACTGGTGCGAGGTGTAAGGGTCTTCGGGTAATATTGAAAATTCGCCTCCCTTTTTTTTATCGAGCAAACCACCAAATATAAAAGTGCTATCGAACTTGGGCCAGCATAGCCATTCAATATTGGTGTTGGTGCTAACATGTGCTAGAAAGGCGCAATTGCCAATGATGCCGGTATTATAAGTGTGTTTTTTCATAGTGCAGATAGGCTCAGTAGTGCCTTTGAGCAATATTTAACAAGTTTTTAGGTATAATGTTGACGATAAAGCTACAGTAATTTTGGTTTGCCTATTGATTTTTCAAAATATGGCAAGTACTTTAGTATTGAAATTGAAAGAGGTAATATTGTTTTAACATAATAATTAGCCAATATTTAAGAAGGTCAGGATGCCAAATGCCTTATTTTGATTTAAAAATTTAACTAAATAAATAATTTTATATATTTGAAAAAGAGAGGTTTCTATTGTCCTTCTGATTATTAATGCCATTTTATATTCAGTTTGGGTTTAGTAATAAATCTTTTTTAACAAATTTAATACTATAATAATATTATGAAAACTGGAAA
>CAIWRU010000134.1 GCA_903915155.1 uncultured Mucilaginibacter sp.
CGAGCACCAAAGGCTGGGCCGCTACACTGGATAGGATAACCTTTGCAAATGATGATATCAAGTTTGATAACAACGCGCAAAAGGCCATGCCTAAAGGATTGGATTTCGCGCACATGAACATCCGCAAACTGAATGCTGATATTGAAAACCTGTCTTATGATCCCAATGCCATGTCGGGCAAAGTAAATAACTTCACGTTTACTGAAAAGAGCGGGCTTACACTAAATAAATTCCATACCAAGTTCTTTTACGGCCCGAAGAACGCTTACCTAAAAGACCTGTACGTCCAAACGCCGCAAACAACTATCCAAAAGGAACTGGACGTTACCTATCCTTCCTTAGACGCGTTGACCAAAAACTTAGGTGCGCTTGGTATCAACGCCAATTTGGATGGCAGCAAAGTAGCTATGAAAGATGTTTTATTGCTGATGCCAACCATGAGTAATATGAACGGCATGAAAGTATCGCCAAACGAAGTATTCAAAATAAATGGCCGTGTTTACGGTAAAGTGAACGACCTCCATATCCCAAGTTTCGAAGTAACAGGATTAGGCAATACGCACATCAAAGCGTCAGCCAATATGCGGGGCCTGCCTAATGTGAATAAATCTACTTTTGATGTCACCATTGCCGATTTTAAAACCAGTCGTTCAGATATTAACAAACTGGTTTCGGCAAAAATGTTGCCCACCAGCGTAAGCATCCCCGAAAATTTAGACCTAAAGGGCACCTTCAAAGGCAGCATCAACGACTTCAAAACCAAAATGAATTTACGCTCAAGCTATGGAGCGGTTGATCTGGATGCAGTGATGAAAAATGGCAATAACAAGGCTGCAGCTACTTATTCGGCCAACATAAAACTGAACGACCTGAATGTTATCTTTTTCAATTAGATAAAGCGTCAGTTCTTCGGTTTTCTGTAATAGCTTGGTTTGGTTTTCAGCCACGTTCAAGCCATTGGCCCGCATTTCATTAGCGGAAGCGATACCGGGAAGATGATGGTTTTTTTGAATGTAGCGGTCAACTGTCGCTAGTGACGACAGCTTGTAACCGGGGGCAAAAACAAAGTCTGCGCCAGTGGTGTTTACGACTATTGAATTCGATCTTATGCTACCGTTGACATCTATTTTATAGGCCGTGTTTGTTTGGGTAGTTTTTCCGACCAGCAAATTACCATTTGATAAAATCCGCATACTTTCGGTTCCCGCCGTGCCGAATATCATTGAGCCTGTACCTGTAGGAATAAAAAAAAGAAGCGAGTTAGGATCGGTGGCGTAGCCTGATCCATTGAAGATGATGGTGCCGCTGGTTGTTCCATTATTTAAAATGAATCGGGAGCGGGCCGAGGAACCGGTATTAGAGTTTGTAAATTGGAATCCAGACGTCGCGTTGGTGCTCGATGCAACGTCAAGAGGCCAGGCGGGGGTGGTAGTGCCAATGCCCACATTGCCGCCGCTGACAATACGCATTCTCTCTAAACCTCCTGAACCAAATATCAAGGAACCGGGACCGGGCGGGTTAATTGAAAGCGCGTTGGGGTCTGTCGGATAGCCGGAGCCGTTAAGATTAAAGACTGCAGTATTAACGCCATTGCCTAAAGCGAACCGCGCTCGGGCCGATGAACCGGTGCTGCTATTGACAAAATAAATAGCATTCGTTCCATTAAGGTTGGTTTCCACGTCCAGCGGTTGTGCTGGGCTTAGGGTCCCGATCCCAACGTTACCGCTTGATTGAAACGTGTTAGTTTGCGCGTAGGAGGCATAGCCAGCTATTGCCAATAATGAGGTAAGTATTAGTTTTTTCATGTAAAAATTAGAAAAAGTGTAACTGTTTGTTTTTATCGGGAACATGAAAGCTTTGAATATAAAATCAATTGCACGAAATCAGACAGGAAATAGCTAGCTGGGAAATTTTATTTGCTTCTAAAATGCTTTTTGACAGGATTGTTTTTCATGATAATTGCTTAAGGGTTAGTTTTCTTGTTAACGGTTAGCTAAAAATAAAAGAAAAGTTTTTAAATATTCTCAGATGTTGTGTGTAATATTTTTGTTACCGATCTTCATATACAATCCACATATAAATCTAATTATAAGAACTTTAGCGTCAACCCGTGAAAACACCCAATTTAAACTGGACTAAATTCGAGTATTAAAGTTATGCAACCACCTGCCCGGCGCTTGAGTTGTTAGGCATAAGGAAAATGGGGCTGTCACAAACTTTCCCGATTGGGTATTTATTGGATATTCCGGGAGGCTTGACCAAGCTATTCCGTGCGCTTTGGAGCACCGAGTTGTGTAAGCAATTAAGAAAATCGCAATTAATAATCAATAAATTAATATGGTTAAAGTGTTACGGAATTAACTGTTTGTTATCCCGAAACGAGGTGCTCAATGGCTCCGGAATGTCCACGTGGACTGACTATTTAAAACGTTTAGACTGATTTTCTGCCAAGATCGTTTCAAAGATTTTTCTGTTAGTATCATTTTGTTTAGTGGCAACAACCGAGTCTATCGAAAAAGCCATCCCGCCCGACCAAGCTTGTAGCTTGGTCGCATAAAACTTTAAGCGTCCACGCTTAAACAAACAACAAACTCAACTTTAATCAGGGACACATGATCGTCAAAAATCAGAGCCATTCGGATAGCACACTACGGACAACCTTCCAACCTATCCTAAAACATCCAAACGCAAAAAAGCCTCTAATCTTTCGACTAAAGGCTTTTTTGACTTGTGGTGCCAGCTGGAATCGAACCAGCGACACAAGGATTTTCAGTCCTTTGCTCTACCAACTGAGCTATGGCACCCCCTATTGGGGAGTGCAAATGTAGCTTGTTTTTTTATTTATGGAAACTTTTTTGTAAAAAAGCTTTTAATAAGCTGATAATCATAAATATAAAACTTAAATTTTACCACACTATTTGCC
>CAIWRU010000135.1 GCA_903915155.1 uncultured Mucilaginibacter sp.
TACAAGCGGTACGCATCCGAATACATTATCCTTTTGCAAAATTTCAAATATTACAAAAAATTCAGCTTACAAAAAGATAGTTTATCGGCATTCTATGACGGCGTTGTTGAAGGACATTTACGCCTACCGCACAGTAAATTACTTGCGAAGAACGAAACAACTATAAACGGTTTTAAGGTGATAGATTTCTCCTACAAGGCCGACAGCGCCCATAGCTTGCCCGATGTGCGTTTCCAACGCGCCATATTTCTTGATCATTATATGATCACCTTTTCTTATTGGACAAGCAGCGACAGTTTGCAAAAGAACTTACCCAATAAAGACGCTTTTTTAAATTCGATAGCGATCATCGCCGATAAAGACAAAACCAAACAATATACCGATGAGGGCCTTGCGTATGACCTGGGTGTAATAGTGGGTAAATATTTAGCTATACCTTTAGTAATTGTTATTGGGCTTTTAATTGTATTTTTAATACGCAGAGTAGCTTATAAGAAAATATCTGGCTAACAATACAATGAGAAAGATACTAATTACCCTCATATTAATTTTTTTTTCATTTGATTCTTATTGTCAGCACCCGTATAAACAAAATCTTCAAGATATAGCTACAATTACTTTTCCTGATACACCTAAAACTAAAATTATTTCTGCCGAAACTTTTTACTATTTCCACGATAAAGGATCAACTTATATATGTGAGGCCATGCCATTGAGCACAAGTTTAAGTGATATACTTAAGGGTAATAGTATTGACTCTCTTTATACCGTTTTTATAAATAGTGCTTTAGCACCTACAAAAAGCCACACATTTTATAAAAACAATATTATTGCTAACGACTTAAAGGGAGTTGAATTTGGATTTAAATTTCAGGCAAAAGGCAGAACCTGTTATAGTTACCAAAATGTTTTTTATTTAAATGATGTGCTAATTAACTACTCTTATTTGTCGTTAGATTCCTTGAACAAGAATGATAAGAGAATTACCGATTTTTTTAAAACATTTAAATTAACTATTAAAAAGGAAGAAATAAGACAAAGCAATGCTGCCGAGCTGGGTCATATCACTGCATACATATTTATGGCGTTTGTAATAATCGGTATTATTGCATTATTTGGCTTTGGAATTGTATTTATAATAAGAAAAGTAACCTATAAAAAATCATGAATTCACCAAAAATAGGCATCATAATGGGCAGCAAATCCGACCTTGCAGTTATGCAGGATGCTGCCGACGTTTTAAAAGAACTGGGCGTTGCTTACGAGATAACCGTAGTATCGGCTCACCGCACTCCCGACCGCATGTTCAGCTACGCCCGTGCCGCTGCCGACCGCGGCCTTAAGGTAATTATTGCAGGCGCAGGCGGCGCAGCGCATTTGCCGGGCATGGTGGCATCATTAACACACCTCCCCGTAATCGGCGTTCCGGTTAAATCAAGCAATTCAATTGATGGTTGGGATTCCATCCTCTCTATTCTGCAAATGCCCAACGGCATACCGGTAGCCACAGTAGCACTAAACGCTGCAAAAAATGCTGGTATTTTAGCCGCCCAAATATTATCAACCGGTGATGAATTATTGGTACAAAATCTTGTCAAATACAAAGAAGAGTTGAAAAAGAAGGTAGAAGAATCGGCCAAGGAAATGGAGGGATAGCGATTAGTAAAACTGACTCAATCAATAATTCAATAACTCGATAATTCAATAATTAATTCAGCTCCGGGTTCTCAGGAAAGTTAGCGATATGCGCATACCGCTGGCCCAATCCCTTCACCACATCTTTCCATAGGTTTTGCTCGTCGTGCTTAAACAGGGTGTCCATGCTGTATTTATCGGTTACTATCCAGGTGTTTTCACGCAACTCGCCTTCCAGTTGCCCGGCCGTCCAACCTGAATAGCCGGTGAAAAATTTCACTTCATCTTCGGTTAATTGATATTTGGATACTAATTCTTTTACCACCTCAAAATCACCACCCCAGTAAATACCGCTGCCTATTTCAATACCATTAGGTATCTTATCGGGGCAATTATGGATAAAATGCAGCGTGTTAAGGCCAACCGGGCCGCCTATATATACCGGCATTTCGGAGTACGAGGTATCGGGCAAAATATCGCCCAGTAAATAATCACTCTGGTGGTTCAATACAAAACCAACTGCGCCCATATCCGAGTATTCGGTCAGGATAATAACCGAGCGCTTGAAATTCGGGTCGAGCATAAATGGCTCCGAAATTAATAAATGCCCAACGGCTGCCGATATTGAACTTAGCATACTGGTATATTTTGTTATTGTAACGTTAACGGTAAAAATATGTTCATTTTCCTAAAAATGAAATATATTTTACTTATGTACGGCATAATTAATTAGTAAGTTTGCAGTAATGGACCAAAACGAGTTACAAAACATGCGGCAGGACTATAGTGCTGCCTCGCTATCAGAAGATACAACCAAGGCCGACCCTATAAAACAATTTGAAAAATGGTTTAACGAGGCCGTAGAATCGCAGTTGCACGAACCAAATGCCATGACTTTATCGACCGCTACACACGATGGCCGTCCGTCAGGCAGGATAGTTTTATTGAAAGGCTTTAACCCCACCGGCTTTATGTTCTACACCAATTACTTAAGTCGCAAGGGTAAAGAGATAACAAAAAATCCGCTCGGCGCATTAACCTTTTTTTGGGGATCACTGGAACGGCAGGTACGTATTGAAGGAACGATAGAGAAGTTAAGTAAAGAAGAATCGGATCAATACTTTCATAGTCGCCCGCGTAACAGCCAGTTAGGGGCTATGGCATCGCCACAAAGCCAGGAAGTTGCAAGTCGTGATATATTGGAGAAGAAATTAGAACAACTGGCAGCAGAATATGGCGATGACGGCGAGATCCCAAAACCATCATACTGGGGTGGTTATATATTGAAGCCTCGCCTTATCGAGTTTTGGCAGGGCCGCAGCAGCCGCATGCACGACCGCATTCTTTACAAAAAGATCGACAACAAAAACTGGAAAAAAGTACGTTTAGCGCCATGAGTTTTGAGGACATCAAATTATTGCTTACTGAAAAATTTGGTGCTGATGTAATTGTTGGCGAAGAAACGGGCGGCCTGCAACCGGCGTTACTTATCGATCCCGACCATATTGCCGATGTATGTCTCGAACTGCGCAACAACCCCAACACCTATTTCGACTTTCTGAGCTGCATTACCGGCGTTGATTATGGCGTGGAGGCAGGTAGGTTTGGCGTGGTGTACCATTTAGCTTCGATACCCTATAAAACACAGCTTACTTTAAAAGTAAGCAAGGAAAACGACCGCAATGAGGACAACCTGCCAACATTCCCGAGCGTAACTTCCGTTTACCGCACTGCCGACTGGCACGAGCGCGAACAATATGACATGCTGGGGATATTTTTTGAAGGGCACCCTGATCTGCGCAGGTTATTATTACCTGATGATTGGGAAGGATTTCCTTTGAGAAAGGATTATACAACTTTGGATAAGTATTATAAAGGAATTAAGATTGATTGATTTCGAATTTCGAATGTTCAATTTCGAATTTATTTTTGATTTGCTAAATGAATAAAACAGAGCTACAACAAAGAACTAAAAAATTTGCCATAGATATTATAAGACTATCTGACGTATTGCCCAATAGTAGAGCTGTAAATGTTTTAATAAATCAATTATTGAGAAGTTCATCGTCTGTTGGCGCTAATTATCGATCTGCTTGCAAAGGAAAATCGACTAACGATTTCATAAATAAAATAGTAATAACAGAAGAAGAAGCGGACGAGTGTATTTACTGGCTTGAATTGCTTGATGAATCTGGCTTAGTGAAAAATGAAGCCATTCCAATTTTAAGAAAAGAAGCTACTGAACTTACTGCTATTTTCACAGCTATTGGTAAAACAGCTAAAGAAAATCAACGTAATAACAAAAAATAAAAAATTCGAAATTGAACATTCGAAATTCGAAATATAATAAACCATTAGAAGCTTATTTTGAAAAAATAGCTTCTGCAGCTGTGGAAGACATGATATTGAACATGGGGCCGCAGCATCCGTCTTCGCATGGGGTTTTGCGGTTGGAGCTTATTACGGATGGTGAAATAGTTAAGGAGGTTATTCCGCACATCGGTTACTTGCATCGTTGTTTTGAGAAGCACGGCGAATCGCTTACTTACCAGCAAACCATTCCTTTTACTGACAGAATGGATTACCTGGCATCGATGAATAATAGCCATGCCTGGGTAATGGGTGTTGAACGGATGCTGGGTATTGATAAGGACATCCCCAAACGTATTGAATATATCCGTGTATTGGTTTGCGAGCTTAACCGTATTGCCTCGCACCTGATAGCTATTGGCACCTATGGTATTGATATTGGCGCATTTACACCTTTTTTGTGGTGCTTTCGCGACAGGGAACATATAATGGGTATGCTCGAATGGGCATCAGGCTCGCGTATGTTGTATAACTATATTTGGGTTGGCGGCTTGTTTTATGACCTGCCTGTCGGCTTTGAGGAACGCTGCCGCGAGTTTGTTGACTATTTTAAGCCTAAAATGGTTGAGCTGAATCAATTGTTAACCGACAACCAGGTATTTATTAGTCGCACAGCCAATGTTGGCGTATTGCCTTTGGATGTGGCCATAAATTACGGCTGCTCGGGACCAATGCTGCGCGGTTCAGGATTGAAATGGGACTTGCGGCGGATCGACGGTTATTCCATTTACCCCGAATTAGATTTCGACATACCAGTAGGTACAGGCCTCATGGGCGCTGTAGGCGATTGCTGGGATCGCTATAAGGTTAGGGTTGACGAGATAGAGCAATCACTAAAAATGATAGAACAATGCCTTGACAGGCTGCAAAACGAGTTGAAACGCACACCGGACTTCGACCCACGGGCAAAACTGCCACGGAAGATCACCCCTAAGGCCCAGGATTATTATGTACGTTGTGAAGGTGCCAAAGGCGAGTTAGGATTTTACTTTATGGCCGATGGCCGCTCCGAGATACCAACACGTGTACGTGCACGCGGACCAAGTTTTAATAACTTATCGGTACTGCCCGAATTAGCCAAAGGCGTAATGATCGCCGATCTGATAGCTATTGTTGGCTCTATAGATTTTGTGTTGGGCGAGGTTGACAGGTAAATTACAGGTATTTGGTCTGCAAAAATCCCCTCGTGGAGTAATAACCCATCATATGACATGTTGTTTCTAATTCCCTCCCTTGGGATGGGTGCGGCTGACGGTGAAGTGGCAGGGAGGGGTTTATACAGTATGCCCCCCTGTCGCCTTTGTTGGTATTGTCACCAAACAAAAAAGGCCTCCATCCGGAAGCCTCTTGCATTGTTGGTAGATTAAAAAAATCTTATTTATCATACACCTTAACCATAAAAACGTAGTTTTTCAACTTTTTAAGCTGTTGAGCATCATTAAGGTTCGACATGGTATTTTTGGTATTTAATGTTACCTTCTGGTCTAACGAATCAAGCGCACTTAACAGGTAGCTGGTTTTAACAGCGAAGTGTACCCCTTCAAGTTGCGATTGTTTAGCCTGCACAATACCTATAACATTTCCCTTATTATCCATTAAAGGGCCGCCGCTGTTACCCGGGTTAACAGGTATAGATATTTGGTAATCAAGGCTATCACCATTCAATCCGTTAGCCGATGTCAGCTTCCCATAACCATAAACCGGTTGATCTTGCGGATAACCGTAAGTATAAACGTTTTCAGCAAGGTCGCTGGCTGTCTTTTTAAAGGTATAAGGTATAGGCCCTAAGTTATGGAATGCAGTATCAACTATTTTTAATATAGCTATATCACTCTGTGGTTCAGTATATAAAACCTTTGCTTTAAATGATTTGCCGGCCGCATTCTGCACATAAACCGAGTCGTATTCACTTACCACATGGTAATTGGTAACCAATATACCGCCCGAAGTAATCGCAAAACCTGTACCCCTGTACCTGTCAGCTACGCTTCTATTGCCTCCTTTTGCACTTTGAGCAACATCTTTCTTCAGCTGCGTAGTTTTTATATTAAGATTAGCAACATCGCGCTTCAGCTGTATGTATTTTGAATCCTGGTTAGAGAAATAACCTGTTAAAAACATTACACTCAAAACGGCAAAAATGCCAATTGAAGCCGCCACCGATATTTTTGAGTGATGATTGCGCCAAAGCCTTACAACCCACGACGGGTGTATCATCAGGCTTTCGGTTAGCGTGTGTACATCTATCTCGTCATGAATGGCATTTAAGCGGGTTTCCAAAGCCAAGCGGGTATTATATTGCTTTAAAACCTGGGTAAAAAGCTGGTGCTCCGCCAGTTTATGGTTGATGCTTGCATCTTCCTTACGGAGCAATTCAAATTGCTTGCGTTCCTGCGGACTCATTTCGCCGTTAAGGTAACGTTCAATTTCTTCCTGTAATTTTAGCTCTGTCATGGTTTATATCCCTCTCATTTTTGCTGAAAAAATAATTTTTTCAGCCTTTGCAGGCATTTATACTTCTGCGTTTTTGCATTATCGGCGTTGGTATATCCAAAGCGATCGCATATATCCTGCATACTTAAATTATGGATATAAAAGTCTTCCATAATTGTTTTGCAGGGCTCGCCCAATAATTGGAGCGCACTTTCCATTTTACTAAACTGTACATCCAGGTCATTTTGTTTGTCAACATCCTCGTCAACCTGGAAATGATCATGGAAATCCCGTATATCCCCTCCGTACCTGCTCATCTGGCTCAGCCTTTTAAGCCAAAGCCTTCTGCAAACCGAGTAAATAAAAGTTTTGAGTTTACTGCTCAGCTCAAAATCACCCGCTTTAATTTTATTATATAATATAATTATGGCTTCCTGGTAAATGTCTTTTGCATCATCAGGCGTGCCATTATTATTTATTATCAGTTGTAGTACCATCGGAAAGTAAGCGACATATAATCGCTTTAAAACGCTTTCCGAATTATTAAGTATCCCTAAAATAACTTCACTGTCAGTCGGTATCGAATCTTTAAATTCCTTGTTCACTACTTAATATTCACTCCTTAATACTATTTATATGAAATTGTAACCCTTGTTTTTATAAAAAAATCGAATTTACTAAAATTAGGTTACCTTTTTGATTTTGCCGCATTAAAAGCAACTAACATTTAACAAAAATGAATATGAAAAACATTGTAAGATTAAGCGTAGTAGCTTTAACTATTCTATCATTGGCTGCCTGCGACCCAGCTGCTAAAAAACCTGCTGAAGGACCCGACTCTGCATCTACTGCCGCAAAAGTTGATTCTAATGCAAAGACCGGCATCGACACCACCAAAGCCGACACCGGTAAAAAAGATACTACCAAAAAGTAATTAAAGTTTTGCCCCATTAGAAGGCAATTGATTTAATTGCCTTCTAATGGGTTACTTTTTATTAAAAATTGTATTAAAAGCAAATATTACCGCGTCTTCATAAATTAATGACCGTGAATTGATTACTTCAATTTCGTCATGAGATAATTTTTCTAATATCCTGATTTTTAGTTTTTTTTTAACCTAAAGGTAATTCTTGATTTATTCTCAATCTCGAATTACCTTTTACTATATTTGTGTCGATCATCAACATTAAATTAATTAAAATGAAAAATTATTTACAATTGGTTTCGCAGCATCATTTATTGCAGTTTCCATCGTTGCCTGTACTAAAAACAACAGCGTCAACCCTACTTCAAGCAAAAAAAATTTAACAACCTTTATTAAAAGAGACACGGTTACGCCGCCGCACTCAAGCATTGCATTAAGGGATACCGTTACACCGCCGGCAAGAAGTCTTAATGCGCTATCAACACTAATTAAAAGAGATACGGTAACTCCGCCCCGCAGTCTTGTTAAGCGCGATACGGTAACACCTCCCCACACTGCTATTGCAATAAGAGATACCGTTACGCCTCCAAGAAAACCATAAAAAGGTTTTCGTTATTATATAGCAGGGCATTGTTTTTAGCAGTGCCCTTTTTTATAATATTTTTAACAAAAAAAGGTAATTCATATTTTTTTTCAAATTTATGGGTTACCTTTTGTTATTTTAGGTATTAACAATCAAAACTATTAAATCACTTTAAAAAATTAACAATGAAAAATTCATTCAAAGTTGGCTTCTTAGCCTTAGCTATCGCTGTTTCTTTCACAGCTTGTAAATCAAAATCATCAACAGGCGCTGCTGATTCAGCTAAAATGGCTGATTCTGCTAAAGCAGCTGATTCTGCTAAAATGGCTGACTCTTCTAAAATGAAAATGTCTGACACAACTAAGAAAGACACTACTAAAAAAGACACTACTAAGAAATAATCTGAGTAGCTTTTTTAGCAAAACAAAAACGCCGCTGTTTTCACAGCGGCGTTTTTGTTTTATATAACTTTACTAATTGTTTTTACCCCTGAACAATGATATTATCCAGGTTATAACGGCTATAACTACAAGTACTGCAATTATACCCACTACGGCGCCGGCCTTAAAAATACCTTCAATTACAGTACATCCGTTCATGGCCATTAGGGCACATGCA
>CAIWRU010000136.1 GCA_903915155.1 uncultured Mucilaginibacter sp.
CTGTCTTTAATCCTAATTCAGCTTCAAATAATGCTACGATCGGGATGCTGCCGCCGCCGCGGGTTGGGATAGGCTCTTTGCCGAATGATTCGGTGATTGCTTTTTGTGCTGCCTTATAAGCTATGCTGTCGGTTGGGGTAACTGCCGGTTCACCGCCATGGTGTGGGGTTACCTTTACTTTTACCGATGCAGGTGCAATACGCTCAAAATGCTTTGTAAATATCTCAGTTATTTCGTCTGATGTTTGATTTGGCACTAAACGCATGGATATTTTTGCGTGAGCTTTTGATGGTAATACAGTTTTAGCGCCTTCGCCAATATAACCTCCCCATATCCCGTTTACCTCAAGGGTAGGGCGGGTGCCGGTACGTTCAAAGGTACTATATCCTTTTTCGCCCCATAGCTCGGTTACGTCAAGATCTTTTTTGTATTCTTCCTCGTCGTAAGGAGCGGAGTTTAATGCATTTTTCTCCTCAGGCGTTAATTCAACCACTTTATCATAAAAGCCAGGTATAGTTATGTGGTTATTTTCATCGTGCAGTGATGCGATCATTTTTGCAAGTATGGTAGCGGGATTGGCTACAGCACCACCATAAACGCCGGAATGCAAATCGCGGTTTGGCCCTGTTACTTCAACCTCCAGGTAGGAGAGGCCGCGCAACCCCGTCTCAAGCGAGGGGTGTTCCATGCTGATCATTGATGTATCGGAAATGAGCACTAGATCTGCTTTTAAACGATTTTTATTTTCCTTGACAAATATACCCAGGTTGTTTGAACCCACTTCTTCTTCACCTTCAATCATAAATTTGATATTGCAGGGAAGCGTACTAGTTTGCATCATTAGTTCAAAAGCCTTAACGTGCATATAAAACTGGCCCTTATCATCGCAAGCACCACGGGCGTATATTTTGCCATCGCGTATGGTAGGTTCAAATGGCGGTGTTTTCCATAATTCCAGCGGATCGGCTGGTTGCACATCATAATGCCCGTAAACCAACACCGTAGGTTTTGAGGCGTCGATTATTTTCTCGCCATATACAATAGGATAGCCCGCGGTTTGGCAAACTTCAACCTTATCGGCACCGGCATCTTTTAGTTTTTGGGCTACGTATTCAGCTGTTTTTAATACAGCGGGTTTGTACACAGGGTCGGCGCTCACAGAAGGGAAGCGCAATAATTCAAAAAGCTCGTCTAACAAACGTTGTTTGTTTTGCTCTACATATTGTTTTATGATTTGCATAATAGGTCAATTTGCAGCAAATATACTTTATGTTTTTAATTGCGCTGAAATTTGGAAGGATTTACAACACACAAACAAAAAAAGTTGCCATTTATAATGAGGGATTAAAGGCGAAATGCATTATATAGAAAAGAGCCGTGCAATGCACAGCTCTTTTCTATATAATTTAGTAGTTAAACAAATCCTTACACGATAAGGAAAAAGATATCAGGAACAATTACGCAACCTGGAAGTCGCCGTTACCGATGTCTTTTTTATCTCTTTTAGCCATTGTAGTTTTGTTTCGCAGCTCTTCATAAAGCAATATTACTTTACGCTGCAGACTGGCTATTTCATTTTCACGGTCAATAAGCTTCTTCTGCGCTATGCTTAAGTGCGATGGCTCGTGTTCTGCTTCCTTAATATCCATGGCCAGCAAATAAACCACGCTAACTTCAAAAACATTAGCAATTTGTTCAAGGCGCGATAAATTAATATCGGTAACCCCGGTTTCTATTTTTGAGAAGCCCGGAATTGATATGCCTAAACGGTCGGCAACATCTTCCTGGCTCCAGCCATGCTGATGGCGAAGTGTCCTGATGTTCATGCCAACAGATTTGTTCGTTTTTTTTCTTAAGTTATCGCTCATGGTTAATTACCAATTAAAAATTTTAGGTAAAGGGCATTAAATAGTTAACTAAAGTTATGCCAGTATTACTTTAGGGCGAAATTTAAACGTATAAGCACAATGTGTAAAACTATACGTTACAAAATGGGGAATTTGTTACCCAAAACAGTGTAAGTATTGGTTAATTATTTGCTGATGATACTCAGCTTAGCGAATTTTAAAAGCAATTGTTTTTGGCCTATCTCCTTAAAAAAGATGGTAGCTTTTATATCGGGCTTTTTGCCTTCCATGCTTATTACCTTGCCAAAACCAAAACGTTCGTGTTCAACTTCCATACCTACCTGTAGGTCGGAAGTATCGGATGGTTTAAAGCCGGGCGATGGCACATGGGCCTTGGCTAATATAGAAGTTGTTTTAACGGTCGCGGGTTTGGGTTTTGAAAATGTATCGCCACCGGTGCTGCGTTTGGTGCTCCAGGCTTCGCGTTCATCATCAAAAAATGAACTGCTGGGTTTTTCGGGGCGGGCGCTGAAATCAAGTTCAAGATATTTAGCATCAATCTCATCCAGGAACCGGCTGGGCTCACAGCTAATCAAAGTGCCAAATTTAAACCGCGATGTAGCATAGCTTAAAGTTAGCTTAGTTTCAGCACGGGTAATGCCTACATAAAACAGTCGGCGTTCTTCTTCCAGGTCGCTACGCGAGTTAAGCGCCATTTGCGAGGGGAAAAGATTTTCTTCCAATCCAACAACATGCACCTGCGGAAATTCAAGGCCCTTGGATGAGTGAATGGTCATTAATGAAACGGTATCGGCATCCTTGTTCTTATCGTTGTCATCATTGGTAAGCAGGGCAATATCCTGCATAAAAACATCAAGCCCTTTTTCTTCAATATCTTCCCGTTCCGAGAATTCCTTTATCCCGTTTAATAGCTCCTGGATGTTTTCGTAACGGTTAAGGCCCTCAACGGATTTATCCTCGTACAAATCCTTTAATAAGCCTGAATGCTGCGCAATATGCAATGCCGCTTCATAAGCCGAAAGCGTTTTGGTTATCACCTGGAAACTTTGGATCATGGTAGCAAAAATACCCACCGATGCTGATGTGCGCCCATCCAAATATTTTGAGGGGTTGGTGATAACTTCCCAGGGTGTAATTCCATGCTGATCGGCGCTTACAATGATACGGTCGACCGTAGTGTCCCCAATACCGCGGCGTGGGTAATTTATTACGCGTTTAAGCGCTTCCTCGTCATTAGCATTAAATGTAAGCCTGAAATAAGCTATAAGGTCCTTTATTTCCTTACGTTGGTAGAAGGAAAGGCCCCCATATATCTTATAAGGTATGCCCAGTTTACGCAGGGCCTCTTCCATTGAACGTGATTGGGCGTTGGTGCGATACAGTATGGCAAAATCATGCCATTTAAGGCCATGTGTAGTGCGCTGGAACATGATTGCTTCGGCCACCATTTTGCCTTCCTCATTGTCGCTGAAAGCACGCATTACCTTTATTTTATCACCGGCCTCTTTTTCCGAGAAAACATTCTTTTTTAGCTGCTCCTTATTATTGGCAATAATGCTGTTGGCAACATTTACAATATTTTGGGTCGAACGGTAATTCTGTTCCAGCTTAAATATTTTAAGGTCGGGATAATCCTTCTCAAAGTTCAGTATATTTTGGATATTGGCACCTCGGAAGGCATAAATACTCTGCGCGTCATCGCCAACTACACAAATATTCTCATTAACCGCTGCCAGTTTTTTTACAATCAGGTATTGCGAAAAGTTGGTGTCCTGGTACTCATCCACCATCAGGTATTTAAACTTGTGCTGGTATTTGTTGAGTACATCGGGGAAATTTTTCAGCAACTCATTGGTTTTAAACAGCAGATCGTCAAAATCCATTGCCCCTGCACGGAAACAGCGGTTCACATAAGTTTCGTATATCTTGCCCAACTGACCACGGCCGGTTGAAAAATCATCAGCCTGTATTTGATCATTCTTCTGGTATTCGCCCCATGAAATGAGGTTATTTTTTGACGCCGAGATGCGGTTATGTACAAAGTTGGGGCTATACAGTTTGTCGTCAAGGTTCATTTCTTTTAAAATGGCCCTTAATACACTTTTGCTGTCGTCGGTATCGTAAATAGTGAAGTTGTTTGGGTAGCCTATTTTATCGGCCTCAACCCTCAATAATTTGGCAAAAACAGAGTGGAAGGTACCCATCCATATATTTTTGGCTTCGGGGCCTACCAGGCCTGTTATACGCTCGCGCATTTCGCGGGCTGCCTTGTTGGTAAAGGTTAATACAAGTATATTAAACGCATCAACCCCATTGCGGATAAGGTGCGCCACTCGATAAGTAATAACCCGTGTTTTGCCCGAGCCTGCGCCCGCGATGATCATCACCGGGCCCTTAATTTGTTGTACTGCTGCCTTCTGCTCAGGGTTTAATCCCTCTAAATAATCCAAATCTTTTTCCTCGTTTCTGTCGTGGCGAAATTAAGGATTTTGCACTGAAAGCAGGAAGTCAAAAACATAAAATATCACTCCTTTTTTACTGTTCACAATTAATTGTATGCCAGCAAAATAGGAAAACCTAAACATGGCCTAAACGCACCCAAACACTACCTAAACAGCACCTAAACACACCATGAACAGAGCCCAAATGAGCCCAAACAAACCGAAATTAACCTAAACATACCCAAACACCCCCAAACAGTTAAGTAGCTATAATGCAATGATTTAATATTTTTGCCTGTTCATTTGCATAAACGCTTTTTGAAAAAAAATCGGACTTTGAATGCCAATAACAAATAATGAAGTTTAAGTTCGATGTTCAATATTCAGCATTCGGTGTTCGATATTATATTATTAATTCATTGTCACATGTTATTACAAATTATCAAACTCTAAAATAAATATCGCGTATCGTGCAACGAATTTGTTTTAATGCGGGTCTATTGGTATAAATCATAAACATCATGAAAAGAAGAATTTTAACCTTATGTTTCGTTGCCTGCCTAAGCATAGCCGCTATGGCGCAGGATAACGACAAAACACCCTATTTAACCAAATCATTATCGGGCGATGCCATTAGCAATGTAACTGTAAGTACTTCGGCCGGTGGTATAATGGTAAGTGGCGCAAGCGGACAGTCGCCCCGCGTTGAAGTTTATATCCATGGTTCAAACAACCATGAGCAACTTAGTAAAGAAGAGATTCAAAAACGCCTTGACGAAGACTACGATCTGAATGTAGCTGTCGACGGGCACGAATTGAAAGCTACTGTAAAAACCAAGCACGATCACATGGATTGGAAACGTGGCCTGAACATCTCATTTAAAATATATGTGCCTGAAAATGTATCAACAAACCTGCGCACCAGCGGTGGCGGCATACAGCTTGATAACCTTAAAGGCAAAGAAGATTTTAGCACAAGCGGCGGCGGTTTAATGATAAACTCGCTTAGTGGCAACATACATGGCCGCACATCGGGTGGTGGTATACAGGTGGCAAACTCAAATGATGATATAGACTTACAAACCAGTGGTGGCGGCATACAGGCAAAAAATTGCAAAGGCAATATAAAACTGGTTACCAGCGGTGGCGGTATACAATTCAAAAACCTTGATGGTGTCATTAACGCACATACAAGTGGTGGTGGTATTGAAGGCAAACACATAAGCGGCGAATTGATTACCAATACTTCGGGCGGCGGTATAGCGCTTGATGATATGGACTGCAGCCTTGACGCAAGTTCGAGCGCAGGGAGTGTAGACGTGAAAATGACACACGTAGGCAAATACCTTAAATTAAATACAAGTTCGGGTAATATTTCATTGAAATTACCGGGCAAACAAGGCTTGGATTTAAATTTAAACGCTGACAGAATTAATGAGGAAGTAGCCAGTAACTTTCACGGTACCTGGACCAAAACAAATGTAAACGGTAGTGTTAACGGCGGCGGCATACCAGTTGACGTACACGCAAATGATGGCATTAACGTAACATTTAATTAATAAGTTGGTTATAATAATGGTTTGAATAAAAATAGCGATGGGTTTTAAGCCTATCGCTATTTTTATTGGAAGTAAACTGCAAACTGAAATCACTACCTTTGCAGCGATATGAAAGTGCCTAAGTTTGCCGACCTGATCTTATTTGAAAATGACGATGTAATTGTTGTGAATAAGCCGCCGTTCATCAGCTCATTGGATGAGCGCGAGGGTGGCGAGATAAATATGCTGAGGATGGCAAAGCAGTATTCGCCCGATGCGCAGATATGCCACCGTTTGGATAAAGAAACTTCGGGTGCGCTTATTATAGCTAAAAACCCCGGGGCTTATCGTAGCATCTCCATGCAGTTTGAACACCGGCAAGTAAAAAAGGTGTATCATGCTGTTATTGAGGGTACGCATGTTTTTGAACAATTGTTTATTGATCTGCCCATACTTAACGTGGGTAAGGGCAATGTAACCATTAGCAAGCAGGATGGTAAACGTGCGGAAACATGGTTTCAATCACTAAAATATTTTAAACATTATACATTGGTGGAGTGCCGCCCGGTAACCGGCCGTATGCACCAGATACGCATACACCTGGCCACGCAACGGGCATCAATAGCCGGCGATGAAATGTACAAAGGTAAACCGGTGTTTCTTTCGGCGCTAAAACGCAAATATCATTTAGGTAAGGACCAGGAGGAACTACCTATTATGAAACGTTTTGCCCTGCACGCATTCGAGGTTACTTTTAACCTGCTCGATGGTAACCCAATTACTATACACGCACCATATCCTAAGGATTTTGAAACATTGTTGAAGTTGCTGGAGAAATTCGACAGTTAATTTGCCCGCTTTATTACCTTAAATCAAAGGCGATTTATTGCGCCATTGCATCGGAATTAGGTTCATGTAGGTAAGTGGGCACATACGCTTTACTATTACGAGGTGGACATTTGGTGGATAAATGCCAATTTCCCCGTTATTTTACAACCTGCATTATGTTTTTAACGTATGCAAGTGTAGCTTTGCGCGAAATTGTAAATTAATGATTAAAAAGGTTTTTCTTTCTGTTTTATTTTTTTTCTTTGCAATTTACACTTACGCGCTCCCTATATCACTGAAAAGTGACAGCCTCGTAAACATACTCCAATTAAAAGACTATACTTCACAGGAGAAAAAGCTTATTTCGCACATCAAGAATTACTTTGGCGCTATTCCTGTTGATAGCTTCACTGCTGCCAAAGCAAGGATGCATGGCTATATTTCAAGATATAATATTGAAAATGGCCAGGCGTATGAATTTTATATAGAAAGTATTTTTCATAACCGCCTTTTTCATACCGATGAAGCAAAGGGCGATCTTTTTAATGCAATTGAAATTGCAGCCAAAAACCCCGATCATTACCTGTTATATACCTTCTTTAGCCAACTGGCCTTTATACAAACCTACGAAGGCAACGCTATTGAGGCAATCTCGAATTTCGGTACCGCCCGAAAGGAAGCCTTGATACTTAATGATGCTTTTCTACAGGTAATAATAGATATTAATATGTCCGACATATATTACCGTTATAACTTCTATAGCCAGTCGTTATATTATATCAGCCAGGCCCGCGATATTATGGTAATGCAGCATTTAAATCAGCCCCGGCTGGAAAATATTATTACCTATAATATTTGTGAGAATTATTTTAGGATGAATGCTCCCGATTCATTAAGGAAATATAATTCGGAGTTGCGGTCGTCGCCCAATAAAACTTTTAAGCTGTATACTTATATAAAACGCACCGACTATTACGTGTACTTATTGAGCCACGACTATGCCAATGCTATAAATTTGATACGGAGCCTCCCGGGCGATAGGAGGTATAGATATGATAATCTTGATAAACAGAACCTGGCCGACGCTTATTTTAATGCCGGAAAGCCCGATTCGGCAAAATATATTGTTCAGCAGTTGTTGCTTGATAAGGAGCAGGCCAATCATCCCGAAATAAAATATCATTTGTACGAAATATTGGGCCAGATAGCCGAAAAAAAAAACGCCCCCAAACAAGCTGCCGATAACTTTAAGATGGCCCTGCTGCTTTCGAAAGACAATATAAATAAACTAATACAGGTAGGCGACATATCATCTCGCATGAAAGTTGATGATATGGAGAGCAATTATGTTCAGCAGGAAGAAACATACAAGCGCGAACGCCAGTGGCTCATATTTACAATTATTGTAGCGCTGCTTATAATTGCCGTTATCGCCATGTTTTATCGCAATACAAAACAAA
>CAIWRU010000137.1 GCA_903915155.1 uncultured Mucilaginibacter sp.
GTATTAAAAACACAGGCCGAAATTGACAACGACCGCAAAACCATACTGGCAAGCATTACACCCATCTACCAGATGAACACTGATGTCGAAAGCGTGCAATTGGATAACTTTAAAAGCGATTTTGAAGTGAAATGGCACACCGCCGGGATGAACGACCGTTCAAAATCAAACTATCTAAACACCGGTACCGACCTTTTAAAGCACATTTATGAAGTGGGTATACTCAAACTTAACCCCAAATACCAGCAATACTCGGCCAATTACCCCATCACTATTTTAAACAAAAACGTAGAGACCGATAAAAATACCGCCGACCTGTTTACCAGGGAAAAGGCCCTTGCTTATTGCAACCAGGTATTAAGCGCGCGCAAAGATATTGACAAGACATTCTTGCTCGACCTGGTATTGAACAGGTTGTTGAATAATTTGGTGTATGACGATGCTTTAACCGCGCGATTGGAGAAAGAGGCTGTTGAAAGCCTATCGGTAACGCGCGGCATGGTGCAAAAAGACGAGATACTGGTAAGCAAAGGTTCGGTGATAAACGACGACGTGTTCCAGAAACTGGAGTCGTACAAAAAAGCTTTCGAGGAT
The DNA here is from genome assembly GCA_903915155.1 of uncultured Mucilaginibacter sp. Taxonomy (GTDB): domain Bacteria; phylum Bacteroidota; class Bacteroidia; order Sphingobacteriales; family Sphingobacteriaceae; genus Mucilaginibacter. The sequence goes on from CAIWRU010000137.1 coordinate 595, forward strand.
AACTCGAGAGTTAACGGCGACAGGCATTTGGTTATGCTGGGGCAGTTCCTGCTGGTAACTACAGCCTTAGCGCTGCTCATGGTATTCCTTTACCTGTTCAGGCGCGATATTTATGATGATAACAGGTTGGTGTCGTTAATATTATTGGTTATTACGGCCATGCTGGGCACTTTATCATTGGCCATAAAGCTGCAAATGCCAAACCTGTACTATATACCATATTGTATAGTGCCTATCATGATCCGCATATTATTCGATACGCGTTTGGCGCTCAACATCCATTTGTTGGTAGTGCTCATAGCCGGCTTTTATGTACCTAACAGCTTTGAATTCGCTTATTTCGAGATCACCGCGGGCATGGTATCAATTTACAGTATCAAGAACCTCATCAGGCGCGAGCAGTTTTTGATATCGGCGCTTATTATCACCTTTAGTTATTTTGTTTCGTTTTTGGGGATCTCGTTCATACGCGAGGGCACATTTTTAAACATTAACTGGATGGACTTTTTGCCATTTGTAGTTAGCGTTTTACTTACCCTGCTGGCATACCCGCTTATCTATATTTTCGAAAAGGTATTTGAGCTGACATCGGATATAACGCTAATTGAGCTAACCAATACCAATGCGCCATTATTACGCGAACTGGCATTTACCGCTCCCGGAACCTTTCAGCATTCGTTACAGGTAGCCAATTTGGCCGAGAACGCCATTTATACCATCGGCGGCAACGCCTTGCTGGTTAGGGCAGGGGCATTGTACCATGATATTGGTAAACTCGAGAACCCGCTATACTTTATCGAGAATCAAAGCTCAGGCTTTAACCCGCATGATAAGCTACCGTATGAAGAAAGCGCGCAAATCATCATCAGGCACGTGAGCAAAGGCGTGGAGATGGCCGAGAAAGCCAATTTGCCCGAAGTGGTTATTGATTTTATCCGTACGCACCACGGCGATACCAGGGTGGATTATTTTTACCAGTCGTTTTTGAAGAATTACCCCGAAAAACTGATAAACGAGAAGATTTTCCGCTACCCTGGGCCCATACCTTTCTCAAAAGAGGCCGGTGTTTTGATGCTTGCCGACTCAGTTGAGGCCGCATCGCGCTCATTAAAGGAGCCTGACGAGAAATCTATCAGCGACCTCGTTGACAAAATAGTAAAATACAAACTCGATCAGGACCAGCTGAAAGACAGCGCGATAACGCTGAAAGACATTGAAACTATTAAAACTATTTTCAAAAAAATGCTGATGAGTATTTATCACGTGCGGATAAATTACTAACCATTTGAAATTTTTTTTTGACCGCTTAGCCTAATTGCTATATTTGCAGTCCCGAAAAAAAGGGATTTATTGTGCTACAGGCCTTCGAGGCCAACAAATATGGTGAGGTGCCTGAGAGGCCGAAAGGATCAGTTTGCTAAACTGACGTACGGGAAACTGTACCGAGGGTTCGAATCCCTCCCTCACCGCAAAACAAAAATGCCGCTTTTAGCGGCATTTTTGTTTTTAAGCGGTTAACTATCAATATATCATAAACAGGCACAAGAATGATGGGGAGGTATTTGTGCAAGTGCTTTTCGTGCCTTTTTAGAATAAAGTCATGAGCGCTCCACACTTGTGGCATGGCTGCATACTCGCGCCAGTATTGGGCCTCTACAAATAATCTAAAGTATTAAACTTTATAAATACTTAAATATTTGTTAATATAACCTATTTGACTTTGCGCGCACTAAGCCATCGCCGACCTCATGCAAAATGATCACTAACAATCCATAAGGTGACCGTTGTCAAGTATTTCCTGTTCAAAAACAGCCAAATTTGACTTATAAAACATCACCCCAATGGAACAAACAGAAATTAAAGAACCGGAAACTGCCGAAAAGTTATTAAGCGCATTAAAAGCCCTTTACGACGGTATGTTACAGGCTGAGAATGATAAAAAGCAGGCAATCGACCATGTCAGGCCCACTAACAATATCAGCGCTGTCAATCTGGTCGATTACCTTGCCTTACGTTCCAAAAACGTAGAACCTTTGCAGGTACAATTGCACCAGTTGGGACTTTCATCCATGGCAAGCAGCGAGAGTCATATCAAATCACATATCTGTCAGATATTGGAACGCTTGGGCCACTTGCCGATAGAAAATTGCGGGACGGACGCTTCGAGTGGCGCAAAGCTCCTGCAACAGCATATATTTAAGCTATTTGGAAAGACTGGCGACCAGGAAGTTCCACCGATAATGGTGACCTTTGATACCAACTTTGCAAAAGATGCGGAGCTGGTCAGCCTGTTGCTGCAAAACGGAATGCGCGTCGCCCGGATCAACTGTGCTCATGATGATCAGGCCATCTGGTCGGAAATGATCGCAAGCCTGGAACAGGCAAAGACGCAGACCGGGCTGCCTTGCAAAATATATATGGATATGGCCGGCCCGAAAATTCGTACAGAAATAATCGGCAAGAAAAAGCCGCATAACAAATTAAAGGTGAAGTTGGGACAAGAAGTGTTGCTCGCAGAACCAGGGAAGAAGGCTGTAAAGGGCGTAAAATTCATTTCCTGCACACTACCCGGGATCATTGGCAATTTAGCATCAGGGCAACGGGTGCTTATGGATGATGGATTATTTGAGGCGATCGTACAGAGTGTTCAGAATAATGAAGCCCTGCTGAAGATTACGCATATTTCAGCCGCAAAACCGGTTATCAAAAGCGAGAAGGGGCTCAATTTTCCAGATACAGCATTTAAGGCCAACCCTATTACAGAATACGATAGAAAATGCCTGCCCTTTATTTTGAGTCATGCAGATATGCTTGGATTTTCCTTTGTGAACAGTGCGGCCGATCTGGAATTATTGCAGAAGCACCTGGACCTATTGAACAAGCCTGATTTCGCTGTTGTGGCCAAGATTGAAACCGGGCAGGCGGTGAAGAATTTACCTGAAATACTGTTACAAGGTTTGCAGCACAGCCAGTTTGGCGTTATGGTAGCGCGAGGGGACCTTGCCATAGAGATCGGTTTTGAAAGAATGAGCGAAATCCAGGATGAGATACTGTGGCTTTGCGAAGCGGCACATGTCCCTGTAATCTGGGCGACCCAAGTATTGGAGAATATGAACAAAAATGGTATAGCCACCCGAGGAGAGATAACCGATGCGGTGCACGCCGCATCAGCCGACTGTGTGATGCTCAACAAAGGGGATCATATCGTGGAAGTGATGCGAACATTAAGCGATATCCTGCGCCGCAGCCGGAAAAATAGTCTAAAAAACCGCAGGCTTTTTCGCAAGCTTTCCATAGCACAGCATTTTATCAATGGTGGATAGTACCTGTTTGAAGTTTTCGTTAAATAGCCGATCAGTGGGCGTCTAAAGGAGCTTGTCGAAGCGTAAGGTCGAACTGCCGCGCCCTCATTATAGCGTAACGGTCGCAATTTTTAGGGTACCACTGTAAAAAATATGATATAATTAAACATATAGCCTGTATAATTGTAATTTACTTGAATCAATTCAAATCCAGTATGATGTTTAACAAAGTTTATAAGCCATTCCTGATAGGAACCATTTTTTTAGCAACAACTGCAACCACTATGGCGCAGACCGGTCCGCCCGTTGAAACAAAGAAGGCCAACAGCGATTATAAACCTGCCTTTGCAGGGCAAACGCGTATTGGCAGCGTTAAAACTAAAACACCGTACACAGCTACCGTTATCAGTACAGAACTAAAGGGGCCGTGGGGCATGCATGTGCTGCCTGATGGCCGGCTATTGATCAGTAGTAAGCCGGGTACCATGCAAATATTGACCACCGATGGCAAAATTGTGAAAACCATTACCGGCTTTCCTACCGTACAATTTGAAGGGCAGGGTGGCTTACTGGATATTACCATCGACCCGCACTTTACGGTCAACCGGATGGTCTACTGGACTTTTGCGGAACCGGGTGATGACGGCGCGACGCTTGCCGTAGCCAAAGGCAAACTATCGGCCGATGAAACCAAACTCGAAAATGTCAAAGTGATCTGGGAAGCCTTTCCACGTTATAAAGGAGCGGGTCAATTTGGTTCCCGTATAGCTTTTGATAAAGCAGGCAACCTTTTCGTTACGTCCGGCGACCGCCAGGCAAATGATATACGTGTAAAAGCCCAAGACCTGGGCACTACTACGGGTAAGATCATACATATTACCAAAGAGGGTAAACCCGTAGCCGGTAATCCATTTATCGGCAAAGCCGGTGCTAAACCTGAAATATATGCTTACGGGTTTCGTAATGAGGATGGCTTGGCGATCAATCCCGTTACCGGGGGACTTTGGGAAGTTGAATTCGGTCCGCGTGGTGGCGACGAGGTGAACCTTATTAAACCAGGCGGTAATTATGGCTGGCCCTTTGTAACTTATGGCATAGAATATAGCGGCGAAAAGGTGTATGACGGTATACAACAAAAACCCGGAACGATACAACCCGTTTATTATTGGGACCCGGTGCTCTCTCCCGGCTGTATGATGTTCTATACCGGTAACATTGCCGAATGGAAAAACAACATGTTTGTTGGCGGGCTAAGCGGACAACATATTGCCCGGCTCGTGATTAAAAATAATAAAGTTGTAGGCGAGGAAAGTTTATTGGCAGATAAAAACGAACGCTGGCGCTGCATAGCTACCGGCAAAGACGGTGCTATTTATGCGGCTACAGATGGCGGGAAATTGTATAGGATAGCGAAACAGTAATGTCTATTTACTTCCGCCTTTGTTGGTGTTATCCCGTCGCTGGTACAAGCGGCACGCGTGCGCCTATTCAATTGGTATTATTACCAACAAACCACACGGATCATGGTATAATTTCATAAAATTATACCATGATCCACCACCACACCTAAACTAATTCCTACTTTTACCGTTACCCAATAAACAACAGTTAAAACATGAAAGCATTCTTAGGTATGGGCCTGTTAGGCTCAAATTTTGTAAAGGCCATGCTCCGCAAGGGCGACGAGGTACAAGTATGGAACCGCACAGCATCAAAAGCCAAAGCATTGGAAAGCGATGGAGCAAAAGCATTTGATGAAGTGAGCGACGCCGTGAAAGGCGCTGATGTTATCCACATCACTTTAAAGGACGATGCTACAGTTGATGAAGTACTGGAAAAAGCATCGGCAGGTATAAGAGCCGGCACCATTATTTACGACCACACCACCACCTCGGTTGAAGGGGCCAGGAAAAGAACCGCAGATTGGAAAGCCAAAGGCATTACCTATTTACACGCGCCCGTTTTCATGGGGCCGCCCAACGCGTTGGAAAGTACAGGCTTTATGCTCGTATCTGGCGAGCAGGATATTATTGCCAAAGCCCAACCGGAACTATCAAAAATGACGGGCAAACTGCTTAACCTCGGAAGCGAAACTGGCAAGGCATCAGGCATGAAACTTACCGGTAATCTTTTCCTGTTAACCCTAACCGCCGGTATATCCGACACACTGGCGCTGGCTAAAGGCCTCGGCATTTCGGGTGAAGAACTATCAACCCTGTTTGCTTCATGGAACCCGGCAGCTGCTATGCCCGCACGTTTAAATAAAATATTAACCGGCGATTTCGACAGTCCCTCATGGGAACTGGCTATGGCCCGTAAAGATGCCGGGCTTATGCTGGAAGAAGCGAAGCAGTCGGATACCCATTTAGCCGTTATCCCCGCCATCGCGACCGAAATGGACAAGTGGATAGAAAAAGGCTACGGCGATAAAGACTGGAGCGTAATAGCTAAGGATAATATTTAATAATTGCGTAATCGGATAAATTCTGCAACAGGCAAAAGAAATCTTAACCAGCTAACTAATTTTCAAGTTTTATACGCGGCAATATCTTTGTTATTACGTCTTCCTGTAATAACTTAGGCTCGGTAACCGGGATCAAATGGCCTGATTTTTCAAACCAAAATAACCCTTTCTTTGGCGCCACCAATTCCTTATAATATTTTTCTGAGATCAAATAATTGGTTTGATGATCGTTCCTTCCTACAAAAAAATAAATAGGGCAATTAACTTTTGGCAGGGATACTGTTAAATTAATATAATTGGCTTCTTTAAAAAGATCCGTCATTTCCGAATTTTCGGTAAAGTATTTTTTAAACTCGGTTGTATCGTCAATGGTTTCGCCATTAAATATCGATAACCATTTTCTATCGTAGTAATTTTGCAAACCATTCTCAAACGGTATCTTAACTTTTGCAAGTTCATTTATCGCGCGTTTGTTTTTTTGTTTTTCGGCTTTTTGCTTCAACTCGCTAAATAATATGCGTTCGCTTTGCCACTGGTTAACTGCCGGACTCACCGCCATGTAAGCATACACCTGTTCAGGATGCTTATCGGCCATATAAAAACCTAAAACCGTGCCCCACGACCAACCCATAATAAACATCTTTTTTTGGTGGAACTGCTTCAATAAGGCAGAAACCAATTCATGGGTGTCGTTCTCATACAGCCTCACCGTCAGTTTTACAGGTGATGGATTAAGCTTTAAGGTTTGGCCACAATTCCGCTGATCCCAGGCAACAACCACGAAGTGTTTCTTTAATTCGTCAAGATAGCTTTTGTTTTCCTCATAAATACCCTCCGAACCTGGGCCGCCCGTTATAAAAAGAAACAGTGGCTTTGAGCGGTCGTCACCCTGCACCGTAACAACCTGTTTAATTCCACCGGCTGGAATAGACTCGAGTGTGTCTATTCTTGTTTGGCCAAAGCTGTGCCCGGTTATTAGCATAACAAGCAAAAAAAGAATTAATTTATAGTGTACTTTGTGCATTTTGGTTGATTTATTAGGATTATGCGCGATAATTATACGATATCCAAATTTAGGATTTTATTTTCCCCCGCATTTTTTATAATTTCCGAACGTCGTTCATTACACATAACTGCTCATGCTTTCTAAAAAGAATCTCGCCAGCCTTTTGGCCATTGTTGTATCCGTTTCATTCATCAATATCAAAGTATCCGCACAAAACCAGTACGAGCTAAATTCAGGCTGGAGGTGTAAAAAGGCCGGACTGGTAAATACCGACGGCGCGCAAATATCAGCGCCCGGTTTTTCAACCGCTTCATGGGAAAAAGCAACGGTGCCGGGCACCGTGCTTACAACCCAGCTTAATAACAGCCAAATACCCGACCCATTTTATGGCATGAACAATAATCTCATCCCCGATATTTATAAAACAGGGCGCGATTATTATACTTACTGGTTTGTAAAGGATTTTCACGAAGCACCTGCACAGGCCAGCAACCAGGTTTATCTTAATTTCCGAGGGGTAAATTATAGCTGTAATATATTTTTGAATGGGCATAAGCTAAATCCCACTTTGCATTCGGGCATGTTCCTGCGGCAATCGTATAACATTACCAAATGGCTGGCTAAAAACGGTAATAACCGCCTTGCAGTTATAGTTTACCCGCCCGATGTTGTCGGCAACCCCAATGGTGGCCAGGGCGGAGATGGCACCATAGCACGTAACGTAAGTATACAATACACTGCCGGTTGGGACTGGATACAACCAATCCGCGACCGTAATACGGGCATCTGGGATAAAGTAACTATTGAAAGGACAGGGGCGGTAAAGATCATCGACCCACATGTAGTTACCCTTGTGCCGGGAATTAGGCAGCCTGACGGCCCACAGCAACCGGCCACTATACAGGTATCGGCACAATTGGAAAATGCTACAAGTTTACCGGTAACAGGTTCCCTTGAATACAACCTCGATGGCAAAACTGTTAGCAAGCAAGTAACACTAAAACCAAATTCAACACAAGATGTAAGGTTAAACGACTATACACTTAATAATCCAAAATTGTGGTGGCCCAACGGCTACGGGCCGCAAAACCTGTATAATCTGAAATTACAATTCGTTACAGCAGGTAATAAAATATCCAACCAAAATAATATTGAAGTTGGCGTAAGGCAGATAACTACCAACTGGAATGACCGCACGGAAAGTCGCCAGGTAAATGTGAACGGGCAAAAGATATTTATTAAGGGCGGCGACTGGATCATATCCGATGAAATGCTGCGGTTTAGCGATAAACGTTATGACGCTGAAATACGTTTTCACCGCGACATGAACCTTAACCTGATAAGGGTTTGGGGTGGGGCGCTGATAGAACGGCCTGAGTTTTATGCTGCATGCGATAAATACGGCATGCTGGTTTTTCAGGATATGTGGGGTTCGGGCGATTGTAATGGCCGCTGGACTGATCCAATGAAGCTTGACGACCAATGGACACGCCGTAAATACCCGGATGACCATGCGCTGTACGTAAAGTCAATAGAAGACCAGGTGAAAATGGTACGTAATTATCCCTCACTGGCTATTTGGTGCGGGGGAAATGAGATAACACCGCCCGAAGATATTTTGATAGCCCTGCGCGACACCGTTATGCCTAAACTGGATAATACGCGCTGGTTCGTGGAATACTCCAATTCTGAAAATATGTCGCGCAATACCCTTGGTGGTAATGGCGATGGGCCTTACGGTATCCAGCCATTATCAACCTTTTGGGATCAGCGCACTTTTCCTTTCAATTCTGAGGTCGGCTCCATTGGCGTAAGCGATTATGAATCGATAAAAAGGTTTATGCCCGAAAAGAACATGATCGTACCTGAATACGACGGATCAACCGGGAAAACGCAAACTGATTCGGTGTGGGAATATCATAAATATATTGGCTATGATACTTCTATTAACAAATACGGGAAGGCAAAAAATGTTGAGGACTTTGCCAACAAAGCGCAGCTGGTAAACTATGACCAATACCGTGGCCTGATGGAGGGATTTAGCTCGCATATGTGGGATTGGTACACCGGCACAATCATCTGGAAAACCCAAAACCCATGGACAGCTATGCGCGGCCAGATGTACGATTATTACCTCGACCCTAATGCTTGTCTATACGGTTTGCACAATGGCAGCGCGCCGTTGCATATTATGTACAACCCCGGCGATGGTATAGTAATGGTAGCCAACAACACGTTTAAAGCATACACCAATATGATGCTGGTAGTGAAGACCTATGATATGGCCGGTAAGGAAAACCTCATCAGCCAGGTTTTTGCCGATGTAACACCAACAACCACCAAGCGCTATTTTTCAATAAAAAGAGAACTCACACAAGCCGCAAAAGAAAATGGGGCATTTGTAGATCTTGAAATATTAGACCATAACCAAAAATGCATCAGTCAGAATATCTACTGGGTTCCTAACGAGAAAGGGGAGTACAGCGGTTTGCAAAAAATGCCGGCCTCGCAGGTGCAAATATCGGCCAAACAAATAGCCCCCGGTAAAATACAGGCAACCTTAACTAACCCGCCGAACACGCCGCTGGCATTTTTCAACAGACTATCATTAGTTAATGCGCAAACCAATAAAAGGCTGCTCCCGGTTTTTTACAGCGATAATTATGTATCCGTTTTACCCGGCGAAACAAAAACTGTAGTGATTGATTATGACGTGGCGCAATATCCTGATAAACCATTGGCCAGCATCAGCGGCTGGAATTTAACGCAACAAACTGTGCAAATAAAATAACCGGAATACAGTTTAGATATTTATACTCATCGATGGCTTTCTTTATTCCATCGGCTTCTTACTGCTATATATCGAAACATAACGGCGTTTCATCAAAAAATCTGCTATTATCGTTTGATAATTCACTCATCTGTAATTAAATGCGTAGATTGTACTTTACAACTTCATTTTTTCGGATAGGTGGTGGTTTTGATAAGCTTCTTTAACATAAACGAACAACCTTTAAACTTAATTTAAACAATATGAACATTTTGATTCAACTATTATTGGGCGGTATTGCCGGATGGCTTGCCGGGAAATTCATGAAAGGCGACGGTTATGGAATTATTATTGATATACTGCTAGGCTTAGTAGGCGGTTGGGTCGGTGGTTCCGTACTGGGTTGGTTGGGTATTACCGCCGGCGGCGACCTGGGTTACTTAGTTACTGCATTTATAGGTGCGGTGCTACTGGTGTGGATAGTGAGGTTGATAAAAGGAAACTAAATATATAGCTGGCCCACCAGGCTAAATCACTTTAAAAAAAGAGGCCGTTTCATAATTACTCATAAAACGACCTCTTTTTGCTTTTAGGGAGGTGCATATCCTCACAAACTATTTTCAATTTATTTTAAGGTGAAGTTTATGCTTCGGGGTAACGGAGACAAATTGTCGGTGGGGAACCCTGCAATATCATTTCCCACCAAATTAAGCGATGTTATATAGCCATCGGTATTAACACTCGATGCTACATTAAGCGTACCTGTTGAAATTGTTTTATCCTCGTTTAAAATAGAATAACCAACCCCTGTAAGCAGGTTAGCTGACGACTTACCATAATTAAGATATTTATCAATATTTGATTGGCTATCATTAGCAAAAATAGGAGCGAAGAAAGAAACCGGGCTGTTTACTTTTTTGCCAGTATTATAAGTAAACACATATTGTCTGGTCACGGTACCGCTATCGGTATTTGATAGCGTGTATTTGGTATAGTTGCCATTTTGAACAACATAGTTAATTTCAGAATAGAATGTTTCCGGCGCACCATCAAAAGTTAAGCTCATGGTTATTTTTTTCAGATAGTTGTTGTCGTCATAGCTGTAACGTTCAATTTCAACTATGTTATGGCCTTGCTGCACATCACTCAAACTGTGATAAACAACTTTTCCGCTATTATCAAGATCATATTCGTCGTTATATTGAGTATTCAGCGTTATCTTATTGCCCGAATAAGTGAACGTGATGTTGCTTAGGATATTTCCATTATTGTCGGTAGTAATAACCCCGTCAACATTACCAGCCGCGTTATATTTCACCTCATCCGATTGGATCTTTTTGTTGATGGCTAACTCGCCCCAGTTGTAAGCAGCATTCGATAACTTTAAAGTAACGATTGGCTGGTTTGTGTTATCCTGTTTACATGAAGAAAAGCTTATTAGCAAACATGAAATAACAGAAAGGCACAATAATGCACAGTGTGGTTTAGGTTGGGTTGCCATGAATATTTAATAAGGTTAAATGTATTGGGCCGTGATGGTGCCCAAATCCGTGATTTAACGCAGGCGCTAAATATAAATTGCATGGCTATAAACTTTTGCTAAAGCAAATACTGGTCGGCATATTTATATATGGGCCATAATTATCAATTATAGTATAACCCTTCTTTTGATACAGAGCTACAGCTTCGGTATTTTTTACGCCTGTTTCCAACACCGCTTTGCCGTATCCCTGTTCAGCGGCCCAGGTTTCCAATTCTTTTAAAATAATTGTTGCAATGCCTTTTCCGCGTTCACCGGGTTTAACAAACATTCTTTTCATTTCGACTGAAGAAGCATTAAACGCTTTAAAGCAACCACACCCAACAGGTGTATTGCCAATATAAGCCAGTACAACCGTATCTAAAGGCTGTAATTGATTGTGTTTGAAATATATTGGCGACAAATCACCATCACGCAGGGCGAGATCAGCATCCAATAGTTTTATGAGCGATAGGAAATCCGGATTATAATTATTTGTTCTTTTTAGGATGATAGTGGTTGATGTATCCATTATTACATAGTGTCTTTAAGGTCAATACCATAACTGTCGATATACCTTTTTATGGAGTTTTTAAATATCAAGCGTTGGTGAAAGACAAACATCAAACCACCAACTCGCTATATAATTTATTAATGGTTTCTTCCGCATCCACACACAGTCCGGGGTGAACCTTTGATGTTTGCAATATAGTACTGCGCGTAGCGGTGAGCCAACGGAAGCGCGAAGGCATATCCAGTTTAGCTATGAGGCCGCCTTTTGCATCGCCGTTGCAGATGCGCTGGAAGGAGCATAGATGTTCCTTCAATTCGTCCATATCAATATAACCCGAAAAACAGTGCAGGCGCTGCTCATCCAACACATACAGCATTTTTAAATACTTCTGTTTGGCACAATACAATATAATGCCAATGTTCAGGAACTCCTCACGTTCTACCCTGGGCATTACGCGTATTACGGCATATTCAAATAGTGTTCTCTGCTGCATGTTGTGCTTCCTTTACAAAAATACCTGAATTTGCGAGCCGTGTTATTAAAAATTGAGCGTAAGCGGCACGGTGTTCTTCGGTTGTGCCAAATTCGCCCGTCAGCCATTCATCAGGGATGAGGTTTACTATTGATAAAATGACCTCTTCTGTCAATATTGCCTTAAATTCCTGGTCAACTATATCCAGTTCCGTTGCCTGCTGTAACAACACATGATCTTTTACCTGCAGAAACGGCTTTTTAGCCTGCTCGAGCCAGTTGTGCCATGAGTGGTGGAAATATAATGCCGCGCCATGGTCTATCAGCCATAATTCCTTATGCCACACCAGCATATTGGTATTACGGGCTGTACGGTCCACGTTAGTGAGCAAACAATCGAGCCACACAATTTGCGAGGCCAGTTTAGCATCAACCTTAGTAACCGAAGCGTCGAAGGTTATGGCGCCCTGTAAATAATGCAGCGCCAGGTTTAAGCCAACGCTGGCTTTAAGTAGGTCTTGTATTTCCTCATCGGGTTCGGTACGGCCAAAGGCCTCGTCCAAATTGGCAAATACTATTTCGGGTATCTTAAAACCCAATTTGCGGGCTATTTCGCCGCCAATGAGTTCGGCTACTAATGCTTTAACACCCTGACCGGCCCCACGGAATTTTAATACATATAAAAACCCGTCATCGGCCTCGGCAATAGCAGGCAGCGAGCCGCCTTCGCGCAGGGGCGTTACATAACGGGTTACGTTCACGGTACGAAGCTCGGTATTGTCCATGTTTATTTCAGCTGCCTAAATTGCGATTTATTTTAGGTAGATACCATTTTTTCTATATTTTTAACCCATAATGATAGAAAAAGACAATAAAAAAACCATCTGGGCATGGTGCATGTTCGATTGGGCTAATCAATCCTATAATATGGTTATTACAACAACCATATTTCCTTTTTATTACGTGTATTATACTACCTGGCATAATCCTAACGGTGATAAAGTAACTTTTTTTGGTTTTGAATTTGTAAACACTGTATTATCAAATTTTGTGTTGGGTATAGCTTATCTTCTTATTGTATTAATGTTGCCAATACTCACCTCAATTGCCGATTACAAGGGGAATAAAAAGCGCTACCTACAGTTTTTTACCTGGTTGGGTGCATTGTCATGTGCAGGATTATTCTTTTTTAAGCCCGTTGAGCATGGGATACCATCACTTGAAATGCCGCTAATATTTTTTGCACTTGCATGTATAGGCTATTGTGGCGGTTTTGTTTTTTATAATTCTTATTTACCGCAAATAGCCAGTGAAGCAAAACAGGATAATGTTAGTGCAAAAGGATTTATTTATGGCTATGTGGGTAGCCTTGTAGTTCAAATGTGCTGCCTGGCCATTGTAGAAAAACCAGAATGGTTTGGTATAGACCCAAAAAATGATTCTTTGCCTGCACGTATAACTTTTATTATCGTATTTGTTTGGTGGATGGGTTTTTCTATCATTCCATTCAGGTTATTGCCGAAAGGCGAGCCTAACCCCGGAAAACATAACTATAACGTATTAACAGGCGGTTTTAAAGAATTGGGTAAAGTTTTTCAAAAAGTAAAAACCATGCCTTTGCTACGCCGCTTCCTTTCATCATTTTTCTTTTACTCTGTAGGCGTACAAACCATTATGCTGGTTGCCGCACAGTTTGCATCGAAGGAATTACATATGCCTGATGATACACTAATCATTATTATTCTTATTATTTATGTAGTAGGCGTTGCAGGGGCTGCAGGTATTTCCAAATTATCAGAAAAATATGGTAATGTGCGTACATTGGTTTGGGTAGTGGGTATTTGGACGGTATTATGCCTTTCCGTTTATTTTATTACTAGCATTCCCGAGTTTTTTGTTGCCGCTGTGATAGTGGGCGCGGTAATGGGTGGCGTACAGGCTATATCAAGATCAACTTACTCCAAATATCTACCGCCAAATATTCCCGATACGGCATCATACTTCAGCTTTTATGATGTGACCGAAAAAAGCGCGATAGTTGTAGGCTTACTGTGTTTTTCTTTTGTTGAAGCAATCAGTCATGAAATGCGCGTTGCGGCACTTACGCTTGATCTGTTCTTCTTGATCGGATTTGGTTTGTTGATCTCATTATTTTTTGCTGAAAAGAAAATGAAGCATGTACCTACTGAGCCGCACCCGGAAGTGCCGGCAGTTTAATTCAAAAAAAACCATATTTATTTTATAGCGATGGGTTTAAAACCCATCGCTA
>CAIWRU010000138.1 GCA_903915155.1 uncultured Mucilaginibacter sp.
ATCAACTAAATGAAAAATACCGCGCAAACTTTGAGTATTTGTGTGTGACGGCAAAAGTGCCTTTAAAATTATTATTGTATCAAAACATGCTTGATTTGTTGCAAGAAATTGTTGTCGACCGCAAAAAAATATTTATTGTAACCAACGGAAATCCGGCAGAACAGTTAAATAAAATTAAACATATTGAATGGCATGGCCTTGAGAACTATTTAATTTGCTACTTTGCAAACGAATTGAGTGCAAAGCCTGAACCGGATATTGTACACTTAGTATTAAAAGAACATAATTTGCAGCGAAGAGATATAGTGATGATAGAAAATACCGAGGCCGACGTACTTTGCGCACAGGCATGCGGTATTGACCATATTAACGCGGCGCAATTTTTACAATAAAACAGTAACATCTTACTATTATTTCCGTTATCATAAAAAAACAACCAAGGGGGGCATCATGAGAAAAATATTTTACTTAACCATCATTCTATCAGCAGGTTTAATAGCTTCATGTAAGAAGGACAACAAAAACAATAACAACACCACAACAGCCAGTTACATTAACCTGGATAAGGATTCGATCTACTATTACGAAAAAGAAGACTATTTGTGGTTTGATGCCATTCCGGCTTACAATACTTTTAATCCCCGATCATATACAGGTTCAACTGATTATGAGGCTTTGGGTAACGAGATAAATGCAATTTCGCAGTTAAAGATAAACCCGGCAACCGGCAAGCCGTATGAGTATTATGCGCCCGACCCGGGCTCGGCAAAGTATTCATTTATTGATGATGGTACAACTACGGCATCGTTAGGTGGGTCAAATGCGGATTTTGGCTTTGAACCGATATACATAGCTGAAAATGACCTGCGTGTAAAATACGTTTATCCAGGTTCTCCGGCTGACCTGGCGGGAATAAAAAGGGGGTATGAAATAATGAGCATAAACGGTACCACTAATTTAGATGGTGCAAGCAACTCAACCATTAATTTTATTGTTAATGCTATTTATTACAGTAACAGTATTACCATGGTTTTAAAAAAATATGACAATACCACTTTTACCGCAACATTTAATACAGCAACTTATACTGTTGACCCTGTATTAACGTATAAGGTTTTTAATGAAGGCAGCGGGCACGAAGTAGGGTATATAGCTTTTAATAGCTTTACGGCTATTGCCAATGCCCAACCTAAATTAGACCAGGCTTTCAACTATTTTATCACCAATGGCGTTAATGACCTGGTTGTTGACTTACGATATAATGGTGGTGGCGACGGTCAAACCGCTGAATACTTAGACGATTTGATAGCGCCCTCATCATCAACAGGCACTTTAATGTATACCACTTATTTTAACAGCAATTTACAAGGTGGAAAATCACCTTTAATAGATAAGAAATTTGGTTTTACCACCGCTGATTTCGCGCCTTCAAATAACCAGGTGGGTTTTAATAAGGCGTTGTCGTTGAATGTTAACCGGGTGTTTTTTATTGTAACCAGTGCCACTGCTTCATCAAGCGAATTAACTATAAATAACTTGCGTCCCAAACTGGATGTAGAATTGGTAGGGGACACTACTTATGGCAAGCCGGTAGGAGAGATACCTATCCCGCTTGGTTCTGATGGTAAGTATATTTTGTACTCGCCGCAGATATATGTAGAGAACTCTGCAAACCAGGGTGATTATTATGCAGGAATGGCACCAGGTTCACCTTCATACAAAGGCTACCTTGCAGGCGATGACGTAACCAAAGATTTTGGCGACTCGACAGAATCGCTGTTGGCACACGCTCTTAACTATGTTAAAACCGGCATTTATGCTATAAACAAGCCGCAGGTACAAAGTCTGTTAGCTGGCAAACAGTTGTTCACCATACCGCAGCAAAAGGCTTTAGTTCGTCAAATGGATCAGCATAAATTTAAGGCGCTGGTTGTACATAAGAAACACAAGTAAGGCCGAAGTTGAAAGTTTAAAGCAGAAAGACCAAAGCAAGGAGCAATAATCGCTTTTAGCTTTGGTCTTTTTGCTTAG
>CAIWRU010000139.1 GCA_903915155.1 uncultured Mucilaginibacter sp.
AAGCAAACAAGGAGGCTTTAATAGCCGATTTGAAAAAGGCTACTGGCTGTACCATAAAATTAGAGGAAAAAGTAAACCCTTCATTAATAGGTGGTTTTATTTTAACCGTTGGCGACAGGCAAATTGATACCAGCATTGCCAGTGATTTAAAGAAATTAAGAAAAGAATTCGCCCAAAAGGCCCTAAGTAATTAAACGCTAAATAAATTAAAAAATGATAGATGTAAGGCCAGATGAAGTTTCAGCCATATTGCGTCAGCAATTAGCCGGCTTCAAGTCAGAATCTGAATTAGAAGAAGTAGGTACCGTACTGCAGGTAGGCGACGGTATTGCCCGTGTTTATGGGTTAACCAAAGTACAATCAGGCGAGCTTGTTGAATTTAACAGCGGCTTACAGGGTATCGTGCTTAACCTTGAAGAAGACAACGTGGGTGTTGTATTACTGGGACAGTCGGACAATATTAAGGAAGGCGACACCGTAAAACGTACCAACAAAATTGCTTCTATCAACGTTGGCGAAGGCATGCTTGGCCGTGTGGTAAACACCTTAGGTGAGCCAATTGACGGTAAAGGCCCTATTGCAGGTAAAACCTACGAAATGCCTATCGAGCGTAAAGCGCCTGGTGTAATTTACCGCCAGCCGGTAACCGAGCCTTTGCAAACCGGTATTAAAGCTATCGATGCCATGATCCCAATCGGCCGCGGACAACGTGAGCTGGTTATCGGCGACAGGCAAACAGGTAAAACCGCGGTTTGTATCGATACCATCATCAACCAAAAAGAATTTTATGCAGCCGGCAAACCGGTATTTTGTATATATGTAGCTTGCGGCCAGAAAGCTTCAACCGTTGCGAACATCGTTCGTACACTTGAAGAAAATGGTGCAATGGCTTATTCAATAGTAGTTGCCGCCAGTGCTGCCGACCCTGCTCCTATGCAGTTCTTCGCGCCATTTGCAGGTGCTGCTATCGGTGAGTTCTTCCGCGATACCGGAAGGCCAGCTTTGATCGTTTATGATGATCTTTCAAAACAAGCTGTTGCTTACCGTGAGGTATCGTTATTACTACGCCGCCCACCAGGCCGCGAGGCTTACCCGGGTGACGTATTTTATCTGCACAGCCGTTTATTAGAGCGTGCCGCTAAAATCAACCAGAATGATTCTATCGCAAAGGATATGAATGATTTGCCAGAGTCGTTGCGTGAAATAGTTAAAGGTGGTGGTTCATTAACCGCGCTTCCAATTATCGAAACACAAGCGGGTGACGTATCGGCTTATATACCAACCAACGTAATTTCAATTACCGACGGTCAGATATTCCTTGAATCGAACTTATTTAACGCGGGTGTTAGGCCGGCCATTAACGTTGGTATCTCGGTATCACGTGTGGGTGGTAACGCGCAAATAAAATCAATGAAGAAAGTTGCCGGTACCTTAAAACTTGACCAGGCACAATACCGCGAATTAGAGGCTTTCTCGAAATTCGGTTCTGACCTTGATGCATCAACCAAAAATGTACTTGACAAAGGTGCGCGTAACGTGGAAATGCTTAAACAAGGCCAGTACTCACCGGTAACAGTTGAAAAACAGGTAGCTATGGTTTACTTAGGCACCAAAAACCTGATGCGTAATGTACCTGTGAACAAGATACGTGAGTTCGAAGCTGAATATACCAACCAGTTACAGGAACGCCACCCGGAAACACTTGCAGCATTAAAAGCAGGTAAACTGGATGATTCAGTAACCACCGTACTGGAAACAGTTGCTAAGGAACTTTCTGGAAAGTACTAATTAAGTTATTAGTCTTGAGTCTTAAGTCGAGAGTCCAAAATAGACTCCTGACTTAAGACTTCAGACTTAAGACTCTATAAAAAGAATGGCTAATTTAAAAGAAGTAAGAAACAGGATAACGTCGGTAAGCTCAACGCAGCAGATCACCAAGGCCATGAAAATGGTTTCGGCTGCTAAGTTAAAGCGTGCCACTAACGCCATTGTAGCGCTGCGCCCTTATGCCAATAAGCTTGGGCAACTGCTGGCAAATCTATCGGCAAGTTTGGAAGATGGTTCTTCGCCTTATTTAGCGGAGCGCGAGCCTAACAAAGTACTGGTAGTGGTGGTAAACTCCAACCGTGGTTTGGCGGGTGCCTTTAACATGAATGCTATTAAAACCGCCAATAATATTATTGCCGAAAAATACACCAGTCAGCTAAACGCAGGCAATGTATCAATAGTAGCTATCGGTAAAAAAGCACAGGAATATTATACCAGGCGTAAATACAACGTTATTGGCAACAATAATGATGTATACCTTGAGCTTAACTTTTTAAATGTTTCGAAAATTACCGAAAGCATTATGGAAGGTTTTGTAAAAGGCGACTACGACCGTGTTGAATTGGTTTATAACCAGTTCCGCAATGCTGCGGTACAAATACTTACCGCCGAGCAATTGTTACCTGTACCAAAAGCGCCAAAGGCTGACCCTGCCAAAGCAACTAAAGATGCACCAAAAGGTATGCAGGTTGACTACATACTTGAGCCATCGCAGGAAGCTATTGTGGAGCAACTGATACCAAAGAACATCAAAATACAGCTTTACAAGGCAGTGCTTGATTCCCATGCTTCAGAGC
Source organism: uncultured Mucilaginibacter sp. (assembly GCA_903915155.1). Classification (GTDB taxonomy): domain Bacteria; phylum Bacteroidota; class Bacteroidia; order Sphingobacteriales; family Sphingobacteriaceae; genus Mucilaginibacter. Next base: position 2,625 of record CAIWRU010000139.1, read on the forward strand.
ATGGTGCACGTATGACCGCAATGGATAAGGCCACTGATAACGCCGGAGAGCTGTTAAAAGCATTAAAGCTTTCATACAACCAGGCACGCCAGGCAGCCATCACCACCGAGCTTACAGAAATTGTGAGCGGCGCTGCAGCTTTATCAGGTGCATAAGAGATAATAAATAACTGAGCTATTATAAAGAACGAAGGGTTCCGATTTTATCGGAGCCCTTTTTGTTTTGGGGGACGGAATTTATTTTAAAGAAATGATTTTTGTATATTTGAGTATAACAAAAACAAATGTACAGGCAGATTTTAGTTCCGGATAAAAAAAATCACAGCATTGAAATGCCGGAAAAGTTTTTCGGCAAAAAAGTGGAGGTGACTGTTGTAGAAATTAACGACCCGGCTTTGAATGCTTATCCAAACCCTCCTGTCGGGAAGAAAATTGACGTTAAAGAATTATTTGAAAACTTTGGCGATGCACCCGATTTCCCTTCTATTGAAGAAATAAGAAATAAAGCCTGGCCTGCAAAATGGTAATTTTCGATACAAATATTCTTATTGAACTTTATAGGGGTAATGAAGTCGTAAAACAGGAAACAGCAAACTTACAAGCAAGTGTTTTTTATATCAGCAGCATTACTGCCGCTGAATTTATGGTTGGTGCAAAAGATAAGGCCGATCTTAAAAAAATTGAAAAACAATTAAGTAAGTATACTATCATACCTATCAATAATGAGATTTCAGACATCTTTCTTGATCTCTTCAAAACACTAACGTTAAGCCACCGACCAGGCATAGCAGATACACTTATTGCAGCAACTGCTTTATATTACCATTTGCCCCTATATACTTTTAATAAAAGGCACTTCCAGTTTATACCAGGGATACGGCTTTTATAAATTTAGCTCACCTTTATATTCCTGTTAATATCTCATGGGTTACCTTTTTACCCTTCGCAGTATTAATATCAAAACCACATAACATCATGAAAAACAGGATTTTAATTATACTGCTCTGCGGAGCGGTGATGGCAGTCTCATGCAAAAAAGCCGGGAATTACAAAGCTCTAAATGCTTCAAGTTCGGATAGCGCGCTGGTAGCGGCAGACAGTGTTTCCCCGCAACAGGCAAAGCTGGTAAAAACAGCCGACATGCATTTCAAAGTAAAAAATGTTGAACAAACCAGTGAAAATATAACCGGCCTCACTACAAAATATAACGGCATGGTTATGCATCACGACATGACAGCATCGGACGAGCAAACAAGTGATACGCGGCTGAATAATGATTCGGTAATGCGGGTATCGCGGTTTAACACCAATGCTACTATGACGGTAAAGATCCCATCGGAAAAAATAGAGGAATTTTTAGATGTGGTTAGCCACATGAGTATTTATGTAAATGTGCGCCGAATGGATATTGAAGATAAGTCGCTGGATTATTTATCGTCGCAAATGAAACTGAACAGCCGGAAAGAATTAGTAAGTCAGCAAAAAGCAGGTCGTGTTGTATTCAAAAATCCCGACGCTGTGCTCGACCTGAAGGACGGATTGGTAGATGAACAGATAAATAACCGTAAAATTGATGATGCGGTAAAATATAGCGTGATCAACCTTGATTTTTACCAAAGCAATACTATAAGCAAAGAAATTATAGTTAATGACGACCCGGACACCTATAAACTGCCCTTTGGCAACACGTTGCTTATTGCTTTTGGCGATGGCTGGTCCTTATTTAAAGAGTTGGTAATTCTATTGGCAAATATTTGGGTATTGATTATTGCTGCGATTGGGGTATGGGTTGCTGTGAGGTGGTATAAGCAGAAAAACACAAAGTTGCATTTGCCTTTGTAGACTGATAATATTTTGTCATTGCGAACGTAGTGCGGCAATTGCGTATTGTGTATGTTGATGTTAAACTTCAAGTGATTGCTTCGCTACGCTCGCAATGATATACTGATTAGGGATTTAATACGATTGCGTACTAAAAAAAATCCCCCCGGCAGCCACCTGTCGAGGGAACCATTAACCAAACCCTGAAAAATTATAAAAAATCTACAAGCAGGTTTACGAGTTTTGTTTATAAAAGGTTTAGTTGTAATTTACAGGTAGTTACACTTTTTTAAAGCCAATTTCACAAAAGGGATTTTTAGCTGCGTATAATCCTGAAAATTGTTTAAAACAGATTAGCTATTTACAGCAAACATTTATACTTTTGCCTTATCAATAATATAGTATATGAATTTGATAGACGAAGAATCCGAAGACAGATCGTTACCATTTGTAAAAGTAATAATTGCTGGTATAGTTATTGGCTTAGTAGGTATCTACCTGCGCTTTGCGGATTTTAAATACAGTTCGGAAATTGCTGATGTTATTATGGGTATAGCCACCATCATTACCATAAAAACAGTATTCGACTGGCTGAAAACTCCGGCTCCCCGTAATTAATTCCCAAGCCTGTATAATAACGCTACTGAACCACTGGTGCCAACACCGGTGTTTCGCCCTGATATAAATTGGCCGCCGGTTAAAAACACTGAGAATGTGCGTGTAAATGAATGGCCGTAGCTAAGGGAGACCTGTTGAAACTGAAAATTTTTACTCGCAAGCGGATTCTCTAAATTAAATTTCTTATTGTCGCTGGTGGTATAAAAGCCGCCAAATGAAACGGATATCTGGTCCTTAAACTGCTTATCGAGCGTTAAGCCGAATGTAGCATTGTACCTGTCCTGTATCGGGCCTTGGTCGCCAAAATATTGCCTTATGCCATTATCTAAATCAAAATAATAATTGCGGTTAAATAATGTACCACTGCCTGCAAACGAAAGCTTAAGCTCCGCTCCTTCTTCGCCATAACCTAAATCAGGCTGACCCGCAGTATTTTTGTACATGGGTGTTATGGCTGTGCCCTGTAATGAGAAATAGTAGATATAATTAATATTAGCCAGGTAATACTTGATCCCAGTTTCAAGGTCGGTAAGGCCCGAATAACTTTGACTGAAGCCTGTTTGCGTAAAGTTATTAGTAGTATAAGGCACCAGAGCAATTACGCTGAAACGGCGTGATATGCCATATTCGGCATACATGGATATGAGTACCGAATTAAACTTACCATTTGCAGGGAAAGGCTTTTTTACCCCTGTCGAATCCCATTCCTTATTAGCAAAAAAGTAGCTAACCGACGGCTGTATCAGCAGCCTTCCGGGCCGTAACGGGAAACCGCCGGCATGGGCGCGGTTTTGCGTTGCGATAGTGATTAGGATAATAACCAGCAGATATTTTAGTACGGGCCTGGTAAATGTCATATCATTCTTTGTAATTATAGCTGATGCTTTGTTGTTATACGTAATAAACACTCTTCGGTTTGGCATTAAAAAATAGCTGTTAAAACAATCCAAATGTATCGCGCATCCACCGGCCCTCATAAACTTTGTAAGGGTAGCCTACTTCGTGCGCAAGGTCTCGGAAGATGATCAGGTGCTTTTTTGATGAAAGGTTGTTATAATCAACATATGCATTGTTTGGCGGCACAATCGGGTCGAGCAAACCCATACCTAATAGGGTTGGGCATTTTATCATGGTAGCAAAGTTCTTGGTATCAAAATAATCCAGGTTATGCATCACTTTGCTAAAGCTTAAAGCCGGCCTGGCGCTAATGTATTTACGGATGTCGATCAACGGCCAGTCCACCTCGCCATCCAAATTATTTACATCACTTAGGATAGGGTTTTGTGCCGAACAAAGCGCTACACGATGATCAACTGCTGCAGTAGCAATTGCCAGGAAGCCACCCATACTGCCGCCCGATACAATGATCTGGTCGTGGTTAAGCTCGGGGCGACTGAATATGAAGTCAACGGCACGCACACAATCCATGATCACACCGCGCATTACGTATTTATTTTTATCGTCGATATGGTAAAAAATGTATTCATCGCGCTGGGTGTGTATCACATCGCGGCTATTGCCCTGCCCACGCACATTAAGTGTGATAATAGCAAGGTCGTTATCTGTACCAAACATAGGCGGAAGCGCAACCTGATAACCCGGCAAGCCTAACAGTACGGCAAACTTTTTATTCTTGCCTCCTAATTTTGGTACAGTTAAATATCCACGGATAGTAATATTATCCAACGACTTCATCTCGAACAAATAAACCTTCCGGTTATCGCGGGTTGAATCGGGCAGATAGGTTACTTTAAAATTGGGCGGAACAGCGGCGAGTTCTTTCTTTGCGTTGTCCCAAAACTGATCAAAATCGGCAGGTTTGGCATAATTCGATCGCAATTCATTCGGCCGTATGCCAAAGGCGCGGATGGTGGTATCGTCATAATCAGTAACGTTCACCATAAAGTTCACCTTGTAAAAACCGGCTTTGGCTTCGGGTATCTCAAAATCATACCTGCCGTTGCTGTTTTTACCAATTTTAACAGGTATGGTTTGGCCGTTCAGTTTCTCACCCTTCATAGTGAAAACCTGGTACGATACCTTGCCCACTTGCTCATCATCGGTAGGGTTATTTACCACGTAGGTAAATTTGGCCTTCTCGTCAAATGTCCCGGTTTTACTGCCCGGTATAAGCGTGGTCGACACTTCTTTGCCGCCCTTGGCACCATCACTATCATCTTTATCTTGTGCCAATGCAGTTGTTATACCTGTTATGGCTAACACGCAAATCATCGCGCTTATGTATTTAAGTATATTTTTTAGGCTCATATTCAATTATGCACTGATCTTTGCCGCTTCGTTTTCAGGGTTGCGGGGTTTATTTTTTATCAGGAAATCTGATTTACGTATATAATGGTTCAAAGGTTCCTCTATCAGCTTAAACAACGTTACCGAAATTATATTTAGTACGATAAAAGCATACACCAGGTTCAGCCAGTCATACTCAAACGGCGAGTGCCATTCGACACCCCATTTATCATACAAATTAAACACCCAATCGTTTAAACTATCGCAGGCATTTTTTATCAGCGTATCCATCCAGCCCAAATGCACCAGGTAAAATATGTACGAGCTTTTTCCCAATAGTTCGATAAACGGCAATTGCAGGAACTTTTTAAAGGTAGTGGTTTCGGTTAAAATACCGTAGAAAAACAGCGATACCGCTATACATAAAAAGTAATTATTGGTGATAATACCCACCGGGCTCTCTAACCCTGCGGCCCAACCTTTTGGTATTGGTTGGAATGCCATAACTAGCACGCAAGCAAATATTAATATAAAACCGCCGTAAGTAAATGGTATTTTGGTGGTGCGTTCGAACCCTTTTTTCAGCATGATCCTGGCTAATTGCACACCCACAAAAAACTCGAAACACCTGCCGAAGAAGGTAAACAGCATTACAAAAGTAAAGTTGCCGAAGAAGCCATGCCAGTTAATGGGTCCGAAGATCATCACCATTACCACAGCAAAAAGTGTAATTACAACAGGTTGTATGTAAAATTTGCCGTACCGTTTAGCGATTAAGAAAATGACGGGCGCTGAAAAATAAAAACATTCCTCCACCGTGAGCGACCAGCCCTGCGCTATTCCCGAATCCCAAAACTGGTAGAAGAAGCCGCGTATGAACGTAACGTTCAATATCAGCAGGGTGATAGGGCTTACATTGGCGTTTTTTTCGCCGCCTAGTATGCTGACATCTTTGCTGAAATAATAGTAAACAAAGGCCGCTATGGTAAGCAGGAAATACATGGGGTAAATACGCGCCACACGGTTTTTGAGGTATTGCAGGAACCAGTCTTTCGAAAGTCCGCTGAATTTATCGTAATACCTGAATGTTATAAGGAAACCCGACAGCACAAAGAAAATAGACACCCCAATGTGGAACTCGCCAAAAAAACGCTGCAACAACGGCGGGAACGTGGCATCAAATATATAGCAGTAGTGCGATATAAATACCAGGTAGGCTGCCATAGCACGCACCCCGGTTAGCGCCGGAATATATTTTGAATCGCTGCGTTTTGACAAAACGGTGGTTTATTTAGTCCTAAATTAAATATTTTTCGGGATAGTATACGGAAAATATGGGGCTGGGGTTGGGACAGTTTTGTCAATATCGAATACTGAATGCTTAATATCGGATGTCGAAGTTAAACTTCATTATTCAGCCTTCGATGTTCGGTGTTCGATATTAAATTCCCTATCCGATGTATTTTGACCCCTGCACCACACCTCTTTCCAATATCTTTTGGTCGATGTAGTACTGTATCTCTGATTTTTTGAGCTGCCAGTTGGGTGCGATAAGCAGGTCGCGATCTGATAATCCGAACAGGCGCTGAATGATAACATCGGGGCGCAGCAGCGGCAGGAAATCGCAAAGGAAGTTAGCGTATTCATCCAGCGTAAATAGCTTAAACGGCTGGCGTTTGTATTTTACACCCATTACACTGCCTTCCACTATATGCAAGTGGTGCAGTTTGGTGAATTTTATTTGTGGGTGGCGGTTTATTTCATGTGCATAGGCCAGCATCTGCTCGTGGCTTTCCCATGGGAAACCGAAGATGGTGTGCACGCATACATCAAGTTTGCTGTTTTCCAGCATTTTCAGGGCATTCAACAGGTCGTCGTGTGTACAGCCGCGGTTTATTTGCGCCAGGGTATCGTTATAAATACTCTCCATGCCCATTTCAATGTCCACATCAAAACGGTCGGTATATGATTCCAGCAGAGCAATTTTTTCAAGGTCGATGCAATCGGGGCGGGTGCCTACACTCAGGCCCACAATATCTTCAGTATAATAACTCAACGCTTCATCATATAAAGCCTTAAGGTAATGCGTTGGGGCGTAAGTATTGGTATTGGGTTGAAAGTAGATGATAAACTTATCGGCCTTGTTACCGTTGCGGGCGCGCTCCACTCCTGCTATCACCTGCTCGCGGATGCCGGGGTTTTGCCGGGATGGGGACGGGGTAAATGAATCCACATTGCAATAGGTGCAGCCGCCATAACCTTTGGAGCCGTCGCGGTTGGGGCAGGTAAAGCCGCCATCAACTATCACCTTAAACACACGCTGACCGGGGTACTTATTTTTTAAATAAGGGCCATAGTTATTGTAACCTTTTTCCCAGGTCGCTGGTGGTGTTTGTGTTAATTGCATTGGCGCAAAGATACCTTTTGATTTCGGATTTCGAATTTTCGATTTCGGATTTACCTTTACAGCCCATAAGCACTGGATAAAAAGTAAATTTTAAATAACCGACCGAATATTATAGTGGTTTAATCGTATCCAATTTGGTAGTGGTATCGGGTTTGCCTTGCGCGGGTGTATCGGCAGGTTTCACCGCGCTATCCGCAGCAGGTGGTACCGTATTGGTACTATTCTGGTAATTTTTTGCCTGGTGACTGCCACATGCTGTTAGCGCCAGTATAGTGGCAAAGTTTATAGCTATGAATATCTTTTTCATTTTTTGATATGATGCTCCTATGTACTACAAATGGCGCAGCATGTAGTTTTAGTTTTTTATTGCAATAAAGGCTGATCACATTTAAAATAACTTGGGTACGATATAATTTTTGGTTTGCAAAAATATGTCCTGTAAGGACTACCCTTTTGTAGGAAAGATTAAGAAAAAAAATTGCCTCATCGAGGCCACCCATTCGCAAAGGGTAGCCTCTGACGAGGCAAAAAAAATATTAATTTGGTGGCTACAAAGGGATAGCCCCGCTGGGGCAATAGATGTCCTTATATCGAACTCGCTTTAAAATAATGTTGTCTACCAATCAAAGTTCACCACTTTTCCATCAAGTTTCCACTTTTGCGGCCACTGTTCAGTAAGCCAGTCGAGCGGTTCGCCGATGGGTTGCGGATTTGAGGCTTTAGTAAAGCACTGCTTAATGAAAGTTTTTTGTTCTTCACCAAGCGCGTCCGGCTGAACGGAAATAATAAGCGGCGCGCTGCTTTCGGCCAATAACCGCATCCATTGTTTATTTTTATCCCAGGGTACTTTAGTGGTAACGCCCACGCAATCGCCATCAACAGCATAAAATTTATTGTGTTGCACCAGCCTGAAACCAAGCGTATTTACACCCATCTTTTTTGTACGTGCCCATTCCTCGCCGCTGGTGTCATCGCCAATGCGCTGCATCTCGAATATCCCTGCGCTTAAATGGCTAACGGTATTACAGCCAATAAGGTACATATTACCTGCTGCTTCCCTAATACTGCGGTAAAGGTTCAGGATAATTTCGGCCGTGGTTTTGGAGTTATCGTGAAACTGCCAGCCGGGTGTGGTTAATTCATCTTTCATATCCATGCCCCATCGCCCTAATATATCAAAGGTGCTGAAATCGTGCTTAACCATTTCAAAACCCCATTCCCTGTAAATGGAGATATTGCGTTTTATCGCTTCCAGGTTTTCTTGAATGCTGGGGTCGAGCGTTGGATATTTAGGATCGATGTTTCTTGTGAGCCAAAGGTTTTTGTCGCTGCTTCGCATTGCACTCAGCGGTCTTGTCCACAGTCCGGGGCGCATGCTCAGTTCCTTTATCTTAAGCGCCATCTTATGCATATCCTTAAACTTATCGTTCGGGCGCGAATAATCATCACGGTAATCTTTATCACCGGCTGCATATTCGTTCCAGCCATCGTCAATCACCGAAAATGGACGGTTATTAACGTTAGTCGCTAGGTCGGCCAGCATGCTGGTATGTTTAACAATAAGATCGAAGGAATTATTGCCGTAGGCGAAATACCAGTCGTTAATACCATACACAGGTTTAGCCGGCAATCGCGGAGCCGGACACATTAACCCGCAAAAACGGTGCGCGGTGTAAAAGGCATTTTCGCCCGGTTTATTTTTTGTGGCGATAATATCAGCGCAATGCAATACGCGGTCGCCAAGGCTAACGCCTATGCCACCGTTGGTTGTATCCAGCGTCAAACGCATTAAGCCTTCACCCACCTGCCAATAGCAAATGGTGTTACAGCCTGTTTTAACGCCAAAGCAATTGGTATACTTGGCATCGTGCTGTACAAAATACCATGGTAATTTTCTGTTAATATCTGAAGGCTTAAAGGCCAGATCGCCATAGCTACGTTCCCAATGGTCGCCCAATATGACCGCCGATTTCGGGTCTTCATATTTCCATTCTAATTGCACATTGTGCAAGGCATCATTCGGCGAATGCACATCAACCTGCAACGCATTACCTTTGTAATTCAGTTTAACCGTAATGCCTTTATAGTTCCAGTTTTGCTTATCAGCCGAATGCAGTTCATGCACACCATCGTCCAGTTTCACAAATACTTTTCCGGGCAAATGCACCAGTTCATGCGCCGGCGTATAAGCGTCAGCATATTTTATAAACAGCAGCCCGGCAAGCCCGGTACTGCCTAATTGTACGAAATGTCTTCTGTTCATAATGGGTTGACGGTTTTACTGCCGTTTTCGAATATAGAGATATAAAATATTGCTGCAAAACCGATTTAATAAATCTTTTTCCTGTAGAGACGCAATACTTTGCGTCTCTGATTTTGCCTTGGTAAATACCCATTAAGACGCAAAGTATTGCGTCTCTACAAACAAAACCCGTATATTTGAATTTTACAACTATGGAACCCACCACGCTCGAACAGTTTTATAAGGAAACATCTTTCCTTATCCCCGAAGGGATAAATAAAGAGATAGGCCATTTTAATGTATTTAAAACGGGCGACATTGTTGCGCAATACCGTAAAAAGCCGACCCAAATGCCCTATAACCGCCGCGCCTATTATAAAATAAGCCTCATCAGGGGGCATAATAAGGCGGAGTATGCCGACAAGGTGATAGATATTGAGAAAAACGGGTTACTGTTTGCCACGCCTAAAATTCCTTATAACTATGTGCCGCAGGATTATAACCAATCGGGTTACTTCTGCATTTTCACCAGTGATTTTTTGATACAATCCAAAAGCGGTGTAGTGCTGGATGACCTGCCTATCTTTCAGCCAGGCGGCTACAGTCAGGGGTTTCTTCAATACTTTCCAAAACATCGGTAAGGTATTTTTCAAAAAATGCACTATCATCAATATAAGTAGCTTCGAACAGGTTGGTTTTCCTGATCTGGGTTTTAAGTATATAATGAAATATACCGTCGTCGTCTACAACTAATAATTTGTCCATAACAGCATAAAGATTTACAATTCAACATTTTATACGAACTATTAGTGCGTTAGGTTATATATCCATCATTTTCCACAATTGTGCTGTCGCACGACTGTCTCATTTTGGCAATTTTTTGCCTTATTTAGTATGTTTTTTGGCAATAAAAGGCGTTAAAAACAGCAAATTTTATGCTTTTTGGGTGAAAAAAGTCAGTTTTTGGGTAGTTTTTAATGAAAAAACAGGCGTTTTTTTGGCTTTTCAGGACTTAAAACGCCTTATTTTGGCGTATTTTAATGCAGCAGCATCTGCTGAAAAGCTGTGCTATCGCCCTTAAATGCGTTAAAATCTACGGCATGGTAAATGCCATTTACCCGTGCTTTGTCCGAGTGCTGCCAGAACCACCAGTTAACTTGTTTTGCTTCGTTAAGGGTGGGGTGATCATAATCGGCGAGCCAAATGGTGTAACCATCAAAAAATCCCGCCAGGTAATCAACATAATAACTGAACCCTGTGTAGATGATCGGTTTGGTTTTGGTTTTATTCTCTACAAAAGTCACAAATGCCAGTAGCTCTTTGCGCATTTGCTCGGGCTTAACGCCGTCGAGTGTTTCCACATCAACAACAGGGGGTAGGTCGCCTTTTTCTACAGTTACGTTTTGCATGAAGAAACGTGCCTGCCATTGGCCATTTTTATTGGCCCTAAGAAAATGATACGGGCCACAAATGATGCCATTCTTAGGAGCTTCGCGCCAGTTACGCTTAAAGTATGGGTCGACCTTTAATAAACCTTCGGTAGCTTTGATGAAAGCGAAACTGATATGTACGCTGTCTTCACTCATTGCCTTTACTTTAGTCCAGTCGATCTTTCCCTGCGCGTAGCTTACGTCAATACCATGTATGCTGTATTGTGACGGTATATGGATATTAAAACTCTTGTAAGTGCGGTAATTGGGGTTGCCGCTGAGATCCCTCACCCATTGCCACGCCGATGAAAATGTTTTGAGCACATAGCCATAATAAAATGGCGACAATACTACCAGCACTAAAATAACGCCCAAAAATCGCCAGTAAACCTTGTGCGGCTGCGGCTTTTTCTTGCGTTGTACGGGTTTCTTTTTAGTAGTCTTGTTAGGGGTGGCCACGGGGTAAAGGTAGCAAATTGTGGCAATTTGTGCTTACTTTTGCGGCATGGAATTAGGCATAAGCACATTTGGCGAGGTTACACCCGACCGTGTTGCCGGTAAAGCGGTAAATGCACACGAGCGGGCTCAACAATTATTAGAGGAAGTAAAATTGGCTGATGAAGTTGGTTTAGATGTATTTGCCTTCGGCGAACACCACCGGCCTGATTTTGTAATATCGGCCCCTGAAATATTTATGGCCGCGGCGGCGGCCATCACCAAAAACATTCATTTGTCGAGTTCGGTAACGGTGTTAAGTTCGGCCGACCCGGTGCGGACATTTCAGAATTTTGCCACTGTGGATCTTATATCCAACGGTCGCGCGGAAATGATAGCCGGCCGGGGCTCGTTTATTGAGTCGTTCCCATTATTTGGGTTCGATCTGGATGATTACGATGCCTTATTCACCGAAAAACTGGAGATGTTTTTAGAGATAAACAAGCACGAAATACTGAACTGGAAAGGGAAATTTCGCGCACCGGTAACAAACCAAGGCATCTATCCCCGCCCCTACCAGGAATCTATTCCCGTTTGGATAGGCGTTGGCGGTACACCCGCATCGGCCAAACGAGCGGGGAGCCTTAACCTGCCAATGATCATCGCCATACTGGGCAGCGCGCCAAAACATTTTGTGCCATTTGTGGAACTGTACCGCGAATCGGCAGCTAAGGCCGGTCACGATGTTAGCAAACTGCAACTGGCTATCTCCTCTCAATTTTTTGTGGCTGAAAATACCGCGCAAGCAGCGGATGAATTCTACCCATCATACGAAGCGCTGATGAATCGTGTGGGTAAAGACAGGGGCTGGTCGCCCATGAACAGGGAATCATTCGAATACCTGCGGAAAGACGGGCCACTGGTTGTTGGTGATGTGCAATACGTGGTTGACAAGATATTAAAGCAGCATAAGCTGTTTCAAAATACCCGTTTTGTAGCGCAGTTGGTAACCGGGCATACATCGCACGTTGATGTATTAAAATCGATAGAATTATATGGCACTAAAGTAGCGCCGATAGTAAGGAAGGAATTGGGAAGTTAGTCCTCAATAAAAGCAACCTCTTCTAATTGATTTAATTCATCGTCGGCAAATAAGCGGGAGTGTATCATAAAGCGAAAACCAGTGGGTATTTCGATTGAAAAGCTGGAGCCCCTGCCCTTGGTTATGCCGACTGTAAGTTGTGTATGCTGCCAGTATTCAAATTGGTCTTTGCTCATCCAAAATTCACAGCCATCAATTTCACCCAGCTTTACATCGCTACCGCCTAATTTAAATTCGCCCTTCTCAAAACACATCGGCGATGAACCGTCGCAACATCCCCCACTCTGGTGAAACATCAGCTCACCAAACCTCCCCTTCAGCTCCGCTATCAGCGCCGATGCATCTTTATCAACCAAAACTCTTTTTACCATAGTAAAAAATTAAAAAAGCCATTGCGGACCAAGCTTGTAAAATCAGCTCAGTTTCCCGCAATAGCCAATTATAAGATCAGTTAAAAAAAGCCTAGTTTATTCTTATTATACGAGATCAGCATATTCTTGGTTTGGCGATAATGGCCGAGCATCATTTTGTGGTTCTCGCGCCCAAAACCCGATTTTTTATAACCACCGAACGGTGCGTGTGCCGGGTAAGCGTGGTAATTATTCACCCAAACACGACCTGCTAAAATAGCGCGTGGCACCTGGTATAATTCGTGTGCATCACGTGTCCAAACACCTGCGCCTAATCCATACAATGTATCATTAGCTATGGCAATGGCCTCTTCGGTAGTTTTAAATGTGGTAACGCATGCTACCGGGCCGAATATCTCTTCCTGGAAAATACGCATCTTGTTGTGGCCCTTGAATAGGGTCGGTTTGATGTAATAGCCGCCTTCCAGTTCGCCGCCTAAGTGCTGTATTTCGCCGCCGCACAAAACTTCGGCGCCTTCTTCGCGGCCTATCTTGAGGTACGACTGTATCTTTTCGTACTGATCGTTCGATGCCTGCGCGCCCATCATGGTATCTGCTGCCAATGGGTCACCCATTTTAATAGCATTGGTACGCTCTATCACCCTCGACATAAATTTATCATAGATATTCTCATGCACCAAAATGCGCGACGGGCAGGTACAAACCTCGCCCTGGTTAAGCGCAAACATCACCGCGCCTTCAATGGCTTTATCAAAAAACTCGTCGTCGGCATCGCCAACAGATTCAAAGAAAATATTAGGCGATTTACCACCGAGCTCCATTGTAACGGGAATTAAATTTTCTGAAGCGTATTGCATAATTAAACGCCCGGTGGTGGTCTCGCCTGTAAATGAAACCTTGGCTATCCTCGGTGAAGATGCCAACGGTTTACCGGCCTCAGGGCCAAAGCCGGTTATGATATTAAGTACGCCCGGGGGCAGCACATCCTGTATCAGTTCCATCAATACCATGATTGATGTTGGCGTTTGCTCGGCAGGTTTTACTACGCAGCAATTACCGGCGGCCAGTGCCGGGGCTATTTTCCAGGTAGCCATTAATAAAGGGAAGTTCCAGGGGATGATCTGACCGACCACACCAAGTGGTTCGTTAAGGCAGATAGAAACGGTATATTCATCATGTTCAGATATACCACCCTCTTCGGCCCGTATCACGCCAGCAAAATAGCGGAAATGGTCTATCACTAAAGGCAGGTCGGCGGCACGACATTCGCGGATGGCTTTACCGTTATCAATAGTTTCAACTACGGCAAGGTATTCGAGGTTGGCCTCAATAACATCGGCTATTTTGTTGAGTACCGATGCCCTGTGCGCAGCTGAGGTTTTTCCCCATGAGGAAAATGCTGCATGAGCCGCATCAAGTGCCAGTTCAACGTCCTCTTTTGTCGATCGTGCGGCTTGCGTAAAAACCTTGCCATCGATGGGTGAAATGTTATCAAAATATTCTCCTTTGACCGGGGGGACGAATTTTCCCCCAATAAAATTGTCGTACTTCTTTTTAAAAGAAGGTTTCGCAATAGCGCTCATAATTTTCCGTTTTTAATATAATTGGTTAGGCTAAGTTAGCGCGGACGGAAGTTTGCCATTTGCACTATTGCATCAATTAATAGCACGATAGTGGCAAAAATTGCAACTACTTGTTTGTGAACATAACTATGCCTAATTTGTACCTGATTTCATCATCCTGATGGCCAATAAAAACCTGTTAACGCCGCTTAACCTTTCAAAAGGCCGAGAGCTTATGAACCTGGTAGAGAACCGGAAGGCCTATACCATGAACCATTGTGAGCTGAATATTTTTGAAACTTACCAGCGTAGTGAACTGGTTCCGTTAACTTTTAGCGACCTGGTAATTACCAGCATGTTGCGCGGCAAAAAGGTGATGCATTTATTTGATAAGCCCGGCTTTGATTACCTGCCGGGCGAAACCGTGATAGTGCCGCCCAATATCACCATGACCATTGATTTCCCGGAAGCCACAGCGCTGCAACCCTCGCAATGCACAGCATTGGCCATAGCACACGCCGAAATTGCCAGTACCATTGATTTTTTAAACGACAATTACCCCCGTGAGGATAATAAGGCATGGCGGTTGAATTACAACCAATTCCATTTTTTTAATAATTACGAACTGGCGCAACTGATCAACAAGCTTATACGCATAAGTACCGGCGACGCCTTAACTAAAGATATACTGGCCGGGCTAACCCTTAAGGAACTGCTGGTGCGCATTATGCAAATGCAAAACCTGCACGAGGTAAGCGAAAATACCTTGATTGCCGACAATAACAGCCGTTTTGCTTATGTAGTTGATTATATCAATAACCACATCACCGGGAAATTAAGTATTGACGCTTTAAGCCAGGTAGCCTTTATGAGCAAGGCCAGCTTTTTCCGGGCGTTTAAGCACGAGATGGGTATATCGCCGGTTGATTATATTATCAAACAGCGTGTTAATTTTGCCAAGCAACTAATGAGCAACCCATACAACAGCGTATCGGAGGCGTGTTTTAAGGCAGGCTTTAACAACCTGAATTATTTTAGCCGAACATTTAAAAAGTTAGAGGGCATAACCCCCAGCACCTATAAAGCGCAGCTACACGCCACAAAATTCAATTAATTCATTTTACTGTCGAGGCTTTTGATGAAGGATACCAGTTCATCGCATTCCTTTTTGGAAAGGTTGAGTTTATTTAATGCTAAGGTTTGATTATCTACCTTATAACCCAAACCCGCGCCACCGCCTTTGTTGTAAAAATCAACCACCTGCTCCAACGTTGTGAATACGCCATTGTGCATGTACGGCGCCGTACGGGCGGCATTGCGTACAGTGGTTATTTTAAATGCATGTTTAAATGCGGGAGTTTTTAATATGTCATACCGTCCCATATCGGTATCAATACCTGTTTCTGCGGCACTTTCGGGCACACCTATCACTTCGCTCTCAATTATATTAAATCGCGGCGGGAACGAGCCGTTAAACAGCGGCATATAATGGCATGTACCACATTTGGCCTTACCCATAAACAAATTGAAGCCGTTTATTTCCTGCTGGTTCATCGCCACTTTATTGCCGCGCATATAATCATCAAAGCGGCTGTTGAGCATCACCAGGCTACGCACGTATGATCCTATGGCATTCATCACCTCTAAAGTGTCAATATCCATCCTGTCCTTTTTCGGGAATGCTGCTGCAAATAATTGCCGGTACGATTTATTTTGCCACAGCTTTTGTGCAGCCATTTTCATTGAGCCGTGCATTTCATCTTGGTTACCCACAACGGCAAGTGCCTGGTTTTCCAGGTTATCGGCCCGCAGATCATAAAACTGGGCGGGTTGCAATGCAGCATTTATTAGCGTTGGCGTATTTCTTCTTATCAGTTTATGACTATTATCGATAACCGTATTCTTCACTAATCCATCCGTAAATGCTTTTTCAGGTTGATGACAGGATTGACAGCTACGTGTTCCCGTGCCAGACAAAACAGGATCAGAAAAAAGTACGCGGCCTAAAGCTATCCTTTGCGGTGTAGCAAAGGCATCCAACCCCGGCGTGAAGGCATTGGGATTAAAAGCGCCTTTTTCAAACATAGTTTTTGCATCCATGTTGAGCAGGCGGTTATAACTAGTAAGTTTAAAGTTCAACTTCGTTTCCAAATTGCTCATACTTGTGGTGATCGGGTTGCCATAGTTGGTGATGAAAGCCGCCCTGTCGAACGAATCGAAATCGGTATTACTTTTAAGGTATTTTATGGCCGAATTGAATTGCGCTGGTAAATTTTCATTACCAACGGTATCCTCATAAAGCGAAATAGCGTTTCTTACACTTTCCAAACAGGCGATGGATTCATCGGATGACTTCAAGGTAAGCGGATTATCAAAACCGGCTATACCCAATGATAGCACCCTGAAAACTTCTTGTTTTGTTGCATCGAATACCTGCCAGTTAAATATCTCGATATTGGTAAAGTAGCCTTTGTATTTGCCTATCCCGATTTGCAGTAATTTTAATTGTTGTATAAGTGCCGCCCTTTGTTTTGGATCATACTTTGGGAATAAGTAACCCTCAATAACCTGCAAGCCTGCGGGTTGAAACACCTGCCCGCTGCCCATTTCTATCTCCTGCACCGGCGGCCCGTTCACAAACCGCGATGCGGCAGGATTAAAATATTCCGATGCCCATTCAAATTTTTTATAGGCCAGCCGGGTTTGCAAAAATAAATCCTGCAATTGCTTTTCGCTGGCATTGGGGTTTTCAGCGGCGGCAAGCAGTTTAACGCGGGCGGCATCAAAGCTGTCTACCTGTGCATCAAGCGTTCTGGCTATTTGCTTTTCCCGGCTTATCGACAGTGAATGGCACGAAAACAACGAATACCCGATGGTAACTAAGAAGATTACAGCTATTAAAATAAATTTCTTCATCAGAAATGATCAGACTGGCTATTAAAAACAAAACAGGGTAACAGCCGGATAAGCTGTTCCCTGGTTTGTAAATACTTTTATCAAATGTTGCTTAGCGCATTAAAACTTAAATGCGTTAGTAAGCGGGTTTGCATTTTGGTCGCGTGTTGCCAACGGTTTCAGATCCCATCTTTTTTCTATGAAAGAAAGGATACTCACTGTTTCATATTGAGTATGGTCAACATATCCTTTTTTGGCAAAAGGAGAGATGATGATAGCCGGAACGCGTGTACCAGGGCCCCATTTCTTGTCTATAACCGGCGGCGCAACGTGATCCCAGAAACCACCGTTTTCGTCATAGGTGATGATGATAACAGCATCTTTTCCATCAGGGCCGTTAAGCACATCGTTTATTAATTCAACAGTATGGTTCTCGCCCAAAGCTACATCTGAATAGCCCGGGTGCTCGTTATCTAAACCTAACGGTTTTACAAACGATACTGAAGGTAATGTACCTGCTTTAGCAGCCGCAATAAATTCGGTTTCGTCTTTTAGGTGGTCTTTCCTGCCTTGTGTACCGTCAGCATAGTTTTTATAATAAGCAAACGGCTGGTGATGGAACTGGAATGTTGCATCAGGGGTACCTGCTATTGCATTATTCCATCCGCCTGAATACCATGCCCATGATACGTTTTTGTCGCTCAACCTGTCGCCAATGGTAGGGTTGGTTTGTTCAGGCACTAAATTTGCAACCGGGGCAGTTGCAGGGTGTGGAGTGTTTACCGTAAAGCTGGTATTTACCACGTAACCGTCAGGGGTAACCGCGCCATCGGTAAGTACTTTACCGTTTGCATCAACAGTTGCAACTATGCTGGTTGGCGCATTCAGGAAGGTTGGACTTGCCGCAGCGATAAGCCATTGGTGATTAAGAAACGAACCGCCAAAAGCGCTGTGATAAAAATTATCGCACAGGGTATATTGCTGTACTATTGACAATAAAGATAAAAGACTGGTATTGTAATAGCCTTGCGATAAACCGGCGGAGTTACTGTTATACAAAGCATATTTATCCATTTTGCCACCATCTATCTGCATTTGCTCCTGGTAGTAACGGTGCAAAACATCCTGCGTAATTACATCGTTAGCCACATATTGGTCGATGTTGAAAATACCATTTGGCAGGTTGGTAGGGAAAGTCGGTGTACCGGGTATAGCAGGCAATACGGTATAGGGTGTACCTGTAGCATCAACCTGGGTTTCGTTCGATGCATTCGCATTTTGCAAACCGTTAGCACCTGCGAATGAACCGTACAGATTATCAAAACTGTGGTTTTCCAGGTAGATAACAACTACGTGGCCCACTTTTTTAATGTCTGCAGGGTTGGATCTGTCATTTTTTCCGCAGCTTGAAAAAGCCAGGCCCAATAGCAGTACCCCCAAACCGGGAAGTGCCATTTTTAGATTGTAATGTTTTTTCATCGGAGTGATTTGATTTTTTATGGTATAAAAGTACCCGCACTACCATAAACTGAATATTAACATTCAGTAACCACTTTATTAAAAACAGGGGCGAAAGCGTCTTTTTTAAATGAACTTAACGCCAGTTTAACACACGAAATTTTGAGGTATTTCTAATGTATTCCTTAAAAAAAACATATCCTTATTATTAAAACTTTCAAGAGACGAAATAACCGACAACTAAATCACTTTATTTAATTGCCTCATTTATAAACTGAAGCAACACCAATGCATGATTATGCTCCGTATCATGGGCACCGTATAGCAGGGTTACGGTTTTATTTTTATCGATGATATCAAGCAGTGTATTTACCGCGCTGTTTTGTTTCAATTCGAGCGTATAGCGGGTGGTAAACCCCTGCCATTCCGCAGCATCATGGTGAAACCACTTTCGCAATTCGGTACTGGGTGCAATGTCTTTCAGCCATTCATCCAGATGTGCCGATTCCTTCTTCATACCGCGCGGCCATAAACGGTCGACCAATATGCGTTTGCCATCGGTTGCCTCAACTGGTTCATATACCCGTTTTACTTGCACCGTCCCCATTGTTTAACTAATTAAAAAACAGTTCGTCAACAAAAATGTAAGGCTTGTCTTTTGCCTTATCCCACACAGGTAATTTCGGCAGGGGTTTGATTAATACTTTCAAATACAAAACAGGTGCGGCATCCGATAGTTTGCACATTATTGCTTTTATGGCTACCTGATCGGCTTTTAACGGTCCTGCTATTTTCATATTACTCAATAATTTCATCTTATCTTTATCAGCCCCACCCCAAACTTCAATTTCAAGCGGTAAAAATATCTGTGCCCCCATATTACGCATACAATTCACCCCTATGGAATGCAGAACCACCGGTTTTTTAAACTGCATCAAAACATCCTCGTCCTTTTGCGAACCTACCCATTTGCCATCCAGAAAATTGAAGCTCCCCAGATCATTGTCTATCAGCAACTTCGAATCGACACCACCCGGCCCTGTAATAAAAGTAATGCTATCCGGTGTATAAAGGCTTTTGTTGTAAGGAAACGCCACCACATCGCTGCCGTACCAGCCTTTTTTATAAACACGGGCCTTTATGGTTGTATTATCGCTTATTGTTATGCCTGGTTTATATAATAATGATTTGATACTATCAGGATCTGTACCATCGGTAGTGTAGCGTATATCAACGCCTTTTATAGGATGGGTTATATTTAACACAAATGGCTTTGAGAATACTGCCTGCAAATTTTTAAACTGCGGTACATTTAGTTTGATAGGCTTGCCATCGTCTTTAAAACCTTCTATAAAGGTTAAATTTTTATTCGCCTTTTTTAGTTGCTGTATTTCTTCGTCCTTTAATCCCGTATCCCAAATGGCTAATTTGGTTAAACTTTTTATGGCGATGATCTGCTTAAAATCCTGCGCGTTTAAACTGGTGCCCGCAAGTGATAATGACCGTAAATATTTTAACGAAGTAAGGTATTTCAACCCGCTGCCTGTTACATCGGTAAAATTGAGATTAAGCTCGCGGAGGTTCTCAAACTGGCTAATGGTTTTCAATTCAGCGTCCTTAACCGGCATCTTGCTTAAATTAAGTGCTACCACCTGCTTTTTTATATCGCTCAATTCTTTTAAAACCGATGGCGTATACCCAGTTTTATTATAAACATTAACCGCCAGCGCAGGCGAGCCTTTTGCCAGTGCATATACCCCCCTATAATTATTATTCAGTTTTTTGATGGTTTTATCATCTGCCGCCGCGAAATCATATTTGTCTTCAGCAGCGGCCGCCGGTTGTAATACGGTTGCTGCCAGTATGCGCAGCGAATCTGTTTCGGGTAGTGTTATTACCTTCTTTTTAAAATCGGCATTTTCTTTTATCCATAGGTAAACCAAAGCCATTTCAGTAGCACTTAGCTGAGGCTTGCCAGTTGGGGGCATGTGGTCTTTATCGTCCTCCGGCAAGTGAATGCGTTGCAATATCAAACTTACCTGCGGGTTGCCTGGCACAAACAACTTGCCTGTTTTACCACCTTTTAAAATTGATGCCTCATCAGTAAGCATCAATCCGCCTTTAACTTTATCATCATTATGGCAGCTGATACATTTGGCATCGAAAATAGGCTGGATCACATCTTTATACACCAATGCCTGGTCGATGGGCACTTTAGTAGTATTTTGCATTACCGGGGCCAATAAAAACCCTTCGCCGTGGGTAATATCGGCACCGTAGTGGCCCGCTAATATCACGCACAGCATGGTGATAACCGCGCCGCTTCTTGCTATTGCCGACCTATACCATCCCGCGTTGCGGCACCAATAAATAATAGAGCTGATGAAAACAACGCTTGCCCCCATCCACTTATGCCATTGCAAAATATGACCGGTGTAGCCTGGCTCGCGCGAGAGGAACAAGCCCATTATGGCGGTTATCGCTGCAAGCAAGCTACCCATCAGCAATAAAGCGGTGGCAAAGTTTTGATAAAGCGCCTCATCCTTAAAAACGGGCCTGAAACGGAAAAACTCGAACACCATCCCCATCATTAGTATCACAATAGGGAAATGCAGTATCAGCGGGTGCATACGGCCAACAGGCTGCAGCCATTGCGGGATAACCAGGTCGCTACCAAATACCAGTAAAAAAAACAGGAATACGTTTAGTACAAATAATAAAGTGTCGGCAAAGCTTTTGTAGCTGCTTTTTATCATCGGCAGAAAAATAGAAAATTAAACGCGTGTAAATTTATACGGATACACTTTGCCCGATGCCCATTGCGCTACATAAAGGTTCTCGTCCTTATCCACACATACGTCATGCGGGTGTACAAATATTTTTTCGGCCTGGCTCATGGGTTGTAAAACGCCGTCTTTATAAATCGGTTCCGATCCACCTATGTTCGATACTACCTTGTTGTGTTTATCCAATATGGTGGTAAAACCTGTACCGGGATGCTGCAAATCGGGCGACATCAGTACAGCTGCATATAAGTGTTTGCCTTTTATTACCGGCCTGCAAACACAAGCTCCGGGCAGTTTGATGATCTCTTTTAACTTGCCGTCCAGACTAAAGCGTTTAAAGCAATTGCGGGTACGGTCGGTTATTAATAACGACGGTTCGCTTTGGCGGCGGTCTATTACTATACCATGCGCGTTATCAAAATGCTCGTCTCCCTCGCCTTTTCCGCCCCAAAAGTTTATCAGTTTACCATTCTTATCATAATGGGTAATGTATTGCGCGCCGTAGCCATCGGCAATAAAAATATCACCGTTGGTATCAATGGTAGTTTCGGTGGGGATAAATTGCTCGGCTTTTTCATATACGCCTGTCTCCAGCGGCACGTTAATAGTCATTAGTATGCGCCCATCCATGGTGGTTTTATAAACCTGGTGCTTTACAGTGTCGGTTATGTATAAAAACTCGGTGCCGTTCTCATTATTCAGCGTAAGCCCGTGGCCTCCGGGGAAATCATGCCCCCAGAAGTCAAGCAGTTTGCCGCTGGTATCGTATATCAGGATATTGTTCTTCGTTTCATTCGTCAGCAAAATAATGCGCCCTTTTGAGTCCTGCACCATCTCGTGACAATCATTCACCGGGTGGTTTTGCGGGTCGAGCTTGCCCCAGGTATTATCCATGCGATAACGCATACCATTATGGCCGTAAATCGGGCTGTCATTTTTAGCCATCAGGCCTTTTGCTATAAAAAAGCTGGCCGTAAAAACAGTGCCTTGCTTAATAAAATTTCTTCTTTCCATAATAGTTTGTTATCAAGTTATAATATCGCGCACAACATTGCCGGCAACATCGGTAAGCCTGTAGCGGCGGCCCTGGCTTTTAAAGGTTAGTTTTTTATGGTCGATGCCTAACTGATTGAGCACCGTGGCGTGAAAATCATGCACATGCACCTGGTTTTTAACAATATTATAGCCAAAATCGTCAGTTTCGCCATAAACCATTCCCGGTTTAACGCCGCCACCTGCCATCCAGATGCTAAAGCCATTCGGGTGATGGTCGCGACCGTAATTGTTTGGCAGCAATTTACCCTGGCTATAACTTGTACGGCCAAATTCGCCGCCCCAAATTACCAGTGTTTCATCAAGCAGGCCGCGTTGTTTCAGGTCGGTAACCAATGCTGCCGATGCCTGGTCAACATCCTTTGCCTGCCCCGCCATTTCGGTAGGCAGATTGCCATGCTGATCCCAGCCCTGGTGATACAGTTGAACAAAGCGTACACCATTTTCCGATAGTTTCCGCGCAAGCAAACAATTAGCCGCGTAAGTACCCGGAACCAAACAATCGGGACCGTACATTTTTATGGTATCGTCCGATTCTTTGGAAACATCCATTATCTCGGGCACAGCCGTTTGCATACGGTAGGCCATTTCATATTGCTGTACTTTGGTATTTATTTCGGGGTCACCAAATTCTTTGTAGGATATATCGTTCAGCGCTGCAATATGGTCTATCATTTTTCGGCGCTCGTGCCTGTTCATACCATCGGGGTCTTTCAAATACAATACAGGGTCTTCGCTGCTGCTGAATTGCACCCCCTGGTGGATGGAATCCAAAAAGCCGTTGCTCCATAGTTTTGAATAAACGCCCTGCCCATTTCCTTTGCCTTTTGAAAGCAGCACTGTGAAGGCAGGCAGGTTTTTATTCTCGCTACCCAAGCCATAACTTACCCACGAGCCCATGCTCGGCCTGTTGCCCTGCTGCGCCCCGGTTTGGAAAAATGTAAGCGCCGGGTCGTGGTTAATAGCCTCGGTGAACATGGATTTGATGATACATATATCGTCGGCTATTTTACCGATGTGCGGGAACAGGTCACTTATCCATGCCCGTGATTCGCCGTATTGTTTAAAATCATAATAAGAGCCTACCAGCGGGAATGAGGTTTGTTTGGCCGTCATTCCGGTTAATATCTGGGTGCCGCGTACCGATGGCGGCAGCTCCTGCCCCATCATTTGCCGCAATTTGGGTTTGTAGTCGAACGACTCTAGCTGCGATGGCGCGCCGTTTTGGAAAAGATAGATAACCCTTTTAGCCTTAGGCGCAAAGTTGGGGATACCCGGGATAAAATCGTCCGCATCGCTATCGCTACCGCTAAAAAGATTGGGTATAAGCAACGAGCCAAGCGCCACACTACCCAGGCCTAAACTCAGCCTCGATAAAAACTTTCTCCTGTTTAAATTCAGGTGATGCTCCAGCAAATCATTTTCCATAGCGCTTAAGTTTTTGTTATCGTTTCTTCCATGTTATACATCGTATCTATCACTTCCATCATGGCGGCAAGATTTACCCTGTTCAAATTTTCGGGGATAGGATATTCGCCGACATCGAGCAGTTTTGCCGCATCCTGTTTATTGATAGCTTTAAGTTGCTCGTTATAATATCCGTTCAGTATTGACAGTTCCTTTTCGTTCGGCTTGCGGCAAACGATCAGCCTGAATGCCTTATATATTTTGAGTTTGGCCTTGCTGTTCTCCTGTAATAAGTTAGCTGCCAATACGCGCGACGCTTCTAATACGGTAGGGTCGTTCATCATAACCAGTGCCTGCAACGGGGTGTTTGTGCGGAGCCTGCGCACCTCGCACTGGTCGCGGTTACTGGCGTCAAATATGGCCAATGAGGCTGGCGGAACAGTGCGTTTAATGAGCGTGTACATACCACGGCGGTAAAGATTTAGCCCATGTACCTGCCTGTACGTTGCCAGCTGCCCCCTGCCCGATGTTGCCATTTCCCATAAACCAGGCGGTTGATAAGGATTTACGCTTGGCCCACCGATAGTTCTTGTCAACAAGCCGCTGCTGGCTAATACTATATCGCGTACAGATTCGGCTGGAAGGCGCGCACGCGAACTTCGCGAGAGCAAACTATTATCCGGATCTAGCTTTAATTTTTCGGGTGTGATAGCTGCCGACTGCCTGTATGTGGCCGACATTACCATTTGCTTTACCAATCGTTTTATATCCCAGCCATGATCCCTAAAGTCAGCCGAAAGCCAATCAAGCAATGCCTCATTAGTGGGCAGATCGCCCTGCATGCCAAAATCGCCCGAACTTTTTACTATGCCCTTGCCAAAAAACTCCTGCCATTCCTGGTTTACAAAAGCGCGGGCCGTAAGCGGGTTTTGTTTGTTGAACAGCCACTCAGCCAAACCCAACCTGTTTTTTGGGTAGCTGGCAGGGAAAGGTAATATGGATTTGGGCGTACCCGCTTCAACCGAATCGCCATGCATATCGTAATTACCTCGCCTTAGTATATAGGTTTTCCTGATGGTATCCCCCATTACCGATACGATGAGCTTATTGGTATCCTGCTTATTAACAAACTTCAGTATGCCTTTTACATCTTCGTTGGTTATCTGCATCAACGGTTTTTTGGCATAGGTTTCAGGCCCACCAACGGTTGATTCGATGCCCTTTTCCTGCACCGTATTAAAGAACGCGAACAACTGGTAATATTCCTTTTGCGAAAAAGGGTCGTACTTATGGTCGTGGCAATGGGCGCATTCAATAGTTACCCCCAAAAGTGCTTTACCAAAGGTATTGGTACGGTCGGTAACATAGGCCACGCGGTATTCTTCATCAATTACACCGCCTTCTTCTGTTATCTTATGGTTGCGGTTAAAGCCGGTTGCCAATAACTGTTCTTTAGTCGCGTTCGGCAACAAGTCGCCGGCCAATTGCCAGGTAATAAATTTATCATAAGGCAAATTCTCATTAAAAGCGTGTATAACCCAATCGCGCCATGGCCACTGGCTGCGGTAATTATCATCCTGGTAACCATGCGAATCGGCATAACGGGCAACATCCAGCCAATGCAGCGTCATTTTTTCACCGTAGGTTGGGCTTTGCAATAACTGATCTACGACCTTTTCATAAGCGTTCGGACTGTTATCGGCCATAAAGCTATCCATTAACGGCAGGCTTGGCGGCAGGCCGGTCAGGTCAAGGCAAACACGTTTCAACAGGCGCTCCTTATCCGCCTCAGGGTTTGGTGCTATGCCCTGCCTTTCGAGTTTGTTTAGTACAAAGTAGTCTATCTGGTTCTTTGGCCATGTTTTATCATCAACCTCAGGAATAGAAACTTCCTTTGGCGGTACAAAGGCCCAATGCTTTTCATATTTGGCGCCTTGTTTTATCCATTTTTTCACCAGGTCTACCTCATGCTGCGACAACCTTTTCAGGTTCGATGCAGGAGGTGGCATCATCACCGAGGAATCATCGGAAGTAATGCGCATATATACTTCTGACGATGATGGGTCGCCTGGTACAAAAGCATGTGATTTAGGATTGTCCTTAAGTGCCTTAAAAGCTTCTTCGGCAATATCAAGGCGTAATCCGGCCTGCCGTTTGTTGGCATCGGGACCGTGGCATTTAAAGCATTTATCAGAGAAAATGGGCCTGATGTTAAAATTATAACTAACCGTATCGGGTATCTCATTATCCGCATCCTGTATGCTTACCACGTGGTGGCAAGCGGTAAATGTATATAAAATACATCCTACGCATATAATGATCAAAAAGTATGATCTTTTTATCATAAATAATTGGCCCTAAAAAATGGTCGGTTTAAATAAAATCGGTTTACTAATAGTCTAATATAAGAGCAATAATTTAAATTTCAAGGGTATTTAATTATTAAAAAAAGTTTGATTGTAAATACAAACCTACAATACACCATATTGTAACAAAAATATTACTCCCAATTTTATTAAAACCGAATAATTGAAATGCTTTTTTTTAGATAAAAGGCAGAGTACACTCGTTATGTAAACAAATGAAACCGGACGGTGTTAAGTGATTATGACAAAAATATATGTTCAAACCGTAACAGGTTCTTTTGAAAATAGCGAACAGGTTGAAGATGCCCGGTCTTATTTACTGGCTAACGGTTTTGAAGAATCGGAACTGATCAATAACCCGGTTACATCGCTAACTGTATTCGCGGAATCGGCCCGGGAAGCATTGGAAGCTGAAGAGGTGCTGAGAAATTACGGGGCGATAAGTATTTCCGCACCAAATTTTATTTAGGTGTTTATACTATGATCTATTCCTCGTAATTCTCTATAGTATCCTCGCTGCGCATTTGCGCCCTATTTGGGTTTTTCCCGGCGTCGCGCAGTCCTACTCGCTGGTGTAGCAGGTCCCAATACTGGTCAAGCTCTGCTTTAACTTTGTGCAATTCCTTTATGTCCTCATCGGTTAAATTCTCCTTGCCGTAAAGCGCCTGTTCTTTTTCTGTTAGTTTTTTGATGTGCGACATTACGGGGCTGTCATCTGCTTGGTTGCTCATAGCTGGTATTTATTTGTTTTTTAAAGATAAGTAATTCTTTTGAATGGCTGTTTATACAAAACAATAGGCGATCGTTTTTTTTAAACATGTAATTTTAAGAAGAGTCGCCCAATCCAAAGAAAATTATACCTTTTAGGAATAAGTAGTAAAAGATTACTTATTTATGAAAGATGCTTTGTTATGTGAGCAAAGATTTTCATAATTTTAAACATTAAACTTATGAAACCTATAAATTATGGAAAACTACACAGACCATAGCAGCTTATCTGAAGTTAACGGCCCCGGCGATGCTGCCAAATGCCCTTTTTTAAACGGTTCGTTAAAACAAAGCGCAGGCGGCGGTACCCGCAACCGCGATTGGTGGCCAAACCAATTGAAAATGAACATTTTGCGTCAAAACTCAGCATTGTCTGATCCGATGGATAAGGGATTTAACTATGCTGAAGAGTTTAAAAGCCTTGACCTGGCTGCGGTAAAGAATGATATTTTTGAGTTGATGACCAACTCGCAGGAATGGTGGCCCGCAGATTATGGCCATTACGGCCCCTTCTTCATAAGGATGGCATGGCACAGTGCGGGTACTTACCGTGTATCTGACGGTCGTGGTGGCGCTGGTTTCGGCACACAACGTTTTGCACCGCTGAATAGCTGGCCCGATAATGCTAACCTTGATAAAGCACGTTTACTCCTTTGGCCCATAAAACAGAAATACGGCAAAAAGCTTTCCTGGGCCGATCTGCTAATACTTACCGGGAACTGCGCACTTGAATCAATGGGCTTAAAGCCATTCGGATTTGGCGGTGGACGTGTTGACGTTTGGGAGCCAGCTGAAGATATTTACTGGGGATCAGAAAAAGAATGGTTAGCCGATACCCGCTACACCGGCGACCGCGAACTGGAATCGCCGCTTGGCGCCGTGCAGATGGGGCTTATTTATGTAAACCCTGAAGGCCCTAACGGGAACCCCGATCCGCTTGGTTCTGCACGTGATATACGCGAAACTTTCGGCCGTATGGCTATGGATGATTATGAAACCGTTGCGCTTATTGCAGGCGGTCATACTTTTGGCAAAACCCACGGCGCTGCCGACCCGGGACCACATGTAGGAAAGGAGCCCGCCGGTGCAGCAATTGAGGAACAAGGCCTGGGCTGGAAAAATTCGTTTGGCACAGGTAATGCCGGTGACACGATCACCAGCGGGCTTGAAGGTGCATGGACAACCACGCCAACCAAATGGAGCAATAACTATTTCGAGAACCTTTTCGGTTATGAATGGGAATTGACCAAAGGCCCGGGCGGTGCAAACCAATGGAAACCAAAGAATGACGCGGGTGCAGGTTTAATACCCGACGCCTTCGACCCCGCTAAAAAACATGCACCGTTTATGCTCACATCAGACATCGCGCTGAAAGTTGACCCTGCTTATGAAAAGATCTCAAGACACTTTTTTGAAAACCCGGATGAATTTGCCGACGCGTTTTCCCGTGCATGGTTTAAGCTAACGCACCGCGATATGGGCCCGCGTATTCGTTACCTCGGCCCGGATGTTCCGGCTGAAGAACTAATTTGGCAAGATCCTATACCTGCACCTACAAGCCTGCTTATTGATGACAATGACATAGCTACTCTAAAAGGCAAAATATTGGATTCGGGACTTTCAGTAGCTGAACTGGTATCAACGGCGTGGGCTTCGGCTTCAACATTCCGCGGCTCTGATAAACGTGGCGGTGCAAATGGCGCTCGTATCCGTCTTGCACCACAAAAGGACTGGGAAGCAAATAACCCTGCTCAACTGGCTAAAGTTTTATCAACCCTTGAAGGTATTAAGAATGATTTCAACAATGCTCAAAACGGCAAAGCTGTTTCCATAGCCGACCTTATTGTTTTGGGTGGCAGTGCGGCAATTGAAAAAGCGGCAAGAGATGCAGGGCATGATATTACCGTGGAATTTATTCCGGGCCGGACAGATGCATCACAGGAACAAACCGATGTAGACTCATTCGGGGTACTTGAGCCTGGTGCAGATGGCTTCCGCAATTACCTCAATGCCCGCCATTCGAGTGCTGCCGAAGAATTACTGGTAGATAAAGCACAGCTATTAACACTGACGGCCCCTGAACTGGTAGTTTTGATTGGTGGCTTACGTGCGCTGGATACTAATTTCGACCATTCGAAACATGGCGTATTCACCGAT
Source organism: uncultured Mucilaginibacter sp. (assembly GCA_903915155.1). GTDB lineage: Bacteria > Bacteroidota > Bacteroidia > Sphingobacteriales > Sphingobacteriaceae > Mucilaginibacter. Next base: position 31,749 of record CAIWRU010000139.1, read on the forward strand.
AAACCAGGAACGCTTACCAACGACTTTTTTGTAAACCTGCTTGATCTTTCAACTACCTGGAAAGCTACCTCAGATGCCCAGAAAATATTCGCAGGTTCGGACAGAGCTACAGGTGAGATAAAATGGACGGGGACCCGTGTTGATCTTATCATTGGCTCGAATTCTGAACTTCGTGCCATAGCCGAGGTATACGCCTGTGCAGATGGCAAGGATAAATTTGTGAATGACTTTGTTGCAGCATGGACCAAAGTAATGAACCTTGACCGGTTCGATCTGGCCTAAGCCCGACGTTACATTATTTTTTAAATAAGAAATGGCCCGAGATGGGCCATTTCTTATTTAATGGGGTTCATAAATTAATTCTTATCCCTGCGATGGGCCTTTATGTACTGAGCAACATCAACCATTGGGGCTACCCATATTTGGCTTTCATTTTGTTTAAGGTAGTGCAGCAATTTGCTATGCTCGCCTTTATCAACGTTTAAACTATGGCCGCCACCTACACCATGGAAAAGAAAAACAAGCAGGGTGTGGGTTTGCATAGCTTGTTTTACCAACCCGATCATATAATCAGCGGATTGGCCATTAATGGCATAGCAATCGACATTTGTAAGGTCGACCTCGTTGATTGTTTGCAGGCCGGGAGTTACGCCACGCGCACCGGCAAATTGGTTTTTAAGCTGATTATAGAAATAAACGTCACCAATTTTAAGGTCGCCACAGGGATAAGCAAATGTGCGTTCACTTTTGCCATCAATTGCTTTAAGCAGAGTATTGTTGAGCATTATCTCGCTCACCGCACGGTCCACGGTGTACTTGCTGAGGTCGTGATCGGGAGTTACAAAGCCCCTCCCCGGCAGCGTACCGTCGCAAGGGTGATAAAGGGAATGGTTACCTAATTCATGTCCTTCCTTAGCAGCGGCGCGCCATTCGTTTAGCCGCTTAGCCACCACTGAGGAAGAACCTATCAAATAAAAAGTCCCTTTTAAATGTAATGAGTCAAGTGCGGGGATTACATTGTCAAGGTCAACATCAATGGCGTCGTCGTAGGTTAATACCACCGCGCATTGTTTGTTGTTCCAAGTTGTTTTGGTTTGCCCGTTTGTTAATTGAACTGCTAATAGTATTAATATGATAGCGGTGATGGTTTTTAGTTTCATGCTATGGTAATTTAATATATGATGAATTATGTCGCTTCGCTACATAGATAAGTTATTTAAACTTCATCATTCTAAATTACTACTTTATTGCTTCTGCTGAGTAGGGATTATCATTTAGCACAAAAACAGCCATGCTCCTTGGGCCATGCGCACCTATGACTAACGACTGTTCAATGTCGGCCGTTTTTGACGGGCCTGCGATAAATGCCCCGAACCCATAAACTGCGTTGCTTATTTTATCATAGGCCTGGTGCATAGTGGGCACAATGGCTTTGGCATCAATAACAATAGCCAAATGCTGTGTTACAAATGGCAATACGCGATGCACCATTTCATTTTCGGTTATCCAAACCGCACCGTTCTCGGCTACGCCAAAGTGAGCCTTTAGAATAGCTACGTCAACATCATGCAGATCATGGATCGATGTCAGGTCGTCCAAATTTTCAGTTCTAAGCTCTTTAAATTCCTTTAAAGGGCTAACAATTTTTACACCATCGCCATATTGTAAGCTGATGGTTTGGGCAATCTCATCATAAGACGATACATGAAAAATCTTACCACCTATCGCCCCTAAAACTTCAGCAAATTTTTGTAGTGAGCCTTGTTCAGTAGTTCCAAATAACGACAGGTCAGGCAAGGCCGTACTATCGGGTTGATTGGCTTTAACAGCCGCTAATATGCTCTCCCTGCTGCTCATTTCTTTTTACCGTTTTGTTTATACCATTCGCCGAATGATTGCTCTGGCGGGGTAGGCATATCCCGTTGTTTGAACCACGGGTTCAGTTTGTTATTTACCGCAAACGGCGCGTGTTTCAATACCCATCTGCCTGCTTTGCCTGCCATGTGGTACAAGGCTGGCGAGGATAGCGTCCAGGTCATTGCCTGCATACCTGCTTTCTTAGCCGCAGGCGCGTAACCCGCTTTTACCAATACCTGCCGCCATTTATATAATTGGTCGTGTATATGTATCTTAACAGGGCACACGTTTGAACATGAGCCGCATAGCGTTGAAGCAAATGGAAGATCGGCGTATTTTTCCATGTCGAGATTTGGCGCCAAAATAGACCCTATTGGCCCCGCTACAGCGGTATGATAGCTATGCCCACCGCTACGGCGATAAACCGGGCAAGTGTTCATACAGGCAGCACAACGGATGCATTTAAGCGAGTTCCTGAAATCCTTACGACCCAGTTGCACTGTGCGGCCATTGTCGACGATGATGATATGTATCTTTTTGCCTTCGCGCGGTTTTTTAAAGTGGCTGCTATAGGTAGTGATGGGCTGCCCTGTTGCGCTGCGGGTTAGCAGGCGAAGGAAAACGCCCAAATGCTTTCTTTCAGGCAGCAGTTTTTCAATACCCATGCTGGCTATGTGTACCTCGGCTAAATGAGCGCCCATATCAGCATTACCCTCGTTGGTACAAACCACAAATTCACCTGTTTCGGCTATGGCAAAGTTTACGCCGGTAAGCGCTACTTTACGGGTAAGGAACACCTCGCGTAAATGCTGGCGCGCCGTTTCCGTTAAAAACTGAGGATCGGATATACCGGCTTCAATGCCCAGGTGCTTATGGAATATCTCGCCAATCTCTTCTTTCTTTTTGTGGATGCAGGGAAGTACTATGTGACTTGGAGGTTCTTCGGCTAATTGAACTATGCGTTCGCCCAGATCTGAGTCAATCACTTCGATTCCGTTTTTGGCGAGGTATTCGTTAAGCCCGCATTCTTCGGTAAGCATGGATTTACTTTTCACCATACGCACTACGTTGGCCTCATTGATCAGTCTGTGTACAATTTGATTATGCTCTGCTGCATCGGCTGCCCAGTGTACCTCAACGCCGTTGGCAATGGCATTTTGCTCGAATTGCTGCAGGTAATTATGCAGGTTGGATAGTACGTTGTTTTTTATTTGCGAAGCAGTTTCGCGCAAGGTTTCCCATTCGGGGATGTTGTGGGCGGCTTTGTCGCGCTTTGCGCGGATGAACCAAAGCGTTTCGTCGTGCCAGTCTACGCGATCTTCATCGCGGTTAAATTCCTGGGCCAGTTCGGCGTGGTCTTTTGTTGTTTGCTCCATCATCCTATCCCGTTTAATATCTCTGCAATATGGATCACTTTAACTTTGCTGCCCTGCCTTTTCAGTATACTTTCCATGTGCATCAGGCACGACATATCAACACCGGTAATATATTCCGCTCCATGCTCCAAATGGTCTTCCACCCTGTCCTTGCCCATTTTTACCGATACGGCCTCTTCGGTCACACAAAAAGTGCCGCCGAAACCACAGCATTCGTCTTTCCTGCCGAGATGAACCAACTCAATATCGCTAACCATTTGTAAAAGGCTGCCCGGTTTGGAAAATTCAGGCGCTACCAATTCGGTCATCGAACTGATATGCAAACCACGCTGACCGTGGCAACTTTGGTGCATGCCTACTTTGTGCGGGAATTTAGCATCGAGGCTTTTCACCTTTAGCACATCTGTTAAAAAAGTTGTAAGCTCGTAGATTTTATGGCTGATATTTTTAGCCGCTTCCGGATTTTTATCATCATGCAGGTGATCGCGTACATGCAGCACGCAACTGCCGGATGGGGCGACTATATAATCGAAATCAGCGAAATTATCTATAAACAGTTCATTGCAGCCTTTGGTCAAGTGCTCAAAGCCTGAGTTTGCCATTGGCTGACCGCAGCAGGTTTGATTTTGCGGGTATACTACATCGATCCCCAATTTTTCAAGCAACTGCAGCGTGGCAATTGCTGCGCCGGGGTAAAATTGATCTACATAACAGGGTATAAAAAGTCCTACGGTCATAATGAAATATGGTGCGGGGCCGAATAATATTTTAGTTCGATGATATCAGCAGGCAGTGGTTTTTTATTCCAGCATTTATGGATCGCAATGGCTGTGCCTATTGCTGTAGCCTGCGCCATTGAAGCGGCAAACACCTCGATATGAGGAAATTCCTTCGCCAGTAAATTCATATAAATAGGATTTTTACTAAAGCCGCCATCCACAAATATCCGGTGGATATCAGCGCCCTTTAATATCATATTTGTCGACTGTACCTGCTGATCCATAATATCCAACATTAACTGGTGATAGGCTTCTGTATAATTTTCAAACAGATCCAGATCACGTGCTGTAAAGGCTGATTGGTGCCTCGTAAAATTAATATTTTTTATGTCAGGATTACATTTAATTTTATTTATTACGCCTGCATCATATTCCACATGCTTTAATACCGAAGTATTAACGCCAAAATGGGCAGCTATTTTTTTCACCTGTATCTCATGCTCATTACCTGCAAATAAACGAGAAGCCTTAACGGGCGCGCCTTTGTATTGTATGTAACACAGGCAATCGTTTTCCAATTCCTCATCGGTAACAGGTGTATTATTAAACGGATTGAGGCTAATACACCATGTTCCCGTGCTGATCAAAACAAATGGCTCGGTAAAATTAACCAGGTAAGGGATAAGCGCAGCGGAACTATCGTGCAAACCGATGCCAATAACGTAGTTGCTATTGTCTTCGCTGTTTTTCAGTACACAATCGGCATCGGCAATAGGCGCAAATTTTTCGGCGATACCTTCTTTATATACCCAATCGTGGTAATCGTTCTTTGCAAAATCCCATAAGCCGGTATGGCAACCGATGCTGGTAATATCGGTGAAAGCTTTTCCGGTTAACAGGAAACTCAAATACTGCGGTAAATGCAGGCTGTACTTTATCTGTTTAAACAGGTTAGGCTTTTGGTACTTAAGGCGATAGAGCTGCATGCCTGAATTCAGGTTACCCAAAACAGGTGATGATGTTTCCCTCGCCAGTTTCGCTTCGCCGCCGTAGGTATTATAGAATTGTTCTTTCAGCTCTTCAGGAAATTCCTTCAGGTAATTATAAAGCGGGGCTATTGCCTTGCCATTTTCATCAATGTGCACAAAGCTGGCGCCATAGGTAGAAAAGTTAATCGCTTCTATCGAAAACTCCTTCAATTTAAAAACTTCGCGAAGGGATTCAAATACGGATAATCGCAGGCTCTCCAGGTTCTCGCAAGGGTCGCCGTCTTCATCGGTCGTTTCAGTAAACCGTGCTGATTTTTCAAAAACTATTTTGTAATTCTCGTCGAATAAAAACAGTTTCTTATTGGTCTTGCCTACATCAAAAATTGCTATTACGGGTATCGCGCTCATATCAACCGCTATCATTATTTTATAAACCCGTAGCCACGGTTTTTAATCCGCGTTCTTTAATTAAATTTTCACGCACATCCAGTTTACGATATGCTGCAATAGGGTCCAAAGCACCACCCGACCTGTAACTTGCTTCAGCGATCAACGGGCGTACATCCGTACGATAAGCCTGCTGCAAAATTTCCTGGGCCAGCGCCACATCATTGTTATTTTGAGCGGCTATCAACGCGGTTTTATCAACCAATAATGCTTGCGCGTAGGCTATTTTGATGGCTTGTACGGATTGTAATAAGTCTTCAATCGGGTCTTTAACATTGTGTGATGCATCTATCATCCACCCTATTGATGTTGCATGGTCCATACCTTTAGCATCCATACCTTCCACCAGTTCGTTAAATATCAGGAACAATTGGTATGGGTTGATACTGCCCACGGTCAGATCATCATCGCCGTATTTGGAATCGTTGAAATGGAAACCGGCCAATTTACCTTCCATCAATAACAGCGATACGATCTGCTCAATATTAGCTCCCTGCAAATGGTGACCCAAATCAACCAAAGTGCTTGCTTTCGGCCCTAATTTAGAAGCCAAAAGATATGACTGACCCCAATCGCCAATAGTGGTAGAATAAAAGTTTGGTTCGTAAGGTTTGTATTCTACCCATACTTTCCAGTCATCCGGCAAAGCCGCGTATATTTCCTGTAAGCTTTCTAAAGTATTTTGGAATGCCTGGCGGAAGTTCAATTGTCCAGGGAAATTTGAACCATCGGATAACCAAACTGAAAGCGCTTTTGAATCAAGTTCCTTACCGTATTTTATTACTTCGATATTGTGTTCAACTGCTTGTTTACGCACCGCTTTATCCACGTGGTGCAACGAACCAAATTTATAGCTTAACTTCTGATCTTTTTGATCCTGGAAAGTATTTGAATTAACTGCATCAAAGTGTAAACCCAATTGCGAGGCCAATGCTTTCATTTCCGAAGCATTATCAGGGATATCCCAGGGAATATGCAACGAGATAGAATTGCTCGATTTGTTCAGCGCATGGATAACGCCTACGTCCGAAATTTTTTCTTCCAAACTACGCGGTTCGCCACCACCTGAAAAACGGCCAAAACGTGTGCCGCCTGTACCCAATGCCCAGCTTGGGATGGCGATATTGAACGCGCCTAATTTTTTTAATACCGAATCAAGGTTGGCGACATCGGCTGCCACATATTCAAAACTGCGTTGGTGTTTGCTGATAGCTTCGCTATTAAGCTCATCAATTTTATACTTTTCTATCTTCATCTTCTGTTAATCCAGGTAAAATAATTCGGTTAAAGGGTACACTACCGGCGACTTATCAGGATGTGTTTCCATCATGTCATCCATAAAGGCCCACCATTTTTGCATCACATCCAGGGCCGGTAACGTACCTAAATTTTTTTTATCGGTTATTTTAAGGCTGGCAAATAATATGTTCGTTTCTTCATCCAGGTAAATGGAATAGTCGCGCACGCCAGCCCTTTTTAACAGTTTAGCTAAATCGGGCCATATTTCGCTATGCCGCTTTTTGTATTCAGCGGCACAGCCGTCATATAGCTGCATTTTAAAGGCTACCCTGTGCATATCATTATTTACCTTACAAAGCCCGCGGCTACACCGCCATCTACGTTTATCACATTGCCTGTTGATTTACTTAACAGCCCACCTGTTAATGCGAAACACGCGTTGGCAATATCAACCGGTAATATCACTTCGTTCAGTAATGTCCTTTTTGCATAATAAGCCGGAAGCTCCTCAACAGTTACACCGTATGCTTTGGCGCGCCCCTCGGCCCAGCCGCCTGCCCATATGTTGCTGTCGCTGATAACTGCATCGGGGTTGATCACGTTTACACGTATTTTATCGGCACCCAATTCAGCAGCATTCAGCCTGCTTAGGTGCAGTTGGGCAGCTTTCGCACTCCCGTAGCCTGCATTATTTGGCCCGCTTACCAGCGCGTTCTTGCTTACGATATTGATAACATCGCCACCGATGGCTTGTTTCTTCATTACGGCAACAGCTGCTTGTGTTACAAAGAACTGGCCTTTTACCAATACGTCATATAACAGGTCCCAGTCTTTTTCAGTATGGTCGGCAATGGTTTTAGAGATGGACAAACCCGCGTTATTAACGATCAGATCCACCCCACCGAAGGCCAATATGGCTGTGGCAATTGCTTCCTGGATTTGTGCTTCGTTGGTAACATCAAGTATTGCAGTGGTGTAGGCGTCTTTTCCATATGCTTTTTTAAACTCCTCACCGGCACCTTCCAGGCGTTCGGCGTTCATGTCATTCAAAATAACTACAGCGCCTTCCTCAACAAACTTTTTGGCAATTGCTTTGCCTATGCCACCTGCACTGCCGGTAACTAAAGCTATCCTACCCGATAAAGCTTTAGGCTTTGGCATTCGGGATAGTTTTGCTTCTTCCAACAACCAGTATTCAATATCAAAAGCTTCCTGGCGAGGTAATGAAGTATATTCAGATACAGCCTCGGCACCCTTCATTACATTAATGGCGTTTATGTAAAATTCAGCGGCTACTCTTGCTGTTTGTTTATCTTTTGCGAAGGTGAACATACCTACGCCGGGATATAATATAACTACTGGGTTTGCATCGCGAATTGCAGGGCTGTTGGGGTGTTTGCAAGTGTTGTAATAGTCGGTATACATTTGGCGATAAGCCTCAAATGCAGGCAAAAGTTTGGCTTTTATTGCTTCAACATCCGTCAGATCATCACTTGCGCCGAGTACCAATACCAGCGGACTGATCTTGGTACGCAGGAAGTGGTCGGGGCAACTGGTACCCAGTGGAGCTAATCTTTCCAGATCATTTGAGTTGATATATTCCAACACACGGGCGTCATCGGTAAAATGGCCTATCATCTGTACTTTTGATGAGCAGAAACCACGTAATATTGGGGCTAATGCAACGGCTTGTTTTTTGCGGTCTGCATCGGCAAGGCTTTGTAATTTTTGGCCGCCGAATACAGGGCCCTTTTTTCCATAGTTAGCTTCCAGGTATTCCGAGCATTTTTCAATTACTTCTAACGTATTGATATAGCTATCATAAGCTGTATCACCCCACGTAAACAAACCATGCGAACCCAACATTATGCCCCGAATATTAGGACTGTCATCCAAACAAGCCTTTAACTGCAAGCCAAGGTCGAAACCAGGACGCTGCCAATCTACCCAGCCTATGGTTCCGCCAAATAGTTCTTCGGTTATTTTTTTGCCGTCTTTTGCTGCCGCGATGGCAATTGCCGCATCGGGGTGCAGGTGGTCGATATGTTTGAATGGTAAGAAACCATGCAAAGGTGTATCTATCGATGGCGCTTTTGAATTCAGGTCGAATATGCTATGGTTAAAAAGTTCAACCATTTCATCCTCGAACTCGATGCCACGATAAACATTTTTCAGGCTGCGCAGCCTGTCGACATATAAAGCTGCCAAACCACTTTTCTTAAGGGTGGCAATATCGCCACCCGAGCCTTTTATCCACATTACTTCAACCTCTTTGCCGGTAAGCGGGTCTTTGTCCATCACTTTGCATGAGGTATTGCCGCCACCATAATTGGTAAGGCGAAGATCGGCACCTAAAAGATTGGAACGGTATATTAACAAGGCTACTTCGTCACCGGCTAATTCAGCCGCTTTTGCATCGTCCCATAAGTAACTTACGTACTTGAAATTTGTGGTTTTAACAGACATTATATTTGAAATTTTATTTTAGACATTTTTTTAAATCCGTAAGCGGTTCAATTGGTTTACCCTTACTAATTCACACAGCAAATTTAAGCTACCCAAAGGTTTTAACTGTTATGGACTGTTATGTGAGAACCTTAACAAAGCTACTAATAAACCAATATCACTACACTAAGACATTATCTTAAACTTTGATTGAATTACCATATCCTACTATCAGCACCGAAAGTATAATAGTAGCGATACCAACTATAACCGTAACCAAAGCCCCTCTGCTTACGCCTTTCCATTCTTTAAGCAATAGCCCCCACATGTTAGCCACCAGGATGATAAATGCCATGTGCAATATCCATGAACTGGCGCCATTTCCTAAACGACTCTCGCCCATACCGTAAAAAAAGAACTGCAAAAACCAGGTAGTCCCGGCCAGCGCCGAGAACAGGTAATTTTTTAACAATGGCTTTTTAGCATCAGTATAATTACCGAACGTTTTGTTGCGGGCATTCAATATCATACACCAGATGAAATTAGTGGTTAGTCCACCCCAAAGAATTACCACATAGGTTACGTTGTTTTGGAACAGGAACTGGCCGCTATCGGGATGGATGGCTTTCCAGGCGGTATTTGCCACATTCGCCATGTCCTTACCGGCATCAATACCAAATGCGAAGCAGGCGCTTAGTATGCCTGAAACTATGGCCACAAAAATGCCCAGGCCAAATTTGTATTCTGTGTTGTTAACGGCTACTTCTTTATCTACCGACAGTTCGCGTTCCTTCATTACACCTGCATAGCCACAAATAATAATGCCGATTACGCAAACCAGTATGCCCAGCAACACCATTTGGCCCCAATGACTGGTCATTAACGTAGTGATAGTATCTTTGCCTTCCGAAGGGAAAAAATCATAATAAATGGATGGTATGAGTGCGCCGAATACCGAGCATAAACCCAGTATAATTGAACTACCAAGCGCAACACCTAAATATCGTACACCCAAACCATAAGTAAGCCCGCCTATTCCCCAAAGCACACCAAAGAAATAAGTAAGCAGTAAAATGTGTCCGTTGGTTTGTTTTATAATATCGATAAAACCGGGAATGGTTAGCCAGGCTGCCAGTGGTGGCACAATAAGCCACGAAAAAATGCCGCCTACTATCCAAAAACTCTCCCAGGCCCAGCCTTTTACTTTTTTATAAGGAATGTAAAAACTACCCGACGCAAACCCGCCGATAAAATGGAAAATGACCCCAAAAATTGCTTGCATGAAAATATTAGGTTAATTGGTAAATAACATTGCTAAGCTAAATAACCGACTGCTGATAACTGTTATGTACTGTATGCTGTGTGGATGAGTTATTGCTGACGTTACTTTAGCAAACCTGTATGGTTTGCATACCTAACAGGTTGCCCAGTTTTGTGATTTTTGAGGCGATATGCCCCTTCCCAATGGCGCAATGATGGGCAGGACCCTGCGCGTTCCAGCTTTCAACAAATTGCCTTGCCCCTAACGGAAATTTATAACGGCTATTGGTATTACCTATCTCCAATATAGGTCCGGGAACGGATTCCGCTTGAGCAACAAGGAATATAAGTTTGCCATCGGCAGTTTCAACCAATGAAAGGAGGGTTACATCGCCATGCTTCACCGACATTTCGACCGACAGCCCATTACCCACTTTACCATGGTAAACTTTTAGCGGTTTCACTTTTATTTTGCCTTCGGCGATGGCGGGATGGCAAGGACCATCATGCCCCATAAGTACTACATCCTCATTAAAATCCATGGCGTAATATTCGGTAAAAGAACCACCTGCGCCAAAGCTGTCCATTATCTTCATCGCCTGTACATTCTTCACCTCATACTCGCCTGCTACGGGAATATGATTTGCTGTTAACAATGATGTTCCTAAGATAACCGAACTCATTACATCGGCATTCATAGGGTTGCCTGTGCCTTTATGGTAATAGGCCAGTGAACAGAGGTCGTACTTTTCAACCAATTTATCAAGGGCAACTGCGGTTAGGGCTGCGCGGTGTATCTCTGCGACAGAACATTCATCCTGCACATCAAACGTGGTATAAAATTGTTTTATTTTTTCATCAACCTCCCGTTCTGAAACATCGTTACGCAGACCCGATAATTCATCAACTTCAACAATTTCCATATGTCCACCTAACACGGCGCAATGCAGGGTAAGGTTTGAGTAAATATCGAGCATGCCACCATAGTAGTTACCCATAAGGCCCAACCTGTTATAACTCATAATATGGGCAACCTTTGCCGCTTCAACCCATTCTTCTATCTCATTCCAAACAATAGGGTCATTATTCAGCATACCTGTTACTTGATAAAACGGGATATTGGATCGTTTGAAAACGCTGGCTATTTCCGGTACCGGGCAGGCCGAGCAGAATGCCAGCCATTCGCCTGTCATGGCGGTGCGGTTGTCCATGGCATTGAAAGTGGCATAGTCGATGGCGGCTTCGGGTGATAGGTTCAATACAATCACCGGTACTTTTGCTTTTCGCACAACAGGTAAAACTGTTGATGACAACGCGTAAGTAGACACGTAAAGAAATATTAAATCTACATCCGCTTTTCTAAATGCGGTCCCGGCATCAAAAGCTTTCTCGGCATTGTCAATCAAGCCAAGGTTTATGGTTTCGACACCCATACCTTCGATACGCTGATGAACAACGTTTAAATACCCCTTAAGACGTTCTTCCAACCCTTCGAATTGCGCCCAATAAGTTTCGAGCCCGATACCGAACAGGCCTATTTTAACATTGGTTTTATTTTGCTTTGCCATAATACGTTTAGAAAGAGCTTTGCTGCAATGTTACCGGCCCTACCAGCCCCGATTTATACAACGGTGAATTTTGGTTATAAGGATGAAAGGTAGCAAATGTATACCTGCCCGACGGGCGCGGCAAACCTTTGGTTAACCATTCGGGCCATTGACCATCTTTTATGCCGTCATCGGGTAGTTTTTCGTCGCCTATAAGCCTGTTCACCCATAGGTTGGCCACTTCAATTTCCAGGTGGTTTTGACCTTTAATCGCGTCGGTTACATCTACCCGCCATGGCGCTGTCCAGATTACGCCTAAATCCTTGCCGTTTAGTTTTACCCTTGCCAGGTCATTTATCTCGCCTAGGTCTAAATATATCCGGCCGTTTTTATCGGCAGGTGTAAAGCTGAAATCCTTTTTATAGATCGCTATGCCGGAGTAATATTTAATACCATCTTCGGGGCTTTTGGTCCAATCGATCAGTCCATTAAACGTGGTGTTTTTGGGGCCGCCGAATTTTGGGTTGAATGATACCTGCCACGGGCCGCTTAGGGTTGAAAGTGTATTAAATATTGGAAAATTCTGATGATTTCCGATTGTCTTTGCGGTATTGTTTTTATCGAAAACCACAAAATAACTTTGGTGCGCATCGAACTTCAATGGCACAGTAGTTTGACCGCCTTTTATAGAAAATTGGGTTAGTTTCCTTGTTTCTCCAGTGATGGGATCCCATATTTCGGGTGTACCTTTTGCACTGCGGAATACAGCGTTGGCCTGTTCGGGAGCACCAGTTGTGTTCGATACAAAATAAATATCCCAATTAGCTGAAGTTCGGTGTGTATAACGTACCGCATTATCCGACTTAAAGTCGACTGGTACATTCATTGATTTTAAGATGGCGGCAGTAAGATCGTACTCAGGGTACAGGTCGTTTATCTGCCTGTCGAGCGCGCCGCCAAAAATCACCTTACCGGCTCCGTAGTGATGAACTGTTTGGTTTGCAGGGCTATCCATTGTTCCCCAAAGGATTTTTGCCATTTGCTGCACTTTGCTATCGCATAATGGATAGCCCGATAAACCCGGTGATTTAACCGGCGGCATGCCTACCACTGTGGCACCGGCTTTTACCAGAGACATTATTTTAGCTAATAATGCCGGCGTCATAGTTTTTACGGCTGGTAATACTAATATGCGGTAAGTAGCACCGCTTGGGAAAACTATCGAGCCATTTTTAACCGTTGCTTTGTATAACTGCGAGGGTGGGCATCCGTCGAAATTATAACCCCGCCTGTCGGGTATGGTATCGTTACCTGTCATTGCTGAAGATGGTGGACGGAAAACATGCGGCGCGCCTTCGGGCGTAAGATAAAGCACATCTGCTACTGTCCTACCCTGTTGCAATACATACTGGCAACGGCTTATATAATCGGTATAACCGCTTGCCATCGGCCACCAGGTTTGCCCGCGGTCCATGTGAACGCCATAAGGTCCCATAGTCATACCGGGGCGGAGTGTATCATTCAATACCTGGTTTATAAAAGTGTGATATACAAACCTGTTGATACCTGTCGCGAATGCCCAATCGCCCTGGTCTTTCATCGAGCCGGGATATTGCCGCCAGCCTTCATCATTTTGAGCGGTAAAGGACTCGGCGGGCATTACGGCCTGCCCGTTAACATGTGCTATTGAGGTGGCCTCGATGCAACTGAAAGAAGAATTAAAGCCATAACCTTTGCTCCAAAACTCGCACATCGCCCAATCGGCAACAGATCCCAGTTCCATATCGGCTGATGGGTTCATATCATACGGTTCTATTGAAAGCTCCATCCCGTTCCTGTGCGCGTATTTTTTTACCTGCCCGGCATGGTATTCCAATATCAACTCATTTGAAGTTTGTCGCAAATCCCACAAAAAGCGTTCGCTGATCTCGGGGCTCCCTACAATATTACCTGCATATACCGGGTAAAAAGGCAGCGGATCATAGCCCCGCCTTTTAATAAACTCCTGCCGGAAACGGCCCGTCCAATTTTGGGCGCCCATTTCCCAGCTATCAATATGCAGGCGCTTAAGTCCGCCCTGCTTTTTGGTATCGGTACCGCCTATCTTTTTCAATAGTTTACCTACATAATCATTTAATTGGGCGTTCGCGGCTACGGTGTCGAACTTATCGCTTTCAAAGCCAAGACCAGTAACCGGAGCGGGACGGGTAATAGCCCCATTATTACGCCTTACAAACCGCATGATAGTCCATTTTCCGGGAAGTACATCCCAATCAAGCGTGCCATCCGGCTGCATTTTATTGGTGAGATCGATTATGCTTTTTTTGTTGATAGCAGAACCTTTGGCTACATCATCATACTTTACTTTTGTTGGCAGATATTGCTTAGTACCTTCAACAGAAGAATATGGAGGGCGGTAATACAATGCCTTTTCGTCAACGTCGGCTATCTTGCTTTCAGCTGATGGTGTTGGATAAGCCAATACGGCTACATCTTTATAATAAGCGAGCCATTGTTTTTTTAGTTCAGGTGTGAAAACACCTTCACCAAAATAGGGTTCGCGCGGCAGCGGAACAGGCAGTTGTATTTTTTGCCTCGAACCGCCGGTTATGTTAACAGTTGATGAAACCAAATGCTGCATGGATTGATCCGGCTTTACCCAGGGGCCGCCGCTGCCAGCCCATCCGGGGCCGGTACCTAATGTTATTTCAATACCCAAGCGCTTGCTTTCGTTTACCGCATGTTTAAAAATATCCTGCCATTGCTCACTTAAAAAATCAACCGGACCAACAGGTATGCCTACATTAACTTCCAAAAATATCACGTTGCCTATCCCCGCTTTTTTCATCGACTCCAGGTCGGCAGTTATAGATGCTTTGGTCATGTTGCCATCCATAAAATACCAATATACCCCGGGCCTTGCTGAATCGGGTGGGTGCAGGAAACCTGCTTTGATACCTTTAACATCCGCCGGCCGGTAATATTGAGCGTAGCTGCAACAACAGCCCATCATCATTAGCACGCTAATAAAACCTAATACCTTATTCATCTTTATACTATTAACAAAATGTATTAGCCGCTACTTAAAAGCCAGAACTGGTAAAATGGTAGTTACCTGAACCTAAGTTTACTGCCGTATATCCTGCTGCCGAATTATCGGTGTTCGCTACTGCTTTGCCATTCTCAGTTACTGTACTCCCATCCTTTACAGGCACATAAATAGTTGCAGTGGTGTTAGCAGGGATGGTAACGTCCAGCGACAAGCTACCGGCATCAAGCTTCCAGTGAGAACTTATTGCTCCGTAGCCTGTTTCATAATCAGCGGATGCGTAAGTCAAATTACCGCCTATAGTTGGTTTGATGGTGATCTGTTTGTACCCCGGTCCATCTTGCTTTGTGTCGATACCGGCAATCACACGATACATCCAATCACCTATGGCGCCGTAGGCATAATGGTTAAATGAATTCATGGTTGGCGTTTCGAAAGTGCCATCTGGACGTATACCATCCCAGCGTTCCCATACTGTTGTTGCACCCATTTTTACCGGGTATAACCACGATGGGTAACTATCCTGAAATAAAAGCTTATAAGCCACATCAGCATAACCAAAGCGACTTAATACGTGGCACAAATAAGGCGTACCTAAAAAGCCTGTTGTAAGGTGATTGCCGTACCTGCCCACATTATCTGCAAGCCGTTGTGCTGCCTGGTGACGAAGATTATCGGGCAACATATCAAACTCAAGCGCAAGCACATATGCTGTTTGTGTATCGGACGAAATAAGGCCGTTCGGCGTTACATATTCTTTTAAATAAGCATCCTTGATTTTGGCCAGCAAATCGGTATAATGATCAATATCCTCCTTTTTGCCTAATACCTGTGTAGCGTTTATTAGTAGTTGAACTGAGTGCGCATAAAAGCATTGCGCAATAAGGTATTTATTAGTGATGGCCGAACTACCGTCAGTATCATCATTTACGCTGTAAAACAACCAATCGCCAAAATGGCCGCCGGTATTCCACAAGTCGTTTTTACTTTGATGCACCATGTATTCCACCCAGGCCTTCATGCTTGAGTATTGGTTTTGAAGGATCTGTTTATCGCCATAAGCCAAATACATATTCCATGGTACGATGGTCGAAACATCAGACCAACCGGTACTGCCGCCCGGTTCGCTACCGGGGCGTTTTAATACATCAGGAACTACGTGTGGTACAGCCCCGCTGCTGTATTGGTCGGCGGCTACATCTTTAAGCCATTTGGTGAAGAAGTTATGCACATTCATATTAAACGATGCTGTGCGCGAGAATACCTGCGCATCACCTGTCCAGCCCAAACGTTCGTCGCGTTGCGGGCAGTCGGTAGGTACATCTAAAAAGTTACCCTTTTGCCCCCATTGAATATTGTGCTGTAGTTGGTTTATCATCGTGTTCGAACAGGTAAAAGTTCCGGTTGGCCGCATATTTGAATAAATGACAACAGCAGTGAAGTTTTCAGGCTTCAAATCACCCGGATAACCTACTACCTTAACAAACCTGAAACCCTGCCATGTAAAATGTGGCTGAAAGGTCTCCTCTCCTTTTCCGTTTAGTACATACATGTCTTCGGCACGTGCCGTACGGAGGTTTTCGGTATAAAGCTCGCCCAGTTTATCCATCACTTCGGCATGGTAAAGTTTTATGGTGTCGCCTGCCGGGCCTGTCGCCTTAAGGCGTACCCAGCCTACCAGGTTTTGGCCGAAATCAATTATCTGCGCACCGCCTGGCGTTTTAAATATGCGTACAGGTTTAAAGGTTTCGTGCTGTTTTACCGGTTCGTTATAAGTAGCGAGCAACACATCTTTTGAAAAGTCCCGAGCCGATACACCCGACCAGTTCTTATCATCAAATTTAGTGTTTGTCCAGCCCGGTTGTTCTTTGCGGGCATCTATCACTTCGCCATAGTAAATTTCAGAGGAACGTATCTCGGCAGTTGAAGATTTCCAGCTTTCGTCAGAAACTACATTTTCGGTTGAACCATCATCATAAACAATATGTAGTTGCAGCAGCAAAGCTATGTCCTTACCAGAGAGATTTGGAGTGGGATCAAACCCTATGTGGCCACGATACCAGCCATTGCCAAGAGTTACACCTATTGCATTATCGCCGCTTTGCAGCTGTGATGTTACATCATAAGCCTGGTATTGCAGGCGTTTGTTATAGCTTGTCCATCCGGGGGTTAAATAAGCATCGCCAACACGCTGACCATTTAAATGGGCTTCATATAATCCATGTGCTGTTATATAAGCGATTGCCGAGCGCACTTTTTTAGTAACCTTAAATGTTTTACGAAAAATGGGGCTTGCTTCATCCAAAGCGTCTTTAAAACCGGGGGTTATCCATTTGGCTGACCAATCGTCCGGGTGTAACAGGCCCATTTGCCACCAGTTAACTTCACTCCAGGGAGAAGACTTTCCATAGTTGTCCCAAACCCGCACCTGCCAGTAATAGCGTTGCCCTGATTTTAGCGGACTACCTGCATAAGGAACGTATAATGATTGATCTGACGATATTTTGCCACTGTTCCAAACTGTTTCGCTGCTTTTACCTCTTAGGCCTTTAGTGGTTACTTTAATTTCGTATGCAGTTTGCAGCACGTTCTGTTTGTCATTTTCTGTTAGCTGCCAGCCAAAACGGGGCTCTGTGGCATCTATACATAAAGGATTCGAGAGATTTTCGGTAAGTAACTTCTGAACTTTTAGTTGTGCAGAACAAATTTGGCCGACAAAAAGGGCAAAGAAAAGGCAAAGGATATTTCTCATCTCTTATAAAATATTATTGATTTAATAATTGAGCAGGCAAATTATATAATAAGAATAAATTCGGCGTACTGTACTGTATTGCTTATAAAACAGCGTTAGCGGTGCTCTTTAAAGGGATGATCTTTTTTTGTAATAAAACGGCACCTCAAGATGTTTTTTTGAGTTTTCAAGGATCATACTTGCCGCCGCGGTGCCCATGTATTTAAAATCGGTTGATATGGTTGTTATGCCATTTAGCAATATCTTTTTTATCGGTGTTTCATTGTATGAAATCACCCCTATGTCTTTGCCTATCTTATATTTAAGTTCGATCAGGCGCTCCAATAGTATAACCAGGTCATCTTCCATTAAGTTGATAAACACCTCGCCTTTGTTAAGCTCGCAAATGCTTATATTACTTATCGTTTCGTGGTTAAATGCATATTGCTGGCAAAAACGTTTAAACCCATTAATAATCTCAACCGGGAAGTAACTCTGCTCAGGAAATATCAGTTTTATGGTATGGTATTTACTTAAATGGGTCCGCGCCTGGCAAAGCGCTTCATAAATATCTTTTTCAAAATTTTCATAAACAACACTATAGTCTCCATCTATCCCTGCAATATTCTTGTCCACAAGGATCAATTTCTCCTTTGGTATTGCGTTGATGATCTCACGTGCATTTTCGCCACCATCTATAAAATGCGGGATGATGACATAGTGCGAGTAATTTTCTTTTTTTGATTCCAATAACCTCCTAAATAATTTGAAATCATTGTTATAAATATAAAAATCAATACCCACATCGTCGCCCAGGGCTTCTACCATCGCATCATAAATTATCTTCTTATGTACGCTAAGTTTGTTGAACAACAAAAAGACCTTTAATTTTTGCCGGAAATCCGGGTTAGATATACAATACCCTTTTCCTGGGTATGAAGTCACAACGCCTATTTTTTTTAAATGCCGGTAGCTTTTTTGAATAGTGTCCCTGGAGATCTCGAATTGATAGCTCAACTCATTAATAGATGGAAGCAGATAATCCTTTGGAATAACTGCCGCCTCCATGGCGTTAACAATAGAATTGGATAGCTGCAAGTATTTTGGTGTGGCCGAATACTCATCAATCTTTATAAAATCGTAAAAGGTTAACTTTTTCATCAGTTCATTTCAAGTTTTGCCCAACAAAATTTCACTCCCTGCCTAATACTTTTATCAACATATCGGCAATAACCTGGTATCCTTTATCTGACGGATGAAGCCCATCGTAGGTATTATTAATGGCCTGCAAGGGATAAGGGTAATCATCCTTGTCGGGGTTGAAAGGGATCCCAACAAAATCGGGATATTTATAGTCTTTATATTGACCGGTAACCGTGTCTTTTAACCGTTTGAATTTTATAAAGTTCTTCAGGTTCAACCCGCTTTTATAATACAGATCAACCACTTTATAATTATCGTGTTTGCCGATGGAGTTAACCGCGTCAGCGAATTGAGATAACATTTGCCCGTTTTTTGGTTTGTAAGAACCATAAGCGTTATTATGACTATCTGCCACATATACAAAATCCTGCCGTTGCATGGGGGTCATCAGGATAATTTTTGCCGCGGGATTGAGCGCTAAAATTTTATTAATAATTACCCTATAAGCGCCATAAAAAGTCCCCGTACCTGTATTGTTTAAATAATCATCCAAAGTACCTATCGGCAGCCCTTGCCACCAATCATTGGTGCCTAAGAATACTGAATAAATATCAGATTTTTGAAGCCCAAGATGTTCTATTTCTTTAGCTATCCCTACCGCTGTCCACCCGTTATGCCCCTGGTTGATATAACGAATATCGGGCAGCCTGTCGGTTACCCTGGTCATATAACCTTTTGTTATACGGTTCGCTGTTTCATCCTGGTGGTCATTCAAATAGGTGATGGAATCGCCTAATGCGGTCCAGGTTTTTGTGCCGGGATCTAAGGATGTTAAACTAAAAAATAAAATAACCAGTACTAAAGTAATCTTCATTTGGTATATCTACTTAGGCATTCAGGGTATAAATATATGTTCTCTTTATTTCTTATTAAGTAATCGAGCTCATTTATTTAACAAAGCTTGTCAGTATTTAGATTTCCCCGAATGCAATTGTTCTCTCAAACATAAACATAAAACTTTACTTTA
Organism: uncultured Mucilaginibacter sp.; assembly: GCA_903915155.1. Taxonomy (GTDB): domain Bacteria; phylum Bacteroidota; class Bacteroidia; order Sphingobacteriales; family Sphingobacteriaceae; genus Mucilaginibacter. Next base: position 51,578 of record CAIWRU010000139.1, read on the forward strand.
TTTATTACAGCCCAAACACGCTGTTTAAAGAGTCGTATCGATATCTTGCTCTGACATGGGAATCATCATAACTCCTATTTTATTTCGAATTCATAATGGCCCGCTGCAACATGATAGGGTGCTGCGGTATTAACTATTTTTCCATCCAGGAAAACCTTGCCCGCCGGGAAAACAATAGTAGCGGTAGAATTAGCCGGGATCTCAACCGAATATTTAACGCTCTTTCCTGATCTTTTCCATGAGGAAACTATCCTGCCATAAGGCCCGTTGTGAGTAGCTTCAAAATGGTCGAGCCCGGTTACAAAATTTGGCGCGAGCATTACATTTTTGAAGCCCGGATAATATTCATCCGGCTTTATGCCACCTAAGCCCTTATATAGCCAGGCACCTATCTCGCCAAACATAATATGATTCATGGAAAGGTCGCGCGGGGCGTTGATGTTCCAGTTCTCATACAAAGTTGTAGCGCCATTCACGATCCACCATCCCCACGAAGGATAGGTATCCTGCACAGCCAGGCGGTAAGCCGTTTGTGCCTGCCCGTTCTCGCTCAAAGCATTTAAAATTGCTTTTGCACCAAGTATGCCTACATCTAAATGGTAGTTATTGGCTGCAACTGTATCGGCTAAATGTGCCGCTGCTTTTTTCTTCAGGCTATCGGGCACAATACCCCAGCACAATGGTACACTTTGTTCAGTTTGATGGCCCTCGGCATAAATGCCGGTTTTAGGGTTTAGATATTTGGTATTGATGGCATCTTTTATCTTTTTGGCAAGTGCCGAATACTTTATATAATCAGCTTTCTTACCCAGTATTTTGGCAGCTTTAGCAAGGATATTGGCATCGACATAATAATAAACCGATGAAGTTAACTCTACAGGAGATTTTGACTTTACGGGTGCCCAATCGCCCAGGCCCCATGTGGTTAAACCTGTTGGGTACAACTGATCGATGTGATTTACATATCGCTCAATATTACCGTAGCAATCGCTTAACAATTTAGGGTCGCCATAAAATAAGTAAACATTCCAGGGGATTATGGCGATGGTGCTTGTCCAGTCTGGGCCGTTACCCCATTCATATCCCCAGCCATCAGTAGGGACTATGGAGGGCAATACGCCATTTGGCTGCTGCTCATCGCGATGGTCGGCCATCCATTTTTCATAAATGGTGATGCCATCAAAATTGTATAAACCAACCTCGCTGGCAATGTGCGCATCACCTGTCCAACCATTCTTTTCGCGTTGCGGGCAATCGGTAGGGTAACCAAACAGGTTTGATAAATAAGAACTGTTTGTTGCCGACCACAGCTTGTTTATCAATTCGCTTGATGAATGGATGCTGCCAACCGGCTCAACATCGCTGTGCATAAAATAACCAACCAGGCTTTCTTTATTTAGTTTGATGGGCTTATTACTCACCACCTCAACATACTGAAAGCCCTTGTAGTTGAAGTGCGGCATAAACGTTTCTTGGCCTTTGCCGTTAAGCGTGTATATATCAGTAGCAAAAGGGTCGTCGCGGCGGGTAGGTTCGGCTAAAAAGTAATCTACGTTACTTTGGTCGGGATAGCCATTTTTGTATAAACGCTCGCCATGAATAAGCCTTACAACCGTACCCGAATCGCCATCTAAAGTAATTTGGCTTACGCCTGAAATATTCCTGCCAAGGTTAAAAATGTAAGTGGTATCGTTAACCTTATTCATGCTTACGCAGGCTATCTTCTCTACATTGCGGATAGGCTGCATAGCTTGTGATACGATATTTTGCGAAGGCGCCTGCCTGTTTTCTACACCTTTCCATTTGCTGTCGTCAAAATCAGGGGTGTTCCAGCCGGTTTGTTCCAGGCGGGCATTGTAACGCTCGCCGGTGTAGATGCTGTTATAAACAACGGGGCTAAGATCCGTTTTCCAGCTTTCGTCGGATGTGATGGTTTTTACTGTACCGTCGTCATAAGTCACCCGCAGGTCCATACAAAATGCCGGGCGGTTACGCCACGGGGCCCTTTCAAAATCCCAAACTCCTATCGATTGAAAATTGTACCAGCCGTTACCCAGTAATACGCCTATGGCATTTTTACCATTCTGTAAAGCCGCAGTAACATCGTAACTTATATATAAGTTCCGCCTGTCGAAGCGGGTGTACATTGGGTCGAGGCGATGATTGCCTATTTTTTTACCGTTGATGTATAGTTCATATAATCCCGCCACGGCAATATAAGCCCGCGCGGATTTTATTTTCTTTGGTGCTTCAAAAGTTTTCCGGAAATAAGCCGCCGGTTTGGTACTGGTTGAGTTAGGGTCGCTGATCCAAAAGCCCCGCCAATTTCCCATGCCCATCATACCGGTTTCAAAACTACTTACAGCAATGCCGTTCTTTTTACCGATTTTATCCCATATGGTAACAGTCCAAAAGTATTTGGTAAACGGCTGTAATGGCTTACCATTGTAAACTACCAAAGCCGCTGCTGAATTTACTTTTGCAGTTTGCCAAACGCTACCCATTCCCATAACGGCCGCGAGTGAATCGGTGCCAACAAATATTTGGTAAGCAGTTTGCACCGCACCTTGCCTGTTGTCTGCCAATTCCCAGCTTAGGCGGGGATGCGGGGCATCAATGCCTATGGGCTGATCAAGATGTTCACATTTTAGCTGCGTTACTTTGGTTTGAGCTGCAAATAATGTTTGCGCCGAAAAAATGGCGGCGATAAGCAGCAGGCTTTTAGATATGAAATTTGTTTTTACAGGCATAATAAATTGAACCCTTCTTCAGGACTCAATAATAGCTAATGAATCCCGGAAATGGTTTGCTAAACTAAATATTGTCGGGCAATCAGCTGTTATGCACTGTAATGATGCAGGCTTAATATATTCCATTGCAATATTCCGGCACTCACAAATACGCTCATTTGTCTGACTGAAGGTTATTTCAGCGCGTTTACTTGAATTACCACACTCGTCCTATCAGCATTCACCTGCGGATTATAACCTATCTTCATTAAAGCTGAAATGTGTCGTCAGGGTCGATTTAGATGGGACCTTTACTATAGGCTTACCGTTACCGAACTTAGCCTTCCATCTTTAAATAATAGAGGACTTGATGACAAATTACAACTGATCGACTATTTTATTAAATCCAAAAAATCACTATTTAAAAGAACCCATCAGATACAATTATCAAAAGAGGCTCGCCAGGCTTTGTTATTATATAACTTCCCTGGCAACATCAGGGAACTGGAAAATTTAATAGAGCAACTATATGTTTTTTTTGAAGGTGATATTTCAATTAATGATTTGCCGGAGCGAATTCTTAAACCTGCTTCACAAAATTCCATGAAATGGATGGACGTTGAAAAAGAACTTATCGATAAAGTATTAACTATGGTTAAAGGAAATCAAAACCAAGCTTTTAAGATTCTTGGTTATAGATCGATTAATACGCTTAGAAACAAGATCAAGGACTATGAAATTGAAATCAACAAAATGCTAAATTAATCAAACGAATATATCCAGCATTATTTAATGCAATTCGCCAAAGTAAAAAACAAAACTTTACGATACCGCCATTTTGTTACGTTGGCTTATCTTATATTAGACAATTAATTCAACCAATAATATTTCGTTAAACTATGCCTGTAAAAGCTGGACAAATCGTTAAAAACCTTATTCCCTCAGAAGCCGTAACCATTGACCGAGTACAGCCGCTGGGAAATATGGTTTCCCTGAAATTTACTGGCGTAAATTCTAATCGTGCTAATTCAAAAGTTATTTCTATCGAGGATTTTGACCAATTAGAAATACTTACAGAAGAAGGTACTTTCAATTTTAAAGGTGATCCCAATAAGTTTGCTTTGTTTGCCGAGGCTGAACGCATTAATTCAGCTTACCAATTTGACCCGTTATTTGCAGTTAATTGTAGCATTGTGGACCCGTTGCCACACCAGGTTGAAGCCGTTTACAAGTTTTTATTGCCCTTGCCAAAAATTCGGTTCCTTTTGGCAGATGATACAGGCGCTGGTAAAACAATCATGACCGGCTTGTTAATAAAAGAGCTAATGATGCGTGGACTATCTGAGAGAATATTAATAATAACTCCCGGTGGTTTAACTAAGCAGTGGCAAGAGGACGAAATGGGTGTAAAATTCAATATTAACTTTACACTTGTAAATCGCGCGCGTTTCGCTTCTGATCCTAATGTTTTTCAATCTGAAAAAAGAATAGTTACCTCTATTGATTTTATTTCAAGGGAAGATGTTTTGAATACAGCAAGTAACAACCATTGGGATTTGATCGTATTTGACGAGTGTCATAAGCTTTCTGCTTATGATTATGGCGCAAAGCAATATTTGTCACAGCGCTATAAAGCTGCTGAAGTTCTATCTCGACAATGTGAGCACATTTTATTGCTTACTGCTACGCCTCACCGTGGCCGCACCGATACATTTAAAAAACTCCTTCAACTATTAGATCCCGATATTTTTGCAACCGATGAGATTGCATCGACCAGGATCAAGGAGTTTGAACATAATGGTATCAATAAGTTCTTTATACGCCGTTTAAAGGAAGATATGAAGGATTGGAAAGGAATGCCATTATTCAAAGAACGCTTTACAAAAACAGTAGCCTACCAGCTAACACCCGAAGAAAAAGACTTATATGATGCAGTAACTAAATATCTGACCACAAAAAAAGAAGAAGCTTCCGAGTCCAAAAATATCCACGTTTCATTGGCACTCACAGTAATGCAACGTAGATTGGTAAGCTCTATTTATGCGATAAAAAACACGCTGGAAAGAAGATGGAAAGCATTACAGAGTATTGTAGATGATTTAGCTTTAAATCCAAATCTTTGGAGCCAGCGGCATAAAATGGATGCAGCTTTTAACCAAATAAACGACATTGATGATTTTGAAGATTTAGAAGATGATGAAAGGGAGGCATTAGAAGGTATTTTATCTGATCCTAAAAAATTCAGATTATTCACTACAGCCAAAAACCCGCAAGAACTTCACCAGGAAGCGAGAGAAGTTAAAAGGCTGTTCGAAATGGCCGAGATACTTTATAACCGCAAACAGGAAGAAAAGAAATTTCAGCAATTACAGGATTTGTTAAAATCAAACGGTGTGTTAGAACACGGGGAGAAACTTGTAATATTTACTGAACATAAGGATACATTAATTTACCTTGAAGACAGATTAAGTAAAAGTGGGGGCTACAACGTGGCTACCATACATGGCGGCAAGCAAGTTGATGAACGCAGAAAAGCACAAGCTGATTTTGCCAAACCCGACACACAAATTTTGATTGCGACTGATGCCGCTGGTGAAGGTATAAATCTGCAATTTTGTCGCCTGTTAATTAATTGGGACATTCCCTGGAACCCTAACCGTTTAGAGCAGCGTATGGGTCGTATTCATCGGTATGGACAGAAAGAGGATGTGTTGGTGTTTAACATGGTTGCGAGTAATACCAAAGAGGGAAAAGTACTGGAACGATTACTTACCAAATTAGATATTATTCGGGAAGGAATGGGTGACGACAGGGTTTATGACGTGATACAAGACGTTTTAGAAAATGTTAGTCTTGATGCTGTTATAAACTCGGTTTTCAATGGAAAAGAATCTGCTTTGGATGAATTTTTGGCGCAGGATAATGAAATCTTAAAGCTTAAGTTTTCTGAAAAAATAAAAGAGCAAAAGGAAAAATTAGCGCACAGCGTTGTTGATTACAAGGATGCTCGTATCCTCAAAGAGAACTCGGATGAAAAACGGCTTCAACCAATTTACATTCGATTGTTTTTTGAAAAGGCATTTAAGCATATAGGTGGTGACTTTACAGAATTAAGACCATCTATTTACCGAATTGATAAATTACCTGATTTGATATCAGCGACCTTGCGGAAAGATTATACGATCTATGCAGATAACTTAAGACAAATCCAATTCTGCTTTGACAAGCAGGTTTTTTTGGATTATCAGAATGTTGGCGATTTGGGGAAGGTTCATTATATAAACCCCGGTAACCCCGTTTTTGATAGCTTAATAAAAGTAGTTCGCCATCAATACCGTGAGGATATGTTGAAAGGAACCATACTGATTTCGCCGGATGACTCCGAAGACTACTTCGCTTTCTTTGTGAAATCACAAATTGTTGACAATAGGGAGAGTAAAAAAGAGGATAGTATTGCTGATGAAAGATTGGTTATGGTCTATCAAACACGGGACGGTTCATTTCATGTAACGTCACCTGCCAAGTTTATTGATCTGCACGCCCCGGCTGACTTTACTAAACCAATTGATCTTCCGGAAGTGGTAAATAATAATGATGTGGTTCAATGGAGTTTTGAAAATATAACTATTCAGCAATTTGAAGATACTAAAACCCATGTAAAAAAAGACTCGGCTGATCGTAAAAAATATTTGGAGTCGGCGTTTACCCAGGTAATTTTGGATTTACAAAAACAAATGCAGGAATTACAAGGCAAGGTATTAATAGGTGATGTTAAAGTGCAAGAAAAGATTTCTAAATTGCAGAAACACATTGACGATAAGATTGAGAAAAAGATACTTAGGTTAGAAAGTTTGGCGCTGATGGAGCAATTAAGTCCAAAGGAACCTGAGATATTAGGTTGCGCATATGTTGTACCTTTGTCGAAAATTGAATACCTGGGCCATTATGGCATGAGCCGTGATGACGAAGCTGAAGCCATTGCGATGCGAAAAGCTATGGAATTTGAAAAAGAACAAGGGTGGAAACCACAAGACGTTTCAGCAAATAATGAAGGCTATGATATTAGGAGTATTAGCCCGGAAGATTTAAAGCGATATATTGAAGTAAAAGGAAGAAGTGGTGCTGATGGGAGTGTAATGTTGAGTGAAAATGAAATGAACCGTTTAGCGCAATTGGGCGATGCGGCTTGGTTATACATAATAATGAATTGTAAAAATACGCCTGAAGTATACCGGATACAAAACCCCGCAAAACAATTGAATTTTGAATTAAAAACTAAGGGTATCCAATACTTTTTGCCAATGGCTGAGTGGGAGAATAAAGTAATAAATTAATGGGGCAACCAAAAAAACTTATAGAAGTAGCAATGCCGATAAAAGAAATATCGGCCGAAAGTGTGAGAGATAAATCTATTAGGCATGGGCACATATCGACCCTGCATTTATGGTGGGCAAGACGTCCTTTGCCGGTTTGTCGGGCAGTTGTTTTTGCCAGTTTAGTACCTGACCCCTTAGACGAAAACTGCCCGCAGGTCTTTAAAGATGCCGTAGAGCTTTTATTGGGGAAAGCCAATAATATAGGAGATCCATATAAACCGTATGATGATATACCTTATACCGTTGCCATTGATAAGATGGACGACAATCTTCGCAACAGGCTTTTAATGTTCATCGGAAAATATTCAAACGAATTTTCGGCAAATGAAAAAACGGGAAAAATTACACTATCGAATAAACAGCTTAGTGATGCAAGCCTTATAAAATGGGATAATAAAAACAACGAGCAGATTATTACCAAAGCGCGGAAACTTATTTGGATTTCTCACAATGCGAAAACTGGCAAAAATGCTATAGAATTAATCGATGAGTATGAAAAGGCATTTGAAGCGATTAAAGATGCAGAGAGCACTTTATACCGAATTATAGATAGACAAATAAAAACTAATTACACTGAATTAAAAGAAATAGCCTTACAAGATGCTATAGAAGCTTTTTTAAATAGAATGCCAAAGGTTTTTGATCCTTTTGCTGGTGGGGGAGCAATCCCATTGGAAGCAGCGAGATTAGGGTGTAGAAGTTTTGGGAATGATATAAATCCTGTAGCGCATATTATCCAAAAAGGGAGCTTGGAATTTCCACAAAAGTATGGGAAACCGATTGTATACAGCAAGGCAGGCTTTGAGGAAATTTACGGGAAAGAAGAATTGCTAAAATGGTGCTCGAAAAACGGAAAACATGTCGATTCTCCTGATTTAAAAATTGAAATAGCCAATCGTCTCTCTTTTGATGTTGAATATTACGCAAGAAAAGTATTGACGTTGACCGAGAATGCAATCGGTTATTTATATCCTACAGATGAAAAAGGCAAGGCTCTTTTTGTGAATCTGTGGGTCAGAATAGGAAGCTGCGAAAACCCGTCATGTAAAGCAAGAGTGCCGCTATTGAAACAGTTTTTTATTTTGAATCCAAGATCATCAGGAGCAAACCAATCGAAAAAAATTTATTTAAAACCTATTATAAATGGCCAGAAAATCTCGTTTGAATTAAGAAATGGGTCACCCGAGAATGAAGGGTGGATTAAGAGAGGTAATTTAATATGCCCTTGTTGTGGAAGTGTAACGGATATTACTGCACTTAAAAGGCAATTTAATAAAGGCGAAATTGGCGAAGAAATTTTAGTAAAAATCTATGAAAATGAAAAAGGCTATACTTATAAGATAAACAATAATAAAGAGAATTTTGAAAATGAAATTGAAATTCCACAAGAAAATATGCAACCAAATTCTGCAGGTGGGGATACATTTAGTTGGGGGTTTTCTAAATGGGGTCAACTTTTTTCTAAAAGACAACTTTTTACCATTTATAGCATAATTGAAAAATTCACTTCACTTAAAAAGGAGTTTTCGGACAGCGATTACGATAAAGCAATTCTTACATATTTATCCATTTTAATAAACAGAATAGCTGTAAGAGGGACATCTTTTGGTAAATGGCATATCCTACAAGCAACGGTTGAGCACTTATTTGGCAGACAAGCAATTCAAATGAACTTTGATTATCCGGAAATTAACCCATTTGGTAATTCATCTGGTGCTGCTTTGGGCCAATTAGAATGGATTTTAAAATATAT
>CAIWRU010000140.1 GCA_903915155.1 uncultured Mucilaginibacter sp.
TTTACTTTTCAAACGCTTAGTTATTCAATAGATATTTACAGAGGCAAACTGAAGCCGTTTAATAATGTGATCGCTTTTTTAAATTTCACGAGTTTTTTTCCGCAAATTCTGGCAGGGCCAATTGAAAGAGGTGCAAAAATGATCCCCCAGTTTATGGGCGAACGGCAATTCAGCTATTCACTTGCGACGGAGGGCGTAAGGCAGATCATTTACGGGCTTTTTAAAAAAATGGCGATAGCCGATAGATTAGCTGTAAAGGTGGATTATACTTTTAATAATTACACATCCCTCTCCGGTTTTGAATTGGTGTTGGGAGCTATGTACTTTTATATCCAAATTTACGCCGATTTTTCCGGCTATTCAGACATAGCCATTGGTACGGGCAAACTCCTTGGTTTTAAACTCTCAACAAATTTCAGAACGCCGCTATTTGCAAAAACAGCACCCGAAGCATGGTCAAGATGGCATATTACTTTAACAAAGTGGTTTCGCGACTATGTTTACTTTCCGCTTGTTTCCAAAAATAAGGATAGTATCATATGGCGTATCAGTTGTACTGCTTTAATGTTAGTACTTATAGGATTGTGGCACGGCGCAAACGCAACCTTTATCATATTTGGGCTTCTCCATGGTATGTATTTCATTCCAAATATCGTGTCAAAGAAATGGCCCGCATTGAAAAAGGTACTAACTGCATTAAAAACTAATGCATTTTTTTCAGCCGTATCCATCTGCTTTGTTTTTACCTTCTCATCCATAACCACTGTTTTCTTCAGGTCGCCCGATGTTTCTTCAGCACTTGGGTACATTTACCGGCTGTTTTCCTTAAGATGGGTTATGCCAACGCCTTTATTGTTAACGAGCTTGCCACTTGCCATATTGTTTTTAACGTGGGAATGGTTTCAAAAAGATAAGGAATTTCAGTTTGATATAGCTGCAATGCCAAGGCCCGTTAGGCAGGCCCTGTATTATTTTATTCCACTGTCAATTTTAGTGATGGGGAAATTTATCGATCCCACGTTTATTTACTTCAAATTTTGATGAGGCACTTTATTTTAAAAACGCTGCTCTATTTGTCGCCCGTTTTATTATTAATTGGGGTATTGGAGTATATTATGTATTTAAACAGGGAAACCGTACAGATAAATGCGGTAATTGAAGGACAGGTAAACTGCAAACATGAGCTGTATTACTTCAAAGATTTTTTTGATAACAGCCCTTATTCCTATAAAGTAAAAATGGCAGAGCGAAAAAATGCCAGGATATTAGTAATAGGGCAATCCACGGTATTACAATTTGGCAAGGAAATGTTTGCCCCCTTCCAGGATAGCTTTTATAATATTGGCTTTTCCATACATAACGTATATGGCCTGCAATCAATACTGGGCATGATTGAAAAAAAGAAGATCCGCCGGCCTGATTTGATGATAATAGGAATTGATGCTGACCTGATAAAAAAAAGACTGGTTGAAAATGATTACCTGGACGAGCAGACCTTGAATTTTGACCCGGCGGAGCATCTCGCGTATCATTTTGCCGGGATGCAAACCCTTTTGAAACAAATGGTGTTTAACCATTCATTAGCCTTTATCCCCCATAGCAATTTAGGGTACGGGCAGAGTGGAATGAGAGGAGAAGGGTTCCGGAGAGATGGCAGCTTACATTATGCAGGTATTATTTCAAATTATCTGGAGAATCCGATTTATGTAGACAGGGGCGGCTACAAGGCGATGCTTAAAAACAAAGATTACATATTTACAGCCCCTTATGAGCTGGATAGCATGAAGATGCAGGTACTGAGTGAGTGCCTTAAGAAGTTAAAAGCGATTGGGGTGCAGGTGGTGCTCTTTTTTCCGCCAATTTCAAACGATTTTTATAGTTTTTTCTCATCTGATGCTAAGTTTAATAATTTTTTCAACACGTACCTGGCACTGCAGGATACTTTCGAGGCAAAGCATTTTAATGTCATCAGGTTTACAACCCCAAAGCGATTTGGGCTTACCGATAATTATATGTTGGATGGTATTCACCCCGGTGAAGTGTTTGTAGGCAAGCTGTGGCATGATTTTATTGTATCGAAACCCCGGAGGGGTATTATTTCGCGAATTGACACTGCAAGTTTAAATCGCCTTATAAACACTGGATACCAGATTCCGTTGTCCTTCATGCGCGATACGTTGGTTTTTAAAAGGAAGCATAAAACTCATTAAATAAATTTGTCAATTACATATCAATACAGATCTATTCTTCAGTTATAACTATTTCATAGTGTGAAAGAAAATAGGTTTATAAAAAAATTATCCGGAAGTTTTATAATAAACCGAAAAGGATATAACTATTTTCTTAAAGGGGATAAAATTTGCGGTACGGAGTTAATGTCTTACTTTTGCTTTTTATTTGATAAAACAATTTAATTTTTTTTGTGTTTTTGTCCTATGTTTCTACCCCAATTATGACGTATTTGAAACCTTTACTCTTAGCTTTTTTTTTCTTAGTGTTCGTTGCTGTAAATAATTCCGCATCGGGACAAAATATACCACAAAATTTTTCAAACGTAAACGTTAATGACTTTAGCGATGCCCAAATACAGCAAATGCTGCAGCAGGCACAAGCGAGCGGCTTGAGTGATACGCAGTTATTACAGCAGGCCAGAAATAAAGGCATGCCCGACGACCAGGTGCTACTATTGCAAAAACGCATTGTTGCTATACGGGGAGCTCAGGGAAGTACTTCTTCTCCAAGCGATACGGTAGTAACCCAGTCGCGTACGTTGAATTACCAGCCCGATAAATTAAAGAATGATCAATACTCCACTAAAACAGATACCAACCCAAAGATATTTGGCGCCGATCTGTTCAGGAATAGCAATTTAACTTTTGAACCTAATTTAAAACTGGCCACACCGGTTAATTACATTGTAGGCCCTGACGACCAATTGGATATTAGCGTATATGGGAATTCATTAGCTAACTGGAAGTTAAATGTTTCGCCCGATGGTAATATCAATATACCGGGAGTAGGTTTATTGAATGTTGCAGGTAAAACTATTGAAACAGCTACTTCATTAATTAAAGCAAAGCTAATCGCAAATAATTACGCTATTGGCAGCGGTACAAACTTGCAGGTAAGTTTAGGCAATATCAGGAGTATAAAAGTAATTATTGCAGGTGAAGTGGTAAAGCCCGGAACGTACACCTTACCATCGCTTGCAACAGTGTTTAATGCACTATATGCAGCAGGCGGCCCCGGGGATAATGGCTCTTTCAGGGAAATTGATGTAATAAGAAACAATCGTATCGTACGCAAATTGGACATTTATGACTTTTTAGTAAAAGGCGAACAAAAGGATAATATTTCGCTGCAAGACCAGGATGTGATTCGTGTACCCACTTACCATTTAAGGGTACAGATGAAAGGTGAAGTTAAAACCCCAGCACTTTTTGAAGTTTTACCGGGCGAATCGCTTTCCGACCTGATACGCTTCGCAGGCGGTTTTACTGACCAGGCTTACACCGCACTTATCAAAGTTTCGCAAGTTAGCGATCAGCAACGTAAACTGACCGATGTGCCTGAAAGTGATTTTAAAAATTATATTCCCTTGCGTGGCGATATTTATACCGTCGATAAAATATTAAACCGCTATGAGAATAGGGTTACTATTAACGGTGCTGTGTTCAGGCCCGGTCAATATCAGTTGGACAACGGCTTGACCTTGTTGCAACTCATACAAAAAGCTGCCGGTTTAAAAGAGGATGCATTCACAGGTTCGGCAAGTATTATACGCCTTAAACCAAACAATTCGACAGAGGCTATCTCATTCAACTTACAGGATATTATCAACAAATCAGCACCTGATATTGCACTTAAACGGGAGGACGTAGTAACTATTTCGTCTATATTCCAATTACGCGATAAATACACAGTTACTATAAAAGGCGATGTACGCCACGGCGGTATGTTTGCCTATGCCGATAGTATGAGTGTTGCCGACCTGATTATTGAGGCCGGCGGCTTTGGCGAAGGTGCTAGTGCTAAACGTATAGAGGTGGCAAGGCGCATTACCAATAGCGACCAAAAGGTAAAAAATAGCCCTGTTGCACAGGTGTTTAGTGTTGATGTTGACGCACAGTTAAGTAACCAGAATGCAGGATTTAAATTGAAGCCCTATGATATTGTTTCGGTTTACAGCTTGCCTGGTTACCAATTGCAGAAAGTAGTTAAGGTTGAAGGTGAGGTTGTATATCCCGGTTATTATACTATCCAGAAAAAAGATGAGAAAGTATCAGATATCATAGCCCGTGCCGGTGGCTTATCCGCCTCTGCCGATGTGGATGGCGGAACATTAAAACGTGATAATATTTCTATACTGGGCGTTGATAAATCAAATATAGATACTGCCAAATTAGCACAGGAAAGGCTCGACAAACTGAACCGTATAAAGCAAACTTACAGAGATTCGACCAATGATTTGGACACACAATCAAGAAACAACTACATAGGTATAGACCTGAAAAAGATTTTGGAAACTCCCGGCATCAGCATCGACCTGATTGTGGAAGACGGTGATATTATCAGGATACCTAAACAACAACAAATAGTGCGTGTAAACGGCCAGGTACTTTATCCAAGTGCTGTGTTGTATAATAAAAATCAAACCTTTATGGAATATGTATTAAATGCAGGTGGCTTTGCGCCAGATGCACTAAAAAGCGGGGCCTACATAGTATATCCAAATGGTATGGTAAAAGGCACACGCAAATTCCTATTTTTTAACAGCCACCCCAGCGTTAGGCCCGGAAGCGAAATATTCGTTCCCAAAAAACCTGTGCGCAGGGGTGTGTCTATAGCTGAGCTTGTGGGTATCACTTCGGGGCTTGCTTCTATTGCCGCGGTAATTTTAGGTATCATTAGTTTGCATAAATAATATTAAATGGACCAAAATACAAACAGTTCCGATGTTATAACATTCGGCCAGGTAAAGGCTCGCACACGTCACCTGGCGGGTTATGTTCTATCAAAATGGAAAATAATATCTGTTATTGCCGTTATTGGCGGAGCCGCAGGTTTAGGCTACGCATGGTTTCGTAAAACTAATTATAATGCAGTTTGCACTTTTGTACTTGATACCGGAGATAAAGAATCATCGTTAGGGGCATATGCCGGTCTTGCTTCCCTTGCTGGGGTTAGCCTCGATAACGGTGGTGGATTATTTGAGGGTGATAACATACTCGAATTGTACAAATCACGGTCAATGATTGAAAAAACATTATTAAGCACCGGCAATTTCGATGGCAAAGAACAAACACTATTGGAACGTTATATTAGCTTTAATAAGCTCCGCAAAGACTGGAAAGATAAAATCAATACAAGGTACATTAATTTTGCAGGCGACCCTTTACATTTTAGCCGCACCCAGGACAGTATTATAACAGACATTGCCAATAAGTTCAATAAAGACTATTTAATCGTTAACAAGCCCGATAAAAAACTGAGCATTATTATCGTTTCCTTTAAATCGAAAGATGAACTTTTTGCTAAATTATTCACTGAAAACATAGTGGAGACGGTTAACGCATTTTTTGTTCAAACCAAAACAAAAAAATCGGTTGAAAACGTGCATGTATTACAGCACCAGGCCGATAGTGTTCGAGCTGTATTAAACTCATCAATAAGCGGTGTAGCTAATGCCATTGATGCTGCGCCCAATGCTAATCCGCAACTGCTTTCACTAAGAGTACCATCGCAAAAAAAGCAGGTGGATGTGCAAGCCAGCTCGGCTATATATGGTGAGATGATAAAAAATCTCGAAATATCAAAATTGGCTTTGAATAAGGAAACCCCGCTTATCCAGATCATTGATTCCCCGGTTTTACCACTTGATAATGATAAGGTATCAAAAAAAACAGGTTTAGCCGGAGGCTTTATATTATTTGCATTTTTAAGTTCTTTATTCTTCTTTATTAAAGGGTTTTCGGTGCAGCGTGTGGATAAGTGATTTATGAAGGGCTTGAGTAAATTAAAGGAGTTGAGGTCGGAGGTTTTTAAGAAAGGCAAGGAAAACGACCTGCATCTTATTGACGGCAAAAAACGCAATTTAAGGTTGCTGGTTCAACTCATATTATCATTCGGGTATAAAGGGCTTTCCATGGTTTTAAGCTTTGCAATTGTACCGCTATCGCTCAATATTTTGGGGCCAAACGAGTACGGTTTATGGCTTACCATTTTTTCATTTGTTAACTTTTTTCTCTTCTTTGACCTGGGCCTCGGCAACGGGCTAAAAAATAAGATAACTATTTCTCTTGCAAATAATGATTTGCAAAGTACTCGGTCATTCATCAGCACCGGCTATGTAGTATTCGCGTCATTATCATTTGTATTAATATTGCTGCTTATATTGCTTATCAGCTCCATTAATATGAGTTCGTTTTTAAATACAGCAGGCATAAGCGATCATAAAGTAAAACAGGCTATGCTTATAGTGGGTATAACTATCATAACCTCGTTTACTTTAAACTTTGTTTACAACATATCGGCAGCGCAGCAAAAAATATCCTTCGCCAACTTGGGCATGGTGTTAAATAATGGCCTGGCTGTTTTGGTACTTATTTATCTTAATGTTACAAAAACGCCAATTACTATAACCATTATGGCTATAATAACGGCAGCCGCCTTAATTGCCAGTATGCTGATTAGCAACGTGGTTTTTTATAGGCGGAATCCTGCATTATTTCCGTCTTTAAAAGATTTCCGGATTGACTTGCTGAAAAGCACGCTTAAGCTTAGTACAGGTTTTTTTATTGTGCAAATTCAAGTGATCATTATTTCGTTTACAGATACCATCATCATTAATAAATACCTGGGCAATTACGAAGTGACCCGATATAACCTGGTGTACAAACTATTTAGCGCCATTATCGTTCTGTTGAGCCTGGTATCAATGCCTTTGTGGACAGTGTTTACCGAGGCTTTTGAAAAAAAGGACAACCTTTGGATTAAAAATGTATTTAAACGCTTTAATTATATCATATTAATAGCAGCATTAGTTTTTATCCTTTTAGGCGTATTCATCAATCCTATTTTATATATCTGGACACACCATAACTACCAGATACCTGCACTACTCGTAACCGGTATGGTAATCTACAATGTTGCTTATGCCTGGAATTATAATTATTCTGTTTTCTTAAACAGTATTTCTGCCATAAGGGTACGGTTGCCTTATCTTATTATTACCAGCATTCTTAACATACCGTTATGTATATATTTTATACATTTAGGTTTGGGTTCGGCAGGAGTGGTGCTTGCATCAGCAGTTTGTGTGCTTCCATTTTCAATTTTTGGGCCGTACATTGCCTATAAAAGGGTGAGAGAAAATAATTAACGATGGTTTTTTTTGATTATTTATTCCAGGACTGGAAAGTTAACAAGCATAATATAAAAGGCAGGTATATTTTGATAATGTACCGCTTTGCGCAACAAGTGCGCACACATAAAATCATGTTGGTGTTTTTCTTCTGGTTTTTGATAATATATACCATTTGGATAGAATGGATACTTTGCTGCGAACTCTCTTGGCACGTAAAAACAGGTAAAAACCTGCAGTTACATCACGGACATTCATTGGTTATAAACCGCGCGGTTGTTATAGGCGATAACTGTACTTTAAGGCATTGTACCACTATTGGCAACAAGGGAGAGAATGACGACAGGGCTCCAATAATAGGTAACAATGTAAATATTGGCGCAAACTCATGTATCAATGGCGGTATCACTATAGGCGATAATGTGATCATCGGTGCGGGATCGGTTGTGGTAAAGGACATTGCAGCAAATTGTTTGGTTGCAGGTAACCCGGCCAGGGTTATAAGGCAGATATAAACAGGAAGCTATGTTGAATGTGCTATATGTTTTTGGTGGTGAAAAAGCGTCGGGTGCCGAAAAGGTAATTGAGCGTTTGGTTGTGCAAAACACCGCGCATGTAAATGCTCATCTTTTTATCTCTCCCGGAAATTTTGCCCAAACTTTATTGGACGACCCAAATTCGTCATTCGTCAAAAAAACGTTAGTATCCCGATTAAAAAAACTAAACCGGAGCGGTACTGGTAAATTAAAATTTTACCTCAATGCGCTGCTAAACTATTTTTCTATTTCTTGGCTTGTATATCGATATGTCATGAAAAATAAAATTGACGTGGTGCATGCTAATACTATAGTACCTGCATCTTATCTGCTGCCGGCTCTATGGTTTTCTAAGGTATTTAACCCGCAGGTAAAGTGGTTTTGGAGTGATCATGACCTCAAGTATTTTTCCTCGCTCGATCATAAATTATCGGCTTTATGTGTTAAAACTTTTGATCTTACACTAGTAGTTTCAGAGGCTGTTAAAACAAAATATGGAAGCCATACCGCTAAAATAGAAGTATTGTATAACGGACTGAATATAAGTGAGTTTAAAAGTGATGCTGCCTTGCGAAAGGCCTTTAGGCAAAACCATAAAATTAATGAGCAAACTGTAATTATTGGTTTGGCAGGCACCATACAACCAAGAAAAGGGCAATTGGCCTTAATGAACGCCTTTATAAAAATCAATAAGGAGTTTGCTGAGAGCAGGCTTTTACTTGCCGGCCCGCCATCGGCTGATGAGCCGGTTTATGTGGATGATGTGTTAAAAGCTATTAAACAAAACCCTTCTATCAAATACATGGGGAAAATAAGCGATATGGTTTCGTTTTACAATGGTTGCGATATTATTGTAAATAACAGCAGTAACGAAGGTGGCGGTGGCGAATCTTTAGGTACGACCTTATATGAAGCTATGGCCTGTAAAAAAATTGTTGCTGCATCGGCAACTGGGGGTAGCCCTGAAATTATTGATAATAAAATCAACGGTTACCTTTTCAAACCCGATAGCGCTGAAGATGTTTACCAAATACTAAGGGATATAATGGTTAATATAAACGGCCTGGAAAAGATAAAAGAAAATGCGAGAATTAAAGTGCATGAACGTTTTAATATACTGGCAATGGCAGAACGGTATAATTTGCTGTTAAGCAACAAAAAATAACCAATGGACAATAAAAGGCTTGTATTTTACAAATCGGAACTATGGATAATTGCCATATGTACTTTTTGTTTGCAAATGCCCGACCTTAAGGTTGCCAGCATAAAGTTATCTGAACTGCTGATGTTGCTGTTATTGCCTTTCTATATTAAAGAAATATTTAAAAGCAAAACACTGCTTTATTTTCTGGCATTTTATATACTGCTTATGTTAAAAACATTTGGCGTAAATGTTTTTACCCACTTTTATATAAATGAAGACCTCCCTTTATTAAAAAACCCTTACTTTATTAGTGTCTCGCGATTAATAGAGATGCTGGCCTGTCTTGTATTTTGCGTATTTGTTATTAATTCATTAAAGCTGGTTAAAGACCCGCTGATGTTTATTAAAAATCTTCTCTTTGTACAAATATTTTGTGTCGGGCTGTTTTACATATTTGTTTACCTTTTATATGCATCACATCTATTGCATACAACAACTTATGATAATCTTATAGTGTACGATACCAGCGAAGGTGAAATGGTATACAGGCTAAGTGGATTTTATGTGGAAGGCGGTCCGTTTGGATTATTTTGCGCTTTTTTATTTACTTTGTGTATAGCCTTTTATAAAAAATTACAGTTAAATATTTGGTATTTAATCATTTGTCTGATACTGGTGTTGCTAGCTTCTTCAAAGGCCGGTTATTTAATGTTAGCGTTAACAGTTTTTGTTTTTGTAGGATTAAAAATAAAGCATATTTTCAAAAGCAACATTGCAAAAATCGGTTTATTCATGGTTTTGGGAATAGCCACCATTTGTGTAAGCGGTGTTATAATGGATACTTATATAGCAGGTATGGATGATGTAGAGCAACGTACGGCACTCTTTTCCCCGGGCGAGGTGGATCCCAATTTTATGCTTGGCCGTATTTCGGCCACCGTGATTGTGCCTAATATGTTAAAAACACAATGGTTACAGGGTATAGGATGGGGCAACTACCCACTTTTAAGGAATAATCCACAATACCGCACTTTTATGCCCGAAGTACCGGTTAGTATGTGGGACGCCACGGGTTTCGGTGGTATGCTGGACATGATAATAGAGGCCGGAGTTATATTGTTTTTGATATACTTATTCCTGTATTTCAGGATAGCCCGATTAATAAATAAACATTTTGAACAGTCGGGTTATATGATACTGGCTTATGTAGGCCCATTATTGTTAGGGGTTGCGATTTATTTTTCTTATACCTGGTTTTTATTGGGTATTGTGCTTTATTTTTCCAATACAATAATTGCAGGCAAAAATCATACAGCGATTACGGGTGTTGGGGCGACGGACTTAAATAATATATAATGCTGAACAGGCCTAAATTGTGTGTTGATGCCCGAATGTATAACCATTCAGGAATTGGAAAATACCTGCAAATGTTGTTGCCATACATTTGCAATGCCTATGAAACTACGTTATTAGGCGATTTGGAGTCTTTAAAATCGTTATCATCAGCAGCGCATATCATCCCTTTTTACTCGCCTATATATTCCATTTCCGAACAGCGGAAATACAATAAGGTTATTAATTCGGGGGATCTTTTTTGGTCACCCCATTATAACGTTCCCTTAATGAGTATAAAGTGCAAAAAACGCGTCGCTACTATACACGATGTTTACCACCTTGCCTTTTATAATGAGTTATCGCGTAAGCAAAAAATATATGCCAAACTAGTGATAAACGCTGCAATAAAATTTAGCGATAAAATTATTACTGTATCTGCTTTTTCGAAAAATGAAATTATAAAATACACAGGGTGCAAACCAGGTGAGATAGCGGCTGTACATAATGGCGTTGATCAGTTTAAAACAGATACCTTTAATAAAGACATTCATACCACATACAACCTCCCTTCAAATTATATATTGTTTGTGGGTAATGTAAAGCCACACAAAAACTTAAAAATATTGTTAAAAGCTTACCTGTTACTAAACGATGAGCTGAAGCAGCAATATAAGGTAGTGATAGTTGGCAAAAGGGATGGGTTTTTAACAGGCGACGAGGAACTCACCCGCTGGATAAATACACATCCCGAAATAAAAGCAGACATAATATTTACAGGTTACGTAGCCCATGACGATATGGATGCAGTATATCAGAATGCTTCTTTATTTGTGTTCCCCTCTGTTTACGAAGGATTTGGGTTGCCGCCGCTGGAAGCAATGCTGAATAATTGCCCGGTAATTACATCGGAAGCAAGCAGCCTTCCCGAAGTTTGCGGCGATGCAGCCTTTTATTTTAACCCTAAAAATGAGAAAGAATTGTGTGCGAAAATGACTGAAGTGCTAACTAAAAAAGAAATAAAAGATACCCTCATAATAAAAGGGCAAGAACACATAAAGCATTTTACCTGGGATGAATGTGCCGCTAAACATATTGAAATTTTTAACAGTGTGATTGAAAGCTAAATGAAAGTAGCACTTATACAAGACTGGTTAACCGTTATTGGCGGCTCAGAATATGTTTTTAAGGAAATAGCCTCCTTATACCCCGATGCTGATATTTATACGTTGGTTGCACGCGATGAAACCATCAGCACTTTGGGATTGAGCGGCCATAAGGTTACAACATCGTTCATTCAAAAGCTTCCTTTTGCTAAAACAAAATACAGGAATTACCTGCCGCTTTTCCCATTGGCGATTGAACAATTCGATCTGTCTGCGTATGACCTGATCATTTCCTCCTCACATGCTGTTGCAAAGGGGGTAATGACACATTCGGGCCAGGTGCATGTATGTTATTGCCATTCGCCAATGCGTTACGCCTGGGACCTGTATCATCAGTATATTAAGGAATCGAATCTCGATACTGGTATCAAAGGGTTTTTCGCAAAACTTGTTTTGCATCGTATCAGGCAGTGGGATATTATCAGCACCAACCGGGTTGACTATTTTATTTCTAATTCAGATTACATCGGCAGGCGCATCAAAAAAATATATAACCGCGATAGTGAAACTATTTACCCAAATGTTGCCGTGCAAGATTTTGGATTGGGCGTGGATCGGGAAAACTTTTATTTTACATGTTCGCGCATGGTTCCGTACAAAAAAATTGATTTAATAATTGAAGCATTTAATCAAATGCCCGATAAAAAATTAGTGGTGATAGGCGATGGCCCGGATTTTAAGAAAATACAAAAATTGGCCGGGCAAAACATTACTTTATTGGGCTATCAGCCATTTGAGGTTTTAAAACATTACATGTCTAAAGCCAAGGCATTTGTTTTTGCCGCAGAGGAAGATTTTGGCATTTTACCAGTAGAAGCCCAGGCTTGTGGCACGCCTGTTATTGCTTATGGAAAAGGAGGTGTACTGGAAAGTGTAGTAGAAAACAAGACAGGTGTGTACTTTCATAAACAGCAACCTGGTGCAATTATAAAAGCCATTGAGCTGTTTGAAAATGAAATTGATAATTTCGACCATAATGAGAATGCCCTCTACCTGCCACCTAAACACTTATAAAAATTGCTGGTATTCAGGAATGCCAAGACGGTCATTGCCTAGGCCTAGGGGGTGTCAAGCCAGTTCTTGAGAAACTGCGGAGGCATCATCGACGGGGGAAA
>CAIWRU010000141.1 GCA_903915155.1 uncultured Mucilaginibacter sp.
TCCGTCACCAGCCAAACGAGTTTGTTATCCGGAACAAGTTCAATGACTTTATTTTTTGAATAATGGGTTCCACCCGAACGAAATTCAAATTCATCGTTTAGTTTTGAACTTTGACCTTTAAAGTCTTCGGGCCAAAATTTAGCTACATTATTCAAAAGGTGATAAAATACCTCGCCTCGAGGCTTTTTTACCTTTATGGTCACTGCATATTTTGTTGTTTTGTAGTTCTTGTCTGCCACTTAAATATTTTAAATTAACTCAACTGCCTTTATTGGAAAACCACACCTTGTAGCAAGGGTATTGATGCCGAAAATTACTAAAAAAACTGAATTTGTAATTCCAGCTATCTTTAGAATAAATTGCATTTTTGATTATTTAATTTAACCTTCCATTTACGTTTATCATTTTTGTAACTTTATAATTCATAAAAGTATCGCTATGCGCATTTTAAAATTTATGGCCATCGGTGCCGCTGTCGGTTATGGCATTTATTACCTGACAAAAGAAAAAGAAAACGGCAAGTCAATACTGGAAGAATTAATTGAGGAAGGTCCGGATTATTTAGAACGAGCGAAAAAATACGTCGAATTTACAGTCGACCAAATAGCAGAGCGTTTACATACTGATTAACCGCAGTAAACACATATTTATCGATAAATTGATAGCCAGAGATTCAACCTAAATGGTTGGATAGAATAAATAAACTACACAGCTTTAGGCTGCTTCAATAAATGATTCATCTTGAGCCTGGAGGTAATCAGGGATTTTTTTACCACACTTACAGCACTTAAATGAATTTTGGTCGTGTTCCCATTGATGATCACAGCGAGGTTTTTCATTTAAACGGTTTGTAATGATGCCTATCATGGCAACCAGCAAAAAAAACAAGGTAACGTACAACATGGCCTTTTTTATTTGCAAATAGTAAGGCAAAATTGAGGCCACAAATTCATTAACTGCAAACGCGTATTTTATTTAGAAATATTTCCACAACAAACCTAAGAGTTCCCCATTTTGGGGATTGGACATCAGATTTTTGTGGAAACAGTAAAACGGTTTACCAGTTATTTATTTCAATCTGAAATCTTCGGGCACCAGATATCCGGCATCTGCCCGGTGCCTGTCAGCAAGCAAAACCGCCGCTTGTTGACAGGTAACCGTTTTGGTATCATACCGATAGGCAAAGGATGACCAATCCAGTGCGGGGTGGCATTTGGGTAAAAGTCAAAGAAAATTTCAACATTACTACTTACAACTACCGCCTGGATAAAGTGCAGTATTACCGGCGAAACGTCGCCCATGCGGCAGCTCGTAAAAGCCGGGATTTCTATTTTCACCCACATTGCTGGTCCATTGCCAACAGGTAAATAAAAATGACCATCGATAACTATCAGGCTACATAGCTTTTGAGCTGCGGCGTTTTTTGAACTATTTATAGTATCCAAACGCCCTTTTAACAGGGCACTCGTTGTTTTGATACCCTTATCGGAAAGCCTGCTCCGATCGGATTTATTTCGCAGGCCCGGTTTTACTTTGAAACCACCAACACTTTAAAGGTTCCCGGCACAACCGGAGGACGGAATGACTCTTTTGTAGCTGGTTTAAATTTCGCAGTCGGCAAATAAATTTTGTGGGTTTTTTGGTCGACTGCCAGCGTTCTTGCTCCAATTTCTGTCTTTAAGTTTTCAACTGAGTATTTATCAGCACCCAACTCTTTTACTATCGTCAGTGTTCCGCTTTCGCCATTCGA
>CAIWRU010000142.1 GCA_903915155.1 uncultured Mucilaginibacter sp.
GGCGCCCATACCGGCAACGTCGCCTACGTTATCGCCTACGTTATCGGCAATAGTAGCGGGATTGCGCACATCATCTTCAGGGATGCCTGCTTCCACCTTACCTACCAGGTCGGCGCCTACATCGGCAGCTTTGGTATAAATACCGCCACCAACACGTGCAAATAAAGCTATGGATTCAGCACCTAATGAAAATCCGGCTAAAACGTCGAGCGCCCTTGCCATATCTTCGCCATTCACATCGCCTTTCAGGTTAGTTACAAAATGGGTGTAAAATACAATGAATAATGAGCCCAAACCTATGATGGCCAAACCGGCAACACCAAGCCCCATCACTGTACCGCCTGTAAACGATACTTTTAAAGCTTTAGCCAAACTGGTACGTGCCGCTTGTGTAGTACGTACGTTAGCTTTGGTGGCAATGCGCATCCCCAAAAAGCCTGCAAATGCCGATAAAAAGGCTCCGATAACAAATGAGCCTGCAATTATCGGACTTGAAGAACTTACGGTTGTGCCCGAATAGCCAAGCAGCAAACCCGCGATTACCACAAAGTAACCGAGTATTTTCCATTCGGCACGTAAAAAAGCCATGGCGCCATCGGCAATATAACCTGCCAGTTGGGCCATATCCCCGTCGCCTGCATCCTGTTTAGTAACCCAGGCCGATTTAATGGCCATTACCAAAATACCGATAAGCCCGAAAACGGGGATGCAGTAAATTAAGTTATTGTATAAAAAATCCATATTTAAAAAATTGGTTATAAAGGTGTTTATGTTTATTTGTTTAATATTATTTACTGATGGTTATAAATGGGAGTGCAAAATAGCAAATTAATTTATTTACAATAGCCTGTCAATTATAAAGTTTTTTGAATAGTTTAGTCTTTTTAACTATACCCTCAATGAGCAAAAATCCCGATCAGCCAAAACTAAAACATTCTTTAGGATTATTAGATGGTACAATGATAGTATCCGGTTCCATGATAGGCTCGGGTATATTTATTGTAAGTGCTGACATTATACGCAATGTTGGCTCGGCAGGTTGGCTTATAGTGGTTTGGGCGATCACAGGTTTTATGACTTTAACCGCAGCTGTAAGCTACGGCGAACTAAGCGCCATGTTCCCCAAAGCAGGCGGACAGTATGTTTACCTTAAGGAAGCCTATAATAAGCTTATCGCTTTTTTATACGGCTGGAGTTTTTTCGCCGTAATACAAACAGGCACTATTGCTGCGGTAGGTGTGGCATTTTCAAAATTTACGGCTTACGTACTGCCCGATTCTTTAAAGCCATTTGTAAGTGAAGACAATATTTTGTTAAACGCAGGATGGGTAAAAATAAACTCAGCACAAATCGTTAGCATTGTACTTATCGTCCTGCTTACCTTTATCAATACCCGCGGTGTAAAAACCGGCAAGATCATTCAAAACACCTTTACTTTAACCAAGCTGGCCAGTTTATTCGGCTTGATAATTTTTGGATTGATCATGCTTAAAGGCGATGTATGGCACGCCAACTGGACAAACGCCTGGCACCTGCAAAAACTTAGTGCCGATGGTAACACCTTTTCGCAATACACCATGGGCGCAGCCTTAGGGGCCATTGCAGCAGCCATGGTTGGTTCTATTTTCAGTAGCGATGCCTGGAACAACGTAACCTTTATAGCCGGCGAAATGAACAACCCCAAACGCAATATAGGGCTTAGCTTATTTTTGGGGACACTGATAGTAACTATTATTTATATATCGGTAAACCTGGTTTATACCGGGCTTTTGCCGCTGCATGATATTGCTACCGCTGCTAAGGATCGCGTTGCGGTTTCCGCATCGCAGGTAATATTTGGTAATGTAGGCACTATAATCATCGCACTTATGATAATGGTATCAACCTTTGGCTGTAATAATGGCTTGATATTGGCCGGTGCGCGTGTTTATTATACCATGGCTAAAGATGGCCTATTCTTTAAGAAAACCGGCGAACTAAATAAATATTCTGTTCCCCAATTTGGCTTATGGATACAATGCCTGGTAGCTGCTATACTTTGTTTAAGCGGTAAATACGGTGATTTGCTGGATATGATCTCCTTTGTTGTGGTGGTATTTTACGTGCTTACCATTATCGGCATTTTTATATTACGGTCTAAACGCCCCGATGCAGAGCGACCCTACAAAGCATTTGGCTATCCGGTACTGCCTGCTATTTATATTATAATGGGATTGGCATTTTGTACGTTACTGATATTATACAAGGGCCAATATGCATGGGGCGGTTTGGTTATTGTGTTGATAGGCATCCCTATTTATTATATATCTCGAAGCAATACAACGCATGAGGATACAACAGTTACTGACAGTTAGTTTTTTATTTATTGCAGGATATTGCCCCGCACAAACCCTTCAGCAAAAATTAAATAAGGCTTTTGAAAAACTACAGCTCGACAGCCAATGCCGCTACGCATCGGTTTCATTAACCGTGTTGGATGTAAACACCGGGAAGGAAGTTTTTTCTGCCAATCCATCAATGGGACTGGCTACCGCCTCTACACTAAAAACTATCACTACCATTACCGCTTTTAACGTTTTGGGGAAGGATTTTAAATACCAAACCCAATTCGGCTACAATGGCACTGTAAGTAACGGTACACTCAATGGCGATATCATCATCAAAGGTGCGGGCGATCCTACCCTCGGCAGTCCGCGCTATGAAAGCAGCCGTGAAGAACATATACTTACCTTAATGGTCGATGCTTTACGCAAAGCAGGCATCAAAAAAATAAACGGGCGTATTATTGGCGATGATTCCATCTTCGGCACACAAAGTATACCCGACGGCT
Source organism: uncultured Mucilaginibacter sp. (assembly GCA_903915155.1). GTDB lineage: Bacteria > Bacteroidota > Bacteroidia > Sphingobacteriales > Sphingobacteriaceae > Mucilaginibacter. Next base: position 2,831 of record CAIWRU010000142.1, read on the forward strand.
GGATATACCAGGACATAGGCAATTACTATGGTGCAGGCACTTCGGGGCTTTGCTGGCGCGAAAATGAATACAATATCCATTTCCGTACGGGCGAGAATGGCACGCCGCTCGAGGTTACTTACCAAACCCCTGCTATGCCCTACCTTAAATTCATAAACGAGGCAACCAACGCGCCTGCCCATACCGGCGACAACACCTACGCTTATTTGCCCGAAAACACCAACATGGTGTACATCCGTGGCACCTACGCGGCCGATCAAACCAAAAAGTACATATCCGCCGCCCTGCCCGACCCTGCTTTTGATGCCGCATTCCGCTTAAATGATACCTTGAAAGGCTTAGGCATAACAACCACAGGCGGCCCTGCCTCAACCACTACATTATCGGCCAAAGGCCAAAGCCTGCCTTCTGCAACGACTAATCTCCTCACCATATCTTCGCCCGAATTAAGCAAGATCATTTACTGGACCAACCAAAAAAGTATCAACCTCTACGCCGAGCAACTATTGAAAACCATAGCATGGAAATTAGGTAAAGTGCCATCAACCATGAACGGCGTGGCCGCTGTGCAAGACTTCTGGAAACAACAAGGCATCGACCCAAATTCATTAAATATATTCGATGGCTCCGGCCTCTCCCCCGCCGACCGTGTAACTACCCGCACACTGGCTACCATCATGCTATCAGCCACCAAACAACCCTGGTATCACGATTTTTATGAAAGCTTGCCTGTTTACAACAATATACACATGAAAAGCGGCAGCATTATAAACGTACTCAACTATGCCGGCTATCAAACCCACAACGGGCAGCAGCTTTGCTTCTCCATAATGTTAAATAATTATAATGGCTCAGGTAAAGAAATTAAGGAAAAAATATTCAGGGTGTTGGATGAGTTGAAATAGAAAATATGAATACAAGCAACGGGGGCAATAAGTCAAAAAAGATAGGATTGGCGCTTTCGGGCGGCGGAGTAAGGGGTGTTGCTCATTTAGGGGTAATGCAGGCGCTTATCGATAACAACATAAAGTTTTCGCACATCTCCGGCACCAGCGCAGGGGCAATAGCAGCCGCTTTTTTTGCAGAGGGCTATGCGCCGAAAGAAATATTACAAGGCATTAAAGATGCCCGGCTGCTTAAATTGCTTCGCCCGGCCTTTGGCAGCACAGGCCTGGTATCCATTATGAATGTTAGCTCCGTTATCAGGACCTATATCCCGCACAATTCCTTTGAAAAGCTTAAAACGCGGGTTACCATAGCGGCTGTTGATTTGGGCGAAAGCAAACTGGTTTATTTTACCGAAGGCGAACTGGACCTTGCCATTTTAGCCTCCTGCTGTCTGCCTGGTGTTTTCAAGCCGATTTTTATCGACGGCCATATGTATGTAGATGGTGGCATCCTCAACAACTTCCCGACTGATCCGCTGGTAGGTAATTGTGATTTTATTATCGGTTCAGCCTGCAACCACCTGCCGGTTGTTACTGAAATTAAGTCGTTCGCCAACATGATCGACCGCGCAGCTATGATCGCTATAAACGCCAACCTTAACGCGCATAAATTGCTATGCGACGTAGTTATCGAGCCCCATGGTTTGGGTCGCTACGGCATATTCGACACCAATGCAGCCGATGAAATTTATAGGATAGGTTATGAAGAAGGGCTGAAGACTATCAGCGGAAATGAGAAACTGAAGGAGATAATGAGCGTATAATTACAACGCCCCGGGGTGTTCATATTTTGGTGTATATCAATATTTTGCCATAACCCAAACACAACCTAAAAACACCTGAACAGTGCCCAAACAGCACCTAAACACCCCATAAACAGCACCCAAACGCGCTCAAACGAACTGAAATTAACCTAAACACACCCATACACCCCCAAACACTTAAAATGCTAATAAATAACACTTTAATATTTTCCGGCATTCATTGACATTGAACATTTTTGAACGCATTTATGGCTTAATTTCCCTAGGCTTCTTAAGGCCTAATATCATAATTACGATACCTACAACCATTACCACATCATAGTAGAAGTCATCACTAACGGTTTTAACGGCCGTATACACAAAAATGCTCAGGAAAATAATTGCACCTATGAAAAATAAGGTTTTATTATAAATGGTCATGGGTTAAAGTATCATCTGTATATCTCCCAATATTCTTTTGGTGAAACGATTTTTGTTTTTCCAAAAACGGCCATGGTAAAATCATTATGATTACCTGTTACCAGGTAGTCTGCTGATGAAGCCGCTGCAAGTTCTAATAACCTGTTATCATCTGCATCCGCTATAACTGCTAATCTTTCTTTCGTTTCAAACATAAGCGCATGGTATTGTATATCCCTTATAACCCAATTTGCCATCGCAATAAAATCAGGGAAACGGGAAAATTTTTCGCGTTTTAACACATTGACATATTCGAGCAACAGATCTTCGGATACACAAAGTTGGATCTTACGATCAATATACATATCATGTAAAATCAAATAAGGAAAACTCTTTTGTATCAGGGCCGATACGACAACGTTCGTATCAAGAATTATTTTTTGCATCGATACGGGACGCTTTTACTTCTTCTGTGATTTCACTCATGGTCATACCCGAAAGCCCATACTTTCCGGCCATTTCAACACTTTCATTCAAGGCCCTCCTGGTTAGTTCGTTGCTAACAAGGTCGAGTAATTCAGAAAAAGATAAATTGTCTTTCTTTATACCGAACTTGCTAAATTCCAGATCAGAAATAGAAATATTTAATGTGCGCATAATTGAATAACTGTAATACAGTAATACTCAAATATACTTCATTTTAACACTTTTTCAAAATCCCCCTCCGCTGCCGCGAGTTTAGCGCAGCATAACTGCGATACAGTTAAAAAAGTCTCCCCTACCGGGGGAGATTTAGAGGGGGCTGCTGCTAATTCAGCACCGGCTGCACATTCGTAATATTATAAATATCCGCCATCAAATCATCACTCGGATTTACCTTAACGGTTTTTGAAAAAGCCTCCAGCGCAATAGTATCTTCCCTATCCTTCACCAAAAACCGCAGTGTGCAGTTTTTCGATGGATGTTTCTCGCCATTGTCATCCAGTATCTGTTGAATATTGTTCAATAAACTTTCATTTATCGCATTTAACTCAATACACACGGTTAATGATTTCGTGAGCTTATCACGCATTTCCGACAATAATCCCATAGCACCAATGCGCAAATCCCAGTTATCCTTTTGTTTGAATTTTTCTTCAATATGGCCTTTTATATGCAGAAAATAGCCTTCCATCAGCAGGTTACGGAACTTAACATAATCCTCGCCAAATAGCGCGAACTCGTACGATTCTTTATAGTCTTCCAGCACAAAAGTGCCGAATGGTTTGCCCGTCTTTGTCATTTTATGCTGCACACTCGATACCAGGCCGCCAATCCGTATCTCGCCCCTGCGGCGCAGTTCGGCAAATGCGCTCATGATCTCATCACCACCCTCGCCCGAACGGGCCTTTTGCATATTCTTCAAGTCGCTTACAGTGGAGTTGCAATATTTCTCCATCTCCATCTTGTAGTTATCCAACGGGTGCCCCGTCAAATAAATACCTATAACATCCTTCTCGTATTTCAGCTTTTCTATCAGTGCCCACTCATCAGCCTCGGGCATACTTGGTTCGGGGATATATGATGCCACCGAACCGCCAAATAACGACGATTGGTTGCTGCTTTGCGTATTCTGGTAATCATTGGCGTATTTTATCAATCGCTCAACACCTGTCAATATACCGTTCTCCGTCTTGGCGAAAAATTGCGAACGGTTAAGCCCCATACCGTCAAAAGCACCACCGTAAACCAGGTTCTCGTACGATTTACGGTTCACGCTCCGTGTGTTGGAGCGCTGCGCAAAATCATAAATACTTTTAAACGGACCGCGTTCATTGCGTTCCTCAATAATACTTTCAACCGCTTTGTCACCTACGCCTTTAACACCGGTAAGGCCAAAGCGTATCTCTCCTTTTGCGTTTACAGCGAAAGCAAGGTCCGATTCATTAATATCAGGCCCCAAAACATGCACACCCATACGGCGGCATTCATCCATAAAGAAGGTGATCTTCTCCATGTTATTTTGGTTATTTAATACCGCGGCCATATATTCTGCCGGGTAATGCGCTTTTAAATAAGCAGTTTGATAGGCCACAAAGGCATAGCAGGTAGAGTGCGATTTATTGAACGCATACTGCGCGAATGCTGTCCAGTCCTTCCAAATTTTTGTCAGCTTATCTTTAGGGTGGCCTTTGGCGGTGGCCCCCGTCATGAACTGCGCCTCCATTTTATTCAGTATCTCAATTTGCTTTTTACCCATCGCCTTACGCAGCACGTCGGCGTCGCCCTTACTAAAGCCCGCCAGTTTTTGCGACAAAAGCATCACCTGTTCCTGGTAAACGGTAATACCATAGGTTTCGCCCAGGTATTCCTCCATGTCAGGTACGTCGAAAGTTATCGCCTCGCGGCCATGCTTACGACTGATAAAGTTGGGTATATACTCTATCGGGCCCGGACGGTAAAGCGCGTTCATGGCTATCAAATCCTCAAACTTATCGGGCTTTAGCTCGCGCAGGTACATTTGCATACCGTCACTTTCAAACTGGAATGTACCGTTGGTATCGCCGCGCTGGTAAAGCTCAAATGTTTCCTTATCATCAAGCGGTATGTAATCAATCTCTATCTCAACACCATGATTTTGTTTGATCATCCGCAGCGCATCCTTAATAATGGTAAGGGTTTTCAGGCCCAAAAAGTCCATCTTAATTACACCAGCATCCTCAATCACGCGCCCGTCATACTGCGTAACCAGCAGATCAGAATCTTTTGCTGTCGCGACTGGGACAATATCCGTCAGATCGTATGGCGCTATGATGATACCCGCAGCGTGTACACCTGTATTTCTTATCGAACCTTCCAGTTTTCCGGCCTCGCGCAAAACTGTGGCGCGCAGGTCATTGCCTTTCACAATAGCCTGCAACTCGGGCACCTGGTCTATCGCGCCTTGCAGGGTAATCCCTAAAGTTTCAGGCACCATTTTCTTCAGTAAGTTCACTTCCGATAATGGCATATCCAGCACCCGGCCCACATCCTGTATACTGGTACGGGCAGCCATCGAACCGTAAGTAATAATTTGCGCAACCTGGTTCTTGCCGTATTTATCAACCACGTAATCAATAACCTTCTGCCTGCCCGCGTCGTCAAAATCCGTATCAATATCGGGCATCGACTTACGGTCGGGGTTCAAAAACCTTTCGAACAGCAGGTTATATTTCATCGGGTCGATATTGGTGATACCCGTACAATAGGCCACCACCGAACCCGCCGCCGAACCACGCCCCGGGCCAATGAACACGCCCATATCTCGCCCGGCCTTTATAAAGTCGGATACGATCAAAAAGTATCCCGCAAAACCCATGGTACGTATGGTGAACAGCTCAAAGTTGATGCGTTCCTCTACCTCTGGCGATATATCTTTATACCTTTCCTTTGCACCTAAAAAGGTTAAATGCTTCAAATATTCCCACTGGTTCAGCGTATCCGAATCCGGCGTCATATCGCTGTGTATCTTAAACTCAGGGGGGATGACAAAGTTCGGTAGTAAGATATCGCGCTTCAGTTTCAGCACATCAACCTTGTCAACTATCTCGTTGGTATTATCCAATGATTCGGGTATATCCGCGAACAGCTTGCCCATTTCGGCCTGCGTTTTAAAATAAAACTGGTCGTTAGGGAACCCGAACCTGTAGCCTTTGCCACCTTCTTCATCGGTAGCAATAGGCGTGTTTTGCATATCGCCGGTATTCACACAAAGCAAAATATCATGCGCATTGCTATCCTGCTGATCCACGTAATGCGAATCATTCGAGCATATTACCTTTACGTTATATTTCTTGGCGTATTTAAGCAGCGCGTTATTAACTGTTAGCTGCTCGGGTATATCATGGCGTTGTATCTCTATATAATAGTCCTCGCCAAACAGGTCAAGCCACCATTTGAATTCCTTTTCGGCTTCTTCCTCGCCGTTCCTTAATATTTCCTGCGGCACCGATGCGCCAATGCAGCAACTGGTAGCTATCAGCCCTTTATGGTATTTTAAAATAAGTTCCTTATCAATACGAGGCCACTTGCTGTACAAGCCTTCCATATAACCCAGCGAGCATAGCTTAACCAGGTTTTTATAGCCCTCGGCATTTTTTGCCAGCAATAACTGGTGGCGCCTTACGTCTTTTTTCTCTTTGGTGAACTGTTTTTTATGCCTGTCTTCAACCACATAAAATTCGCAGCCCACAATGGGTTTTACGTTATGCTTGCCTGCCTCGGCCACAAACTTAAACACGCCGAACATATTGCCGTGGTCGGTAATAGCCAGGGCCTTCATACCATCGGCAGCGGCCTTTTTATATAGTTTACCTATATCGGCAGCACCATCAAGTAACGAAAACTGGGTATGTACGTGTAAGTGCGAAAAATCGGGCATAACTAAATCCTGCGTAAATATTCTGGAGAAATACAAAGTTATTAAAAAACAACTTGCAGCAACCATGTGTTGAAAACCTATACCAATGGTTGAAAAATATTTAAATTGTGCTTTTTTTAAGTCTCCCCTGCCGGGGGAGATTTAGAGGGGGCTGCCTAAAGGCACATTATTTGTATATATTTAGTGACGATCATCTCCACCATTGAAAAACAAAGTTAATTTGAAACGATTTGGACTTATAGTTTTAAAAACCGTTCTCTGGATAATTGCAAGCGTACTGTTCCTGCTATTGCTTGTAGCTATTTTGATACAGGTGCCCGCTGTTCAAAATTACGTAAAAGACAAGGCCGTAACTTTTATTCAAAATAAAATTCATACCAAAGTTCAGATAGGCCACATCAGTTTGGGCATACCCAAAACATTGGTGTTGGATGATGTTTATTTCGAGGATCAGAAAAAAGACACGCTGATAGCCGGTAAAAAATTAAAGGTTGATATCAGCATGTATAAACTGCTGCACCATACTGTCGAAATAAACGAAATAAACCTGGACGGCATAACCGCCAACATTAACCGCGGGGCCGACAGCGTTTTCAATTTTGATTATATATTAAAGGCTTTTGCAAGTAAACCACCCGCAAAACCGGTTGACACATCTGCGGCAATGGTTATCTCCATTGATAAGATCATCCTCGACAAAATACACATTGGCTATAAGGACGAGATAACAGGCTACAATGTAAATTTCTTTCTCGGCCATTTTGATACGCGAATCAAAACTTTCGACCTGGATAAAATGAAATTTGCTATCCCGAAGATCACATTATCAGGATTTAATGCGCACATCATACAAAAACTGGTTGATTCGCCTGATGTGGTTCGCCCCGTTGACACAACCACCAAACCATTGAACATGACCCTCGACCTGGGCACCATTGATATATCAAAAATAAATGTGGATTACGGCGGCCCCACCATGTTGGCCAATGTTAATTTAGGGCAGCTTTTGGTTGATATGAAAAAGATCGACCTTAAAAATCAAATAGTCGGCATAAAATCAATAAGCCTGGGCGATACCAAAGCAGCTTTCACTTTCCTGCAGCCCGAAAAAGTTAAA
>CAIWRU010000143.1 GCA_903915155.1 uncultured Mucilaginibacter sp.
AACAAATTTTAAAAATTTCAAAAAAATACAAAAATCATGGGTTTACATAAAGGAATGACCAACAACCCGGCAGGAAAGCCGCCGGGCGCAAAAAACAAAATCAATGCTGAATTACGGGTAATGATTAACGACTTCTTAAATAATGAATTTGATACCATAAAAGAAGATTTTAAAAAACTTGACCCCAAAGACAAATTGAAGTTTTATACTGATTTGTTAAATTATGGCTTGCCAAAATTACAAGCAACAAGCTTGGAACTTGACTTTGAAAAAATGACAGAATCAGACCTCGATCTAATTATTGAGGGACTAATTAAAAAGACAAACAATGAATAAAGCAGAAAAAATAAAACTATTAAAAAGCTTAAAAGACGGAAATATACCGATTGATGACTTGCTCTTACATATTGCTTCGATTGGTTTAACAGAGGTGTCAATTACCCTATGGCATGAAACTGAACCCGGAATTTACAGGCATAATGAAACAGGCCGGGTATTAAAAGAGGGGGAGCAGATCAAAGACCGAAAACCCGGTGAGCTAATATGCAAAATAAAATTGTTCCGTGAAGACGGTACAAAAGTTCAAATGTTGGCCAGTTCTGAAAAAGATATTGATTTAGAATAAAGGCTTGCAAAACATTATACCAGCGCCATTAATATTTTGCTTTCGGCTATGGCAGGGTAAATGGTTTCTACCCGGATCTCTTCCTCCCGGTGGCGTTTGCCCGTTTCGCCAACAAAAGGGGTGGCGTTTTCATTCGGCTTAAACGTCCCGGTACCGTTCGCATTAAAACTCACCTCGCTGTAATTGCCGATATACCCTGCGCCGGCTTCAAACAAGGCATCCCTTACAGCATCCGCATGGCTGTGCGGCACATAAGTAACCAGTTTTTTTAGCAGGTTATGTTTGGGAACCAGGATGCGGGTGTTTTGCAGGCCAAGCGTTTCGCAGATCTTCGCGTTTACGCCCGGCAATACATTATCCAGGTTGGTATGGATGGCATAAAGGGCGATGTTATTACGGATAGCTTTTTCTACTACCCGCTCCACATAGGATTTACCGTTAAACTTTTTTAGACCGCGAAAAACGATCGGGTGGTGCGAGATGATCACCTGGCAATTGTGGATGATGGCTTCATCAACCACCGCTTCCGTGCAATCCAACGAGATGAGCGCCTGGGACACTTCCTGGTCGGGCCGGCCGACGATGAGACCGGCATTATCATAATCTTCCTGGTAAGCCAGCGGCGCTATGCTTTCGAGGTAGTTGGTGAGTTGGGATAATTTCATGATGGGATTTCACTGATGTTAGAATGATTACACCGATAAACCAACTTGTTCAGTTGGGATACGCGAATGGTTTCAAATTTACGTGAATTTCATTTAAAGCTTCCGATGTTTTTATATAGAAACGCTTTCAATTCCCAAAAGGTCTGTGGAAATAAAAAAAGGCTATCATCCCCTGCCTCCAAATTTTACACATCAGGGCCCTTGCCACCTGGCTCGGGTGCCTCACCATGACTCCAATACACAATATGCCATTTCCCGCTCCCGAAAATGACAATTCTGTTTTGCCGTTCGTTCTGTTTTGGGTATGGGTGATGAGTGAAACAGGGCGGAGCAAAATCCCTCAGGCCTAAATACTACTAATCTCACATTTTTCTCCAGGTCATCCTTCCGTATCTTGTGTCAACAGCCCGCCCTGCTTTTTGTGGTACAGGCTGGTTAAAATGCTGTTTTGCCATCCTAATCGTTAATTTGTTTTTTCTTCAATGAAAGTTAAATTTTTAATTATCGCGGCCATCTTTACAATTTGGGGTTTAAAGGTGCGGGCCCAGGGCTTCAGCAGCCCGAAAGAATTCATCGCCTCAAAACTAAAATATGCCATCGAGCGAATCGGTACCTCTGCCGAAAACATGATGGGGTCGGCCACTGCATTTACGCTGGATACTTCGGACACAACCTATAGCATTTATATATACCAACAGGATACGCTTGCAAACATCGGCTTCAAAAAAGAGGAAATAGAGGCTGCAACGCACATCTACATTTATTTGCCTCAATCCTATCACGCAACCGTCGACAGAGTTTTAAGCGATCTTAATTTTAGCCGGACAAGCAGAACCTCTGTCCCGGGCTCCTTCGAGTATGAAAACGCTGACGAGAATATTTTCTGGCAGCAAAACGCCGACAACGGGATGATGGTTGTAGTAGTAACCAAAAAATAGTGAACCGGGTGAGACAAAAAGTTATTGGGGTCATTGGGGTCATCAAGCCATTGGGTGGGTAGATATGGGTCAGAAGGAGCAACTCTCCCCGCGCGCTCATTGCGGGGAACGAAGCAATCCCTACACACGCAAATCATTTAAGATAAATCTCCGGGTAACCTGTCAGCCGCACGCCGGTCACTTTTACATTTTAGTGTGTTGAATGTCTGTTGCTGAGATTGCTTCGTTTCTCGCAATGACGGTCTGGGCTTTTTTGTCGTTCGTTCTGTTTTGGGTATTAATAATGATTAAAACCGAAAAGCACAAAGCCATTTAGCGGTGCGAGATAATATCTAACAGTAAAAAAATAAGAACCGAATCTTTTAACGATAGCCTTAAATGTTTTAGAGCAACGGTTATCTGGTTTTCAACGGTTCGTTTGGAGACCAGCAGGCGGTCGGCGATCTCTTCGTTTGATAATTGCTCCAGGCGGCTCATAATAAATATTTCTTTACAACGGCGGGGCAGCAGGTTAAGGTAGGTATGCAGCTGCTGGTATAATTCATCCTGCCGGATGTGCTCTTCGCCCAGGTTAAGGCAAAAGGCGTCAATTTTTTCATCCGCGTCTTCCTCGTAAACCAATGGCGATACTTTTGCCGACCGTAAATAATTATACACCTTATACCGGGTGGCGGATGAAAGGTATTGCGGAAAAGATTCGATAGCCAGTTCTTTTCTTTTGTTCCACAGGTAGATGAAGATTTCCTCAATAATTTCTTCGCAGGCGTCTTTATCCCTCAGTATTTTAAAAGCTATCAAGTACAATTTCTTCCAGTAACGCTTAAAAAACACATTAAATGCCCTGAAATCATCATCAACGATCTCCATCCACAACTGCTTATCTGTTAGGGTATTATTGGGCATACATTTGGTTGTATAAAATTAGGTGTAATGTTAGGTATTTAATTAATACAATGTTAAAATAATATCAATTTGATTTACACAGGGTGCATGTTGTAATTTATGTATCTTATAATGAGCATGTTAGGCTGTAGTTTTAATGTTTTATAAAATAGTATGTGTGTTGATGCACAAAATTGTGCCTATATAAGTACCAACCAAATAAACTTGAATGAAGCGCCAGGACTATAATGCCCTTTATAAAAAATATCTTGCAGGAAAATGTACGCCAGAAGAATGGGAGTTATTGAATGCTTTTGAAGATGAACCCATCCTGGAAGACATTCCCTGGGATGCTGAGCTTGGCGACGACGACGAAGTTGAAAACAGGATCTTTAACAAAATAACCGAAGCCTTTACCCCAAAACAGCATGTTAAAACAATCAGGTTTGGGTGGCTGTATATTGCAGCCTCGTTTTTATTACTGGCAACCGCTACAGGCGTGTATGTTTTAAACACTCGCCATAAAACACAACAACAGGCAGTTAACAAAGTTAAGCCCGTGAAAAATGACATTTTGCCCGGCGGCAATAAAGCTATCCTAACCCTGTCAAACGGGGCAATCATTGTGCTTAACAGTGCAAAGGATGGGGTGATTACTAAAGAAGGCGGCGCGGCGGTAAACAAAACCCAAAACGGGCAACTGGTGTACCAGGCGAATAATGACCAAAACAATGCGTCCGCTCCTGCCGCCATAGTTTATAATACGGTTACCACGCCGCGCGGCGGCGAATACCAGATAGTGCTGGCCGATGGCACAAAGGCATGGCTTAACGCGGCATCATCCCTCAAATTTCCTACTGCGTTTACCGGCAATACCCGCCAGGTTGAAATTACCGGCGAAGTATACTTTGAGGTGGCCAAAAATAAAGAAAAGCCATTTATTGTAACTTCAAACGGCGCCGAGGTGGAAGTACTGGGTACCCACTTTGACGTAATGGCCTACAATGATGAGCCCGAGATAAGAACCACCCTGCTGGAGGGATCCGTAAAATTTAGGAAAAACAAAGCTGAAGTATTGTTAAGCCCGGGCGAGCAGGCGGTATCGGCTTATGCCTCAGGCAATATAAAAGTGCAAAAAGCCAATATTGGCGAAACGATGGCCTGGCGTGATGGTTATTTTGTTTTCCAGGATGAAAATATCCAGGGCATTATGCGCAAGATCTCCAGGTGGTATAATGTTGAGGTGGTTTATCGCGGCAATATGGAGGATAAGGAATACGGGGGAGAAATATCGCGCTACAAAAACATATCAGACGTATTAAAGAGTTTAGAACTGACCGGAACGATTCAT
>CAIWRU010000144.1 GCA_903915155.1 uncultured Mucilaginibacter sp.
ATATAGTTTTCTGCTGTTTGTTTCTTCTTGGTTTCCATTGTCTTAAAGTTAATTAATCTTTGGAAACACTCCACAAGCTTAGCACCCTATCGGTCCACTTTCAGCTGACGATTTACAATCATAAAACCAGCTGATATACTATATGATAAGGGTCAGTGTTCGCAATGACCTAAATCATAAACTTACGATAACAGGAAAGGATAACAGGACAATGATTGGGTGGTTGCAAATGAAAATATGGCAAAAGTACTTGCCGCAAAGAAATATCAATACCAGTTTATTTTTTCCTGTAAGAAAGCAAACACTTCCCGAAGCACTGGAATGGCTTTGGAAACAAATATAATATCCGATTAGCCGCGCAATTAAATCAAAAAACCTCTTCAAATTACTTTGAAGAGGTTTTTACTTGGTATCGCTTTAAGTCGGGATGGCAGGATTCGAACCTGCGGCCTCCACATCCCAAATGTGGCGCGATACCGGGCTACGCTACATCCCGAAAGGGAACGCAAAGGTAAGCTTTAAAATCACTGCTGCAAATATTTTTTAAAAGAAGTTTCTAAATTATTGCACCTGGTAAAAGCCAGGAAACACAGCGCCGTAAAAACTCTTTTTTAAGTATCTGTGCAACAATCATATGACAAATAAGCAACAATTATATGACAATGAAATATTGATTAAACTTTCCCTGTAATTTCATCTCCGAATTAACAGTTATACAAAATATCAGCTAATGAAAAGGTTGTTATACCCGCTAAATGCGATTTTATTTATCCTGATGACAGGCATATTTAGCACTACAGTCGCCCAAAAAGTGAGCAACGTACAGCAAGGCAATGTTACAGCGCCGGCAGGGCTAAAAATTGATGGCAAGCTTACCGAATGGGGCCCGGCGTTGCAAGCTTATAATAAAAGCACCAAAGTATGGTACACCCTGGCTAACGACGACAAGAATTTATATCTGGCCATCAAATCAACAGATGCAGGTAATATTAATAAGATACTGGCCGGCGGTATAAGTTTAACCATAAATACCGCGGGTAAGAAAAAGGATAAAGATGCGTTCGTTATCACCTACCCCATAGCGCCTAAAGGTGGCGGCCGCGGAATGGGGCGTGGCAGGAAGGGCTTCGGGCAGCAGGATGCTCCTGATTCTGCCCAGATACTGGCCCAGCACAAACAAGCGCTTGCCGCCTGCAAAGAAATAAGCGCCATAGGGTTTAAAGATATTACTGATACGCTCATCTACATTTACAATGAATACAGCATTAAAGCTGTCGCAAATTTTGACGATAAAGGAAACTTTGTATACGAATTGGCCATACCCTTTAATATGCTACAATTATCGGCCGGTAGCGAGACCGAAATAGCCTACCAGATCAAAGTTAACGGCATGCAATTAGGTGGTGGTATGGACATGGTTAAAATTGGCGGGGGTGGCGGGGGTAGAGTTAGCCTGGATGGCGGCAGCGGTGGTGGAGGCGGCTTTGGCGGCTTTAGCGCAAGGAATGATAGCGATGCCGACGACATGATGACCCCCACAGATTTTTGGGGCAAATACACCCTTGCAACAGCAAACAAGCCGCCAGCCAATTAAGCTTACTCCTCTATGAAAAAAATATTACCCCTGCTATTAATAATCACACTTTGGGCGCATAGTGTTTTTGCCCAGTTCAGCACGAGGGGTGGTCGTTCAAATACGCCTGCTCCTCCGCCTTTGCCGGTTAGGGAAATTAGTGGTATTGTTAAAGATTCGACCGACAACCCTGTTATTGGGGCTATTATCACCCTAACATCCAAAACCGATACAGTAAGAACAGCTACCAATGCCGATGGCATATTTATTTTGAAGAATGTGAAGTCGGCAGTATTCATACTCACTATAACTGATTTGGGTCACCAAACATCAACCCGCAGGTATTTACAAAACGACGCGATAAAAAAAGTGGTTTTGGATCCCATAGTCCTTAAATCGCAAAGCAATGTTTTGGCCGAAGTAAAAGTTAACGGCACACCCAGCATCACCTACAAAACCGATACGGTTGAATATAAAGCCAGTGACTATAAAGTACGCGAAAATGCCACAGTTGATGAATTGTTAAAGAAGATGGAAGGTATGGAAGTAGGCTCTGATGGTAGTGTAACCCACCAGGGGCAACAAATAACTAAAGCTAAACTTAACGGCAAGGATTATGCCGGTGGCGGAGTTGCACAGGCTATACAAAACCTGCCCGCCGACATTGTCGACAAAATACAAGTAGTTGATGATTATGGTGATGAGGCGGCACGCACGGGTGTAAAAGATGGCAACCCACAAAAAATACTGAACATAACCACCCGTGCCGACCGATCGGTAGGGAATATTGCCCGGATAACCGCCGGTGAAGGTAACGATGACCGCTATGACGACCGTTTATTTTTACAGCGCATTGATGCCAATCAGCAAATAGGGCTTATCGGCAATGTTAGGAATACCGTGAATGGCGTAGCCAGCACGGGTATTAATAGTGGCAGCGGCGGTACATTTGGCAGTCAGAGCAGCAGTGGCGGCAGCGGCGGCACCACGACGTCGGGAGGGCCTGCATTCAACTATCGCGACCAATGGGGCAAAAAGATACAGGTAAACGCCAGTTATACTTATAACTACAACAATGTAAATTCAATTAATAACAGTACCGGGCAGCAATACAGTACGCTGGGTACCACCTATTTTAACAACCAGAGTAATGGGCAAAACAACAGTAAAACGCATACTTTTAGTTTTGACATGGAGTATAGTATTGATAGCGCCAACTTTTTGAAGTTAACGCCAACTTACAGCTATACTGGTTCAAATAATAACAGAACTTCTACTCAGATAGATTCTGGGGTTATCCACCAAAGCATTCTTGGTGATAACGGCAGTTCGAACACTAACCCTGCTTATGGCATGGTGGTTTTTTATCAGCATTTATTTAAAAAGAAACGCAGGAATATCTCATTGCAATTAAGTTATAACCATGCTAACCAGCAAACAACTAGCACACAGGATAATCATATACTTTATTACCAGGATTCGCTCAGCCTTAGTACGCCGTTCCTCGATTCGCTCGTGCACCGTGTCGTAGCACGTGGCAGCCTGACCAGGAATTATCGCGCCAGCTTAACCTATGTTGAACCTTTGAATTTACTTTCGCAATTGGAGTTTAACGCTCAATATATTTACAGGGGATACAATAACAACGCCACAACCGATAATATTATTGATAGCCTGGGTGGCCTTCAGGTACCTGTGGATAGCCTCACCAACATTTACCATTACTCGTTTACCGAAGGGCGCATAGCCTTAAATTACCGGCTAAACAAAACTAAGTATAACCTTTCCATTGGTGTAACTGCCATACCAACGCTTTTACAGGGTTCGAGGGATGGTTTTAATGCATCAGTAAATCATTCTGATTTCAATTTAATACCTATTTTCAGATATTCATACAACTGGTCAAAAACCGAGCGGTTCACCATCAACTATTCAGGTACGCCTACCGAGCCTACGTTTAATCAATTGCAACCATATACCGACCTCACCAATCCGCAAAACCCGGTAATAGGTAACCCCGACCTGAAGCCATCGTTCACCAATACTATCAACATGCAGTTCAATGATTATATTGCTAATTCACAGGCCAACATATCTGCGAATGTGGCTACTAATTTTATAAGTAACCAGGTTACAACCAACAATATACTGGTTCCGGTTTTGGTGAATAAGGGTGGTAAAACAACCCAAAGCTATATTACCGATACCCATTATGTAAACCTTAATGGCGCTTACAGCGTTACCGGCAACTATAATTTAGCCAAACAATATGACGACCGTAAATACAACCTGGAACTGAACGGCAACGTAACTTATGGCTACAATGTAGCCATGACCGATAACGTTGAAAATTTCTCGACCACCTGGCGCTATAACGAACGCTTTGGACCGAGGATCGATCCTAATGACTGGCTGGAAGTAAACCCTTATGTGTCGTACGATGTAACAACATCAACCAATACGCTAACTGCCTACAACACCAATACAAAAACGTTTGCTTTAAGTATGGATGGCCGCATGTACTTTTTGAAAACTTTTATGTTCGGCTATAGCGCCAGCAAGAATTTTGTAAGCGGTATCAGCTCAAATGTTACCAAAAACCCTTTTGTGGTGAACGCTACTATCGAAAAGGAGTTTTTCAAAAAACATAATGGCATACTAAGCATACAAATGTTCGACTTGCTTGATCAGAACAATTTTGTGAACCGGGTTATAACCCCTACCGGCTTTACCGATACCAAAACAAATGCTTTAAGCCGGTATGTGATGGTTAGCTTCCGCCTGAACCTGCAAAAATGGAGCGGCACGCCAAAGCGTAATGGCAAACAATTACAACGCCGTGGTGATGGTAGTTTTATTTATTAAGGGATTATTAATGGCGGCTATTACCACGCCATCCACTCCAATTTGCTAATATCGAAGCCAAGTGCCGCTGCTTTGTGCAAAAAACGTTCCCTGATTTCAGGTGGGATGGTATTTTCGCGCGAGAGTATCCACAAATAATCCAATCTGCTGCCCGAAACCATGGCATAATTGTATTTGGCGTCAACGTCAAGCACATTATAATCAAGGTAAACAGGTACAAAATAAGCCACTTTAAGTTGTCCCCTTGTATCCGGCCCGGTGAACTTGGCAGTACCCATCGCTTCAACAGGTTTATTCTTGTCAAAATTATAGGCACGGGTAACTACCCGTATGGTACCGTCATCATTCAATGTGTAATTTTCGGTAAGGTCTTTCAGGTTCTTTTCTATTCGGTTAGGCAAACGCGCTATCTCGTTCCATAAACCCAGATATTTATGCTTGTCAAAAGGTTCAACAATCGCGTCCTTTGGTATTTTACTTTTCGGCCATAAAGCGTATATCAAACCGGCCATGCCTGCTCCGGCGGCCACGGCTATTAGTGTATTTTTAGTTTTCATTTTCATCTGCAAAAGAAAAGCAATTATTAGTGAATTTTGTTTGGCACTTCCAAAGCTAATAAACTGTAATTACTCATGTAATAGTATAAGTAAAGTTTTGTCCATATGGTTATAAAAGCAGTTAAGCACATTTGCACATGCAAATCCCTATCTTTGTGGTCAAAGAACATCTATGTCTAAAAAGAAAAACAACTCTTCCGTAAAGCAGGTACTCACCCAAATGGTGCTTGACGTATTTGAACAGAACGGAAACACCCCATTGAATTACAAACAGGTTTCGGCGAAACTAAACGTTCGCGACCCGGAATCGCGCGATATTATATTTGAGATACTAAAAGACGAAGCTCATAAAAGCGTGCTTAAGGAACTTTCGCCCGGCAAATTCCAATTGCTTGAGCTAAAAACATTTATCGAAGGAAAGGTCGACCTCACCAACGATGGGTCAGCATTTATTGTAACCGATGATGAATTTGAGAGCGATATATTCGTAGCGCCCCGCAAACTGCGCAACGCCCTAAACGGCGACCGTGTAAGGGTTTACGTTTATGCCACAAATAAAGGTAAACACAAGGAAGGCGAAGTAATAGAGATATTGCAGCGCAACAAAATGGAGTTTACAGGTATATTAAAACTCAGCGAGCGATTTGCCTTCTTTATCCCCGACGACCGCAAGATGATGCACGACATCTTTATCCCCATGAACCAGTTGAACGGGGCTAAGAACGGCATTAAAGCGGTTGCCGAAATTACCGACTGGCCAGCAGATGCAAAAAACCCTATCGGCCGTATTAAACACATCTTAGGCACACAGGGCGAGAATGACACCGAAATGAACGCCATTCTTGCTGAATATGGCTTCCCCCTATCCTTCCCTGCCGAAGTTGAACATGAATCGGAAGAAATACCGGAAGTTATCACTGCGGAGGAAATAGCACGCAGGCGCGATTTCAGGAATATACTCACTTTTACTATTGACCCATTTGATGCTAAGGACTTTGACGACGCTATCAGTTTCAGGTACCTGGATAACGGGCAGTACGAAGTTGGCGTTCATATAGCCGATGTATCTCACTACATAAAACCTGACTCAGCTTTGGATAAAGAAGCACTGGACAGGGCCACATCCGTATATCTTGTCGACAGGGTTATCCCTATGCTGCCTGAACGGCTCTCTAACGGCTTATGTTCACTGCGACCAAAGGAAGATAAGCTTTGTTTCTCGGCCGTGTTTATAATGGACGAAAATGCCTTTATAAAGGAAGAATGGTACGGCAAAACCATCATCCATTCCGACAGGCGCTTTACGTACGAGGAAGTTCAGGAGATTATCGAAGCTAAAGAAGGCGACCACAGCAAAGAAATATTGGAGCTAAATGCACTGGCCTACAAACTGCGCGACCGTAAATTTAAAAACGGGGCTATCAGCTTTGAAACTACCGAAGTTAAATTCAAGCTGGATGAAACCGGTAAACCCACCGGCGTTTACGTAAAGGAACGTAAGGATGCCCACAAGTTGATAGAAGATTTTATGCTGCTGGCAAACCGCAAAGTTGCCGAGCATGTAAGCAAAATGGGCAAAGGCAAACACAAGTTTACTTTTGTTTACCGCGTGCATGATTCGCCGAAACCTGAATCATTAGCCAACTTTGCACAATTTGCGGCAAGGTTTGGCTATAAGATCAATACCAAGTCGGATAAGGAAACAGCCAAATCACTCAATTATTTAATGGAGGATGTGGAAGGTAAAAAAGAACAGAATGTTCTTACGCAACTGGCTATCCGTTCAATGGCCAAGGCTATTTATACCACTAAATCATCAAGTCATTACGGTTTGGCGTTTGATCATTATACGCACTTCACCTCGCCCATCCGCCGTTACCCGGATGTGATGGTGCACCGGTTGCTGTTCCATTATTTGAATGGAGGTCAATCAGCCAATGCCGAGCATTACGAGAAGCTGTGCCAGCACAGCTCGCAAATGGAGAAAAAAGCCGCCGATGCCGAACGCGCATCAGTTAAATACAAGCAGGCCGAATACCTGCGCGACCAGGTGGGTAACATATTTAGCGGTGTAATATCCGGTGTTACCGAATGGGGCATGTATGTGGAAATTATCGAAAATAAATGCGAAGGCATGATACGCCTGCGCGATATTTCCGACGACTTTTATACCTTAGACGAGAAAAATTATGCCATCATTGGCCAGCGTAAAAAGAAAGTTTACCAGTTGGGTGATGAGGTGAAGATAAGGGTTAAGAATGTTGACCTAACTAAAAAACAGATTGATTTTTCTCTTGTCCAGGATTAATTTATTGTGTGAATGAGTGAATTTAAAAAAGCAATCACTCAATCACTAATTCAGTAAATCACTAATTATATAATACATGACCGATCTCAGTAAATTACAAGCCTTAATAAGTACCGCGGTTGATGAATTACAGTTCCCCGAATACCCCGGCCAGCTTTATGAGCCTATAAGTTATATCCTGTCGTTGGGCGGCAAACGCATGCGCCCTGCCCTGCTGTTAATGGCCTGTGAACTTTTCGGTGGCGATGTAAACAAAGCCATTTCGCCTGCATTGGCCATCGAGGTGTTCCATAACTTCACCTTGATGCACGATGATATTATGGATAATGCTCCCTTGCGCCGTGGTAAAACTACCGTGCATGAGCGTTGGAACAAGAATGTGGCCATACTTTCGGGTGATGTAATGCTGATCAAGGGTTATGAGCTAATGATGCAGGTTGATGATAGCATATTGCGCCAGGTGCTTGATATATTTAATGAAACCGCTGTAGGCGTATGCGAAGGCCAGCAATTAGATATGGAGTTTGAAACCCGCAATGTGGTTGATATTAATGAATACATTAACATGATACGTCTTAAAACAGCGGTGGTATTGGGCGGCGCGCTTAAAATAGGCGCGTTAATAGGTGGTGCGCCTGCTAAGGATGCCGACCTGTTAAGCCAGTTTGGTGTACAGCTTGGCGTGGCCTTCCAGTTGCAGGATGATATACTGGATGTTTATGGCGACCCCGAAAAGTTTGGCAAGCAGGTGGGCGGTGATATTATATCCAACAAAAAAACTTACCTGCTGATAAAGGCCCTTGAACTTGCACAAGGCGAACAGGCAGCTGAGCTCAACGCCTTTTTAAGTTCAACCCATTTAGATAATACCGAAAAAGTTGCCGGTGTAACCCGTATATATAACAACCTTGACATAAGGCAGCATGCCGAAACCGCTATGCAAGGCTATGCTGAAAAAGCTTTTGCCGCCCTTGAGCAGATAAATTTACCAGATGAACACAAGCAATATTTACACGATTTTGCGGATGGGTTGTTGGTGAGGGAGCATTAGGAATATTCCCACATTCCTTAATTACCTTTATGTCATTTCGAACCTGCCAGCGTCGGGTTGTGATTTGTGGCAGGTGAGAAATCTTATACAAGCGAAAAGCCCCAATGTATGTTGTATAAGATTTCTCCTCGTACCTCGTCGAAATGACAAAAATTTTTTAATTTTATTGAATGAAAAAACCTTTACTTATCATACTATTACTTGCATTTTCAGGAATAGCAAAAGCTCAAAAAACAGATTCTGTTGCAAAAATTGACACGACGAAATGGATACCTGTTGATGTTGAGCCACAATTCCCTGGCGGAATATTTAAATTTATGGAATATGTACAACGAAATGAGAAAACTCAGGGAAATAATGGAAAGGTGTGGGTTTCATTCGTTGTTGAAAAAGACGGAAGTTTGTCCGATATAACTGTAACCAAAAGCTTATCAGAAAGCGCTGATAAGGAAGCTGTAAGATTGCTAACGAAATCTCCCAAATGGCTTCCAGGTATGGCAGAAAGTAAACCATGTCGTGTTAGGTTTAAATTGCCTATCATTTTTCAAACAGAGTAAAATATTTCCAAGAGTTTAGCAAAGTGCAGCTCCATTAGTAAAGAATAATGTAACCTTTCAGCTTCACCAACAACAAAAAAGCCCCGCTCTTTTCAGAACAGGGCTTTTATATTTTCAAAACTGCTAATTACTCAGCAGCAGGTGCTTCTTCTTCAGCATCAGCAGCTTTCTTTTTTGGGGCTGCTTTCTTCTTTGGAGCGGCTTCTTCAGCAGGTGCTTCTGCAACTGGCGCGGCTTCTACTGCAGGAGCAGCTTCAGCTACTGGTGCTGCAGCCGGTTTTGCTTTGGGTTCAGCTTTTGCTTTTGGAGCAGGTGCTGCTACTTCGGCAACTTCTTCAACTTCAAAAGGCAATACTGATACCCATGAACGATTATCAGCTTTCTTTTTGAAAGTTACAATACCTTCAGACAGTGCGAATAAGGTATGATCCTTACCGATGCCTACATTTAAACCCGGGTTGTGTTTTGTACCACGCTGGCGAACGATGATGTTGCCTGCAATTGCCGGCTGACCACCGAAAATCTTGATACCTAAACGTTTGCTATGCGACTCGCGGCCGTTCCGTGAACTACCGGCCCCTTTTTTGTGTGCCATTTCTTATATCTTTTATAACCCGACTTAACCCGGGTTGATTAAATCCTAAACTTATAAAGTGATACCTGTGATCTCTATCTTGGTGAATTGCTGGCGGTGACCATTTTTCTTTTTGTAACCTTTTCTTCTTTTCTTTTTGAAGATGATCACTTTATCACCCTTTAAATGAGACACGATCTTAGCCGATACCTTAGCGCTTTTCAAATCAGTTCCTAATTTGAATTTACCTTCGTTTTCTGCTAACAATACATTGTCAAATTCAATACTAGCGCCTTCATCACCTTGTAACCTGTGTACAAAGATCTGCTGGTCTTTTGCAACTTTGAATTGCTGTCCGGCTATATTTACTATTGCGTACATTGTTTGTTAATTATTTATTTGTTTTAAAATTCGAGGTGCAAATATAGAGGTTTATTCTATAAATAACAACAGCGTATTTTATTTTTTCTCACGCTCCTCTTCGGTGTTTAAAACCTGCTGTATCAGCTTTATCATTTGCTCATTGGCATCCTTAAGCTTGGGGT
Source organism: uncultured Mucilaginibacter sp. (assembly GCA_903915155.1). Taxonomy (GTDB): domain Bacteria; phylum Bacteroidota; class Bacteroidia; order Sphingobacteriales; family Sphingobacteriaceae; genus Mucilaginibacter. The sequence goes on from CAIWRU010000144.1 coordinate 10,031, forward strand.
CGCCGTCAAAGGCTTCATCAAACAATACCCGCTTACTTTTATGCTTATAATTAAATATTATTAAATAATGCGGCGCGTTCAGGGCTTTTGCCTTAGGGTCGTTATTTACTTCCATAGCCGGGAAATTCCAGAAACCCAGTTCGGCAGCTTTGCGGTGCAGGAATAAAAGATCGTCGTTCCTAACGTGCAATTTCATTTTTACCAACGAGTCATGCTCAGTTACATACTGGTAATCCTTAGTTTTTGAGTTCCATTTATTGACCAAACTATCGCCGTTACCATATTCAAATACTATCGAATCGAAATCGCTAAATCTATACGGCGCGTTTCCTATCATCATGGAATAATAATACACACAATACAATAAAAATGGCAGTGCGATACTTAGGATGATGAATGTTGTCTTAACTCTTTTATTCACGATTTTTATTTATTGATTTATTGAATTACTGAATTATTGATTGAAAAATTATTAATTTTTGTTTTGCGATACGGTTTTTCGTGAAGCAGATACTATTTTCAGGATCTCGTTTCCTTCATTGAGTAGATAATATATTTCCTGGGGTTTTACAATTTCAGCCTCTACCAATATTTCCATCCAAAATACTGATTCATCTGATTCCTCAACAACAGTCGATAATTTTGAATGAAATTCCGCCTTAGATCTCGCACGACAAGCTGCCCTGTAATTGGCACCTACAGAAGAAGATGATCGCAATAACTGCCTTCCAATAATTTTTGCCTCTTCAGTTTTAGGCAAAGTTCTGAATAATTTAATATTATCGACCACAAATTTTTTAGTTCGCTTTTTAAATATTTCAGCAAATTCAATTCTTTCTAAATTCTCCATTTTTTAAAATCAATAATTCAATAAATCGGTAATTCAATAATTGATTCGCCTGTCGACAGCTCCCCTTCCCATTTGCTCACCACAGCCGTTGCCATAGCATTGCCTAATACGTTGGTAGCTGATCGACCCATATCCAGTAACGGGTCAATACCCAGTAAAAGTGCCAAACCTGCTTCTGGTATATTAAACATAGATATTGTACCTGCTATTACCACCAATGACGCACGCGGTACGCCTGCGACCCCCTTGCTGGTAAGCATCAGGATAAGCAACATGGTTATTTCGTGCGCTATAGTAAGATGAACGCCATAGGCTTGCGCAAGGAAAACTGAGGCAAATGTCATGTACATCATGGAACCATCAAGGTTAAACGAATAGCCAAGGGGTAGTACAAAGCTTACTATTTTGTTGCTGCATCCAAAGCTTTCCAGTTCGAGCAGTACTTTAGGATAAGCCGCCTCGCTGGTTGATGTGCCGAAAGCTATCAGCATAGCATCCTTTATACGATTTACCAATTTGAATGCACGGTTGCGCAGTACAAAATAACCCGCCATTATAATAAGTAACCATAATATGATAAGCGAAAAATAAAACTCGCCTATGAATACTGCATAGGTTGAAAGTATGCCCAAACCTTGCTTAGCCACTATTGCAGTAATAGCGCCGAATACAGCCAGTGGCGCCAGGTACATTACATAACCTGTTATTTTTAATATAACGTGCGCTATGGCATCCATCGCTTTAATAACCACTTCACCCTGCTTGCCTATTGAGGCAGTGGCCACACCAAAGAATATGGCAAATACCACGATCTGCAATATCTCGTTATTGGTCATGGCCTCGAAAAAACTGCGTGGGAAAACGTGGTTAATAAAATCCCTGAACGACAGGCCTGTAGTCTTAATATCTGTTCCTAAATGACTATCAGGTAGTGGTAAGTGCATCGCTACGCCAGGCTCAAAAAAGTTAACCAGCAGCATACCCAGCACCAGCGAAACAAGCGTAGCGCTTAAAAACCATAGTAAGGTTTTACCCCCAATTCGACCTACGGTTTTAATATCTCCCAACTTGGCAACGCCAACTACCAGTGTGGTAAAAACAAGCGGGGCCACTATCATTTTTATCAGCCTTAAAAATATATCGCTTAAAATGCTAAAGCCTTCCAGTTTATCATCGCGCAAGCTATTATTTGTACTGCTGATGTGTGCCTGTGCAACTTTTTGGGCCTTGAGCTGTTTATAGTCAGCTGCCGTGGTATCCTTTAAATTAATAAGTTTGGTGCTGATGTTTTGAATAGCTGCATCGGCGGTACTAATTTTGCTGTTGATACCACCAATTACATACACATTGTAAATGTACCCGGCTATAACCCCTAAAATAAGGGCGATGAAAATATATAGCGTAAGTTTACTTTTCTGCATGTTTTAAAAGTGGGCGCAAAGCTACTAAATTTAGTTATTTTGTTGAAATATATAACATGAGCGTACCAACCTACGGTTTACAGGATATTAAAAAAGAGATACAGCATTTGTCGCCCGTGCAAACTGCCGAGCTTTGCCTGCGCCTTGCCCGTTACAAAAAAGAGAATAAGGAGTTACTGGCTTATTTATTATTCGAGGCTGATAATGAGCAGGCTTATATGGAGAAGGTAAAGGCCGAAGCAGGTTTTATGTTCAGCCAGTTGCCGGTAAGGAGTTATGATGCTGCTAAAAGTATGCGTAAGATTTTGAGGCTACTGGGTAAATACACCAAGTTTACAGGGTCGAAAGAAGTGGAGATCGACTTGCTGCTAAACTTCTGCAATAACTATATCCACTATACCGACAGAAAGGCATCCTACAAACCATTACGAATGATACTAACCCGCCAAATGCTTAAAGTACGTACGCTGATAGGTAAACTCCATGAAGATGTTCAAGCCGATTATACCGAAGAATATAACCAGGTGCACTTAGCTGCCGAAGCTAAATTTCCGTGGTTATATTAGTAAAATTAGTTTTTGTAACATATCTTGCGCCAAACAATCTAACTATAAATTAACTGTTAAGTGGATACTAAAGAAGCGGCATTTAAAAAAATATTTGAAGCTAATTCAAAAAAAATATTCCACTTGTGCTATGGCTATACGGGGGATGATGATGCTGCGAATGATTTATTACAGGAGACCTTTTTAAAAGTTTGGCAAAATTTAGACAAATTCCGTAACCAGGCGTTGATATCAACCTGGATATACCGAATTGCCGTAAATACCTGTTTAACTTATTTACGATCAGAAAAACGCCAGGGAAAAGAAGAGCTTACTGAACAGATAAGCGAAGTAACTAAAGAAGAATTTTCAGAGAAAAACGAGCAGGTAGCCTTGCTCTATAAGTGTATATCGAAGTTGGAAGAATCAGAAAGAATTATAATTACACTGGTGCTCGACGAAGTGCCATACCCCGAGATAGCCGAAGTATCGGGCATATCAGAGGGCAACCTTAGGGTAAAGATCCATCGTATTAAACAGAAATTGACAGAATTATATAATCAATATGAAAGACTTTGATCACATAATGTCTGTTTGGCAGGGCCAGCCAAAACAGGATCAGCTTTCGGTTGACGAGGTGCTGAAACAGGTTAAGAAAGGGATAAGGAGCATCACCAGCCAGCTGTATTGGGGCATAGTTTTTATGGTTGCTGTATTGGCGCTTACGTTCGTGATACTGTTCTTTTTTGTATTCCAGTCGTGGTTAACTTATGTGGGTATCAGCATAATGCTCATTACCATGTTGTTGTACGCCGTTATGATCATCAGGAACTACCGCATACTCAATAAACACGACGCCACCCAAAACCCTACCGGCTATTTGCAGGATCTGAAGGATTACCAAAAGAACCGCGCGAAAATTGTGGGCTGGTTTTATTACCTGTATGTGTTGTTGATAAGCCTGGGGTTGTCGCTTTACTTTGTCGAAGTACTTAAAAGCGCCACCATTTATTACAAAATAATGGTTTACAGCCTCACGGTTGTATGGATAATGTTCCTCACCTTCTACTACAAAAAGCGCATATTTAAAAACGAAGAAGAAAAGCTTAACCTGATAATTGAGAAATTGGAAAGGCTGCAAGGGCAATTTGAATAGGCCCCACCCAAACCCTCCCCGGTAGGGAGGACTTTAAAAATATATCATTTTAAGTCTCCCCTACCGGGGGAGATTTAGAGGGGGCTTTCAAATTAAAATATGTTTTCCATCCAAAAAATCGATCCTGATAATATCGATACCCTTATTCACATCGCCGCCGGTACGTTTCGCGATGCCTTTTATCATTTATCAAGGCCCGAAGACTTTGAGGCCTATGCATCGGCAGCTTTTACCAACCACAACTTCTTATCGCAACTCGCCAATCCTGATTCCCTGTTTTATTTTGCCATGTGGGATGATAAACCTGTAGGCTATCTGAAAATAAACTTTAACGATGCCCAAACAGAGTTACAAGAAAAGAATGGTGCCGAAATAGAGCGTATTTATGTGCTTAGTGAACACCAGGGCAAAAAAATAGGCCAACTTCTAATTGATTTTGCCATTAATATAGCCATTGAAAAACAAATGGAATATGTATGGCTGGGGGTGTGGGAGAAGAACCCTAACGCCATACGTTTTTATGAACGCCACGGGTTTAAGATATTCGGCAAGCATACCTTCCCCTTCGGCGAATCTATGGATGAAGATTATTTGATGAAGCTGGAATTGTAGCCGGGATGAGGTGAAAGGTTAAAGGCGAAAGGTCAAAGGTTTTTGAACCTCTATCCGTTAACCTCCCACCCTACCTTTCGCCTTTTCCCTTTCAGCCTTTAACCTTATTCCCGTCCGTCCTTTCCCTGTGTAACTATACGCGGAAAATCACAGGCGAGGCAAGGTTTCCTTATCTATAATATTGCTATATTTAAATCATGAAGCACTTAGCCTTTTTCATAATTATTGCGTTAATTACAACTAAAGCAACCGCACAATTAAAACCTGAACAGGCTTTATCAAAAAGAGCAAATCCTGAAGAATCATCTATATTAGCACAAACAGCCGTTAAGCAAGTAGGTAAAGAAGTTTATGTTTGCGACAGATTAGATAGCTTCACAATCAAAAACGACACTTTGAAATTACTTTACATTGGTGATAAATCATCGGGAAATTCACTATTGGTTGTTCTTAAAGGCAATAAAATTCATTTTAATCCTTCTGATTTTCAGCTATCAAAAATGCGTATAAGTGGCAAAGTTGTTCTTTACAACAATATACCCGCAATAATTGTGACAAGCGATACTCAGTTGGCAACACGCATAGAAATCTGAACTTAAACAATGACGTTTCCGTGAAGCCTCACTGATGATATCCGTCCGTCCTTTCCCTATGTAACTATCTGCGGAAACATTATGATAAATCAATCCCAAATCTTATGTTTAGGATATGAAACAAAAATCACGATTAACCCGCACCTTATTGATTGTAATAGGCTTAATAGCAGGTCACATTTTCACCGGCATTTTTTATTCAGGCGTGAAAGATGGTAGTGCAACCGCTCATGCAATGGTTCAAAAGCATAAGTAAGCCATTTTCAAATTAGATTAATCCTTCAAAAACGGATTAAAATTCCTCGCCCCTATATCCATCCCTACAGCCCTGCAAACCGTCTTATCGCCAAACTTAAAGTTTATTTTATCCATGGCCTGGTAAAGTCGTATGCGTTCCTCGTTGTCTTCAAAAAGGTTTATCTGGTAACTGCCGGTTGCCAGCTGACTAAGCCTCACGCCTATCAATCTTATTTCACGATGTTTATTCCAGGCACTTTTCAGCAGGTTTTTTATGCCGGGTATCAGGATATGTTCAGCTGCGGTAAGCGGTATCTTTTGCTGTTGCGTGTGCGTATCAAAATTACCGTAACGTATCTTTATAGCCAGGCACGATGCCAGCTTATTCTCCCTGCGCAGCTTGCCCGCCAGTTCCTCTGTCATTGACGTGATCACCGTTTCCAGTGTACGCGGGTCGGATACATTGGTGTTGAAAGTGTGCTCGGTTGATATGGATTTACGTTCCGAATGTGGTGTTATCTCACTGTAATCAATACCCCTCGCCTTTTCCCAAATCCAACTACCTGCTTTGCCAAAAACCGTTTCCAAAAAGCGCAGCTCGACCCTTTGCAGGTCGCCTATTTTTTCGAGGCCGTATTGGTATAGCTTGTTGCAGGTACTTTCGCCCAAACCGGGTATAGCGCTGATAGGCAAAGGTGCTAAAAACTGCATCTCGCTGCCATGAGGCACAAAAAGCTGACCGTTTGGCTTGGCCTTATTCGTTGCCATCTTAGCTACCGTTTTGCCCGATGCCATGCCGAATGAAATAGGCAGCCTGGTTTCCTTTATAATACGTTGCCGCACCTGTGTAGCCAGCTTATAAGGGTCGAAAAACCTGTCCGTCCCACTCATATCTATATAAAATTCGTCCACTGATGCCTTTTGGTACAGCGGTACCATCTCATCAATAATTTTAGTAACCTGTGCTGATGCTTCCGAATACCGCCCGTGACTGCCATGTATCACAATAGCGTCGGGGCATAACTTTAAGGCCTGCCTGGTGGGCATTGCCGAATGTACCCCAAACTTCCGCGCCTCATAACTGCACGATGCCACTACCCCACGCTCCGCCGAGCCGCCGATAATAACCGGCTTGCCGATGAGCGATGGGTCGAATAACCGCTCGACGGATACGAAGAAGGAATCAAGGTCGATATGTACGATATACCGTTTGGAAGCCATGGCACAAATATGAAAAAAGATTTGCTATTTTACTAATTTTTTTAGCAAATTTACATACAGCATAATTGATAAGTTATGAAACATACTACAGATTATTTATTGATGCTATCGCTGCCCGAGCGGATAGAGAACCATATCAGGCTGTATAAAAAGTCGTGCGAGAAGCACATCGGGAGGTTCAAGGGGCTTTACTCGCAGGCGCACATCTCGTTTGGTATTTTGCGCGAAGAGTCGGAGAAGCCTTTGCAGCTTTCCTACGGCATGAACAATTATTTCGATGCGCTTAGCCGTGTGTTTGATGATGTTGAACCGCGCAAATTGTACATTAAGGATTTCGCCTATTTTTCGCATGGCCCCCGGTTCAGAACCATATATGCCAATGTCATAACCGATAACCATACCAAAGATTGGTTTGCCCGTATCGACCGCAAGCTGAACCTCAATAGACAAACCGTGCCCCATATCACCATAGCCAAAAACATAACTGTTGAGCACTTCGACATCCTGTGGCCGCATTTTAGTAAGCTGAGTTATGAAGAAGCATTTTATACCGAGGAACTGAACATCTTCCAAAAGGATGCGACCAGCCCCAATGCCGTTTACCGCCCCTATAAACGCATTGCTTTTGGCGATAAGAGGCCATCGAGCTTTAGCAACTCTTATTAATGGTTATGGAAAGCTACAGGGATTATATGTTCATTCTTTCGCCGCCCGCGGAGATAGCTGCGCAGGTAAAAAAGTTCAAGCTGGCCAGCGAGCGGCTTATCGGCGATTTTGAAGGGCTGCACAGCAAAGCGCTCATCACCCTGAAAAACCTGCACCGGCAAAAACCCTTTTTTACTGAACCATTGTTGGAGCAGATCGAAAAAGAGCTATCCCTTATTGAACCCTTCGTATTACAGCTCAACGGCTTCGCCCATTTTTTGCCAACGGATTATACCACCATTTATGCCGCCATCAAATCAACCCCTGAAATGGAAGACTGGTTTAAACGCCTAAGAAAGTGCCTTGAAGAAAAGAAAGCCGTACCCCACATCACCATTGCCCGGCAAATAACCGACCTTCAAGCCAAAAAGCTATGGCCCAAATTCAAGAACCGCCCCTGGGATGATGAATTTGAGGTAGACCGCCTCACCATCCTCTACCGCGAAACCTTCGGCGGCAGCAAGCACTGGCAGCCCTTCAGAGAGATACGCTTCAAAGGCAATCCGGTATTGAACAAATGGGTGGATAAGAAAAAGGAAGCGAAACCCGATAAGTTTATTGATTTGGACCAGACCAGTTTGTTTTGATTGTCTGAACCATGATTTACTTGATTTGTAGATTACCTTGATTAGATCATGCATTAATAACAATCATGAAAATCCTTTAATCCTATAAATCATGGTTCAGACAACTTCTTCCCCCTACAAATCAACCCCTTACCCCTTTTTTAACAATTTATTAACCGTAAACAAACCCTTTTTCTATCTTTGCGGCGGGATAAGTCTTTTACGGCCAGCTCCTCTTGAACTCCCCCAGGGTGGGAACGCAGCAAGGGTAGAGAGTTGTAGCGGCGCGATAAAAGTAGCTTATCCCTTTTTTTTCTTCTTTTGGCACCTTTGCCTTACTTCCATTCCAACAAATCCTTTTATATTCGCTGTTCAATTATTTCATAAACTGACTGTTATGCAATTCATTAAAAAATTCGGCCTTATTTTAGCGTTGTTGCCCGGTGTGGCTGTGGCACAATCGGCAATGGAAACCAATCCCTTGCTTACACATTCAAACAGCCCTATCCCTTTTGATAAAATAACACCTGCCGATCTGAAAGACGCCGTATCTACCTTGATAAAGGTTACCGATGCCCGAATAGGTAAAATAGTGGCAGTACCAAAAGGCAAGCAAACCATTGCCAATACGCTGATGAAATTTGATGAATTGAACTATGACCTTTTTGACCTTAGCGCGAAGGTAGGTGTTATAGCATCTACCTATTCTGATGATGCCATACGCAACGAGGCTAACGATGAAGTCCAAAAAATATCGGCCTACGGCTCCGACCTTTATTTGAATGAGCCGTTATACAAGGCACTTAAAGCATTTTCAGTTGCCTATGCGGGCAAGCTTTCGGCTACCGAGCAAAAATTCATAAAGGAAAGCTTGATAAGCTTTGAAGTTAACGGCATGAAACTGGCTGCTGCCGATAGAGGAAAACTGAAAATATTAAACGACAAGCTGATAGACTTCGGTAACCAGTTTGACAAAAACATAGCCGAATATAAAGACAGCATTGAATTTACCGGGCTACAACTGGCAGGCGTACCTGCAAATTATATAAAGCCATGGAAAAGGGCCAACGATAAATATATGGTTAGAATTACCGGGCCAAATGAAAATTATATAGCCCTGTATGCCGACAGCTCTTCTACACGTAAGGCGATGTTTATGAAATATCTTAACCGTGCCTACCCTGCCAACATTGGGGTTTTGGATAGCTTGTTCACCTATCGGCTTAAATTTGCCAATTTATTGGGTTATAAAACCTATGCTGAATATGCCCTGGTAACAAAAATGGCCGGCAAACCCGCCACTGTATGGAGCTTTTTAGATGATCTTCAAACCAAATTAACACCACATATAGCCCCTGAAATAGTGCAATTGAATGAGTTGAAAAAACAACTATCACCCGGTGCAACAGGCCCGGTAGAGGCTTGGGATAGCCAATATTATAACAAAAAGCTGCTTGATACCAAATACAAACTGAACACCGACGAATTAAAGCCATATTTTGAAATGAATAACACGCTTGAAGGTATGTTTAAGGTGTATGAAAAGCTGTTCAATTTAAAAATAACTGAGGTTAAGGGCTTGCCTTTATGGAACGAGAAGCTAAAAACATATGAGCTTTATATGGATGGCAAAAAGATGGGCACTTTTTATCTCGACCTGTACCCGCGCCCTAATAAATACACCCACTTTGAAACTGCCCCGATATCGCAATATCGCATGGTGAATGGAAAGGAGATATTACCTGTAGGCTCATTGATATGCAACTTCCCCGAAGGCACCGCAGCCGACCCATCGCTACTTGAGCACCAGAGCGTTGTAACGCTATTTCATGAATTTGGCCACCTGATGCACTTCCTGCTTTGTCATCCTGCCATCACAAGTCAAAATTCATTCTTGTGCAAGGGCGACTTTGTTGAAGCGCCGTCACAATTTTTAGAGAATTTTTGCTGGAACTATGATGTATTGAGCCTTTTTGCGCGCAACTATAAAACCAACCAACCATTGCCTAAACCACTTTTTGATAAGTTAAAGGCGACAGAAAAAGTTGGAGTAAGTATACAATACATAAGGCAGGTTTGGCTTGCCAAAATGGATTTCACCTTTGAAGACCGCTTTAACACCATACAAAACGGCGATCTGCACGCGGTTGAAAAAGACTTGTTCAGCATGACACAGGCACCCTATCCCAACGGTGTACACTTTATTTGTAGCTTTACACACCTTAACAGCTACGGCGCCAATTACTACGGCTATTTATGGTCGAAAGTGTATGCGCAGGATATATTCTCGGTATTTGAACAGCATGGAGTGCTCGACCAGGCAACCGGTGTACGTTACCGGAAGGACATTTTGCAGGAAGGTTCGCAGGAAGACGAGATGGCCATGTTACGTCACTTTTTAGGTCGTGAACCAAATTCAAAGGCCTTTTTGAAGTCGTTGGGGATAAAATAATATACCTTTGTCATTGCGAGGAGGTACGACGAAGCAATCGCGAATAATGCAGGGTGATAATGCAATATTCGCGACTGCCACGCTGCGCTCGAAATGACATATAATATTTTATACAACAATAAATGCTCGATATACTCATCATAGGCGGTGGCCCTATAGGCATAGCTTGCGGGCTGGCAGCACAAAAGGCCGGTTTAAGCTTTTTAATCGTAGAGAAAGGCTGCCTGGTCAACTCATTATACAACTACCCATCAACCATGACCTTTTTTTCCACCTCGGAGAAACTGGAAATCGGCGGTATACCCTTTGTAACCATCAGCAACAAACCGGTACGTGCCGAGGCTTTGGAGTATTACCGCAGGGTAACCACATCCAATCATTTACCCGTTAATTTATTTGAGGAAGTAACCGGTATCAGCAAAAGTGAAGATGGTTATACCATTTCTACCATAAAAGATACCTATCATGCTAAGAATGTGATCATCTCAACCGGGTTTTATGACATAGCTGTAAACCTCGACATCCCGGGTGAAGATTTGCCAAAAGTGCATCATTACTACAAGGACCCGCATTATTACGCTATGCAGAAGGTGGTGGTTGTAGGTTCAAGCAATTCGGCTATTGATGTGGCATTGGAAACCTATCGTAAAGGTGCAGAGGTTACTTTAGTTATAAGGGGTGATGAGATCAGTCACCGGGTAAAATATTGGGTTAGGCCCGATATTATTAATCGTATTAAAGAAGGCAGTATTAAGGCTTATTTTAATTCGAGCCTAACTGAGATACGCGGACACGAAGTTGATATACTAACAAAGGACGGACGGATAACCATCCCTAACGATTTTGTAATGGCCATGACGGGCTATAAACCCAACTTTGAGTTTTTGAAGAAGATGGGTGTTATATTATCCGACGATAAATACATCCCCCAATACAACCCCGAGACCATGGAAACCAATGTACCCGGCCTGTACCTTGCCGGCGTAGTAGTAGGCGGAATGGATACGCATTTGTGGTTTATTGAGAATTCGCGCATACATGCCGATATGATAATTGGGGATATTGTTGAGAAGAGATAGCCCCACCCAAACCCTCCCCGGAAGGGAGGGCTTTAAAAATTCTATCCGCAAAAATCATTAAAAAGTCTCCCCTACCGGGGGAGATTTAGAGGGGGCTGATTAAAACATCATTTTTTACTTGCATAAGTTAAAATTAATGCAAACTTTTGCACTAAATTAAAAAAAGCATAAAAATGAGCTTACAAAGCATAAATAAGTTAGTAACCAAGGCGGTTTTCGCCCCGGTTGCCGCTGCTTTGTTTACAGTTAACTTCATCGTTACTCCATCACGACGAAGGCTATTTATGCCACGGGTTTAATTACTATTAGCTGCCCAAATCCCAAACATGAAGTTTAAACTAAACTTCTTCCCTAAAATCCATCTAAATAATTACGGCCTCGCAGCCAATAATTTACGATACTACTCTTTTATACTATAATGACTATACAGGATTTTGACATACAGGTTGCCACCGCCCAAAGTGTTGATTATGCCCAGCAGATTTGCGATGAAATGGCGGAGTCGGCTAAAGCGCGCGGTACGGGCATAGCCCAGCGTTCACCGCAGTATGTTGCAGATAAAATGATGGAAGGCAAAGCGGTTATCGCCCTTCATAAAGACGGTACATGGGCAGGCTTCTGCTATATCGAGACCTGGAGTCACGGCGATTTCGTGGCTAACTCTGGGCTTATAGTGAACCCTCAGTTCAGAAAGGTTGGCTTAGCCAAGGCCATCAAACATAAAATTTTTGAACTATCGCGCAGCAAATACCCTGATTCAAAGCTATTTGGCTTGACAACCGGTTTGGCTGTAATGAAGATAAACTCTGAATTGGGTTACGAACCGGTAACTTATTCTGAGCTAACCCAGGATGAAGAATTTTGGAAAGGTTGCAGAAGCTGCGTTAACTATGACATACTAACCAGTAAAGAACGGAAGAACTGTATGTGTACCGCCATGCTGCTCGACCCTGCGGCAAAAGCAAAGGAATTGGAAGAAAAATCAAAAGAAATGTCGCGCAAGGCGAAGTTGTTTCAGCGTATTGAAAATGCGATAAAGAGTTTCAGCCAGGATATCAAGATTTTTTAACCGTAGAGACGCAATACTTCGCGTCTCTTGAACACATTACAAAATACAAAAAGACGCGAAGTATCGCGTCTCTACAATAGAAACACAAATGAAAAAGAAAGTAGTATTGGCTTACAGCGGTGGATTAGATACATCTTTTTGCTGTATTTATCTTACGCAGGATTTAGGTTACGAAGTTCACTCGGTAATTGTAAATACCGGTGGTTTTAGCAATGAAGAATTAAGGAGCGTTGAAGAACGTGCTTATAAAATGGGCGTTACCTCGCACCATGTGGTTGATGAAACCGAGAACTTTTATAACACCTGCGTACGCTTTTTGATATATGGCAATGTGTTGAAAAACAATACCTATCCCCTTTCAGTAAGCGCTGAACGTGTAAGCCAGGCTACTGCAATTGCTAATTACGCTAAGGAAATTGGGGCCGAGTTTGTTGCCCACGGCAGTACGGGCGCAGGTAACGACCAGGTGCGTTTTGATATGATATTCAATATCCTGGTGCCTGATGTGCAGATCATCACCCCTATCCGTGATTTGAAATTAAGTCGTGAGGCTGAAATTCAATACCTGAAAGACCATGGTGTGGATATGAACTTTGAAAAAGCAAAATATTCTATCAATAAAGGTATTTGGGGAACTTCAGTTGGTGGCAAGGAAACCCTTACCTCAAATTTGGGATTACCTGAAGATGCATGGCCTACACAGGTTAGCGAATCAGGCTCACGCGATATTGAACTGGAGTTTGAAAAAGGCGAATTAATTGGCATCGATGGTAAAAAATATGATCATCCAACCAAAGCTATACAGGCCTTACAGGCTATTACCGGGCCTTATGGCATCGGCAGGGATATACATGTGGGCGATACTATTATAGGTATAAAAGGTCGCGTTGGTTTTGAAGCAGCTGCACCAATGGTAATTATAAAAGCGCATCATACATTAGAAAAACACGTGTTAACTAAATGGCAGCTTTCATGGAAAGATCAGTTATCGTCATTCTATGGCAACTGGTTACATGAAGGGCAATTCCACGACCCAATTATGCGCAACATCGAAGCATTTTTAACCGATACGCAGCAATATGTAAGCGGAAAAGTATTTGTGCAATTAAACCCTTACAGGTTCCAGGTGGTAGGTATTGAATCAGACCATGATTTGATGTCGAACAAATTTGGCACCTACGGCGAGATGAACAATGCCTGGACAGGTGACGATGTTAAAGGTTTCTCGAAAATATTCGGCAACCAGGTAATGATCTATCATAAAGTTAATGCCCCCCAGCCCCCTGAAGGGGGAGCAAATAATGCTAACTAAGATAACATGAACAATATGCAAGACAATCAGGACATTCAAGTTCCCCCTTTAGGGGGCGGAGGGGGCGTCGCCTTTAGTAAAAGTGAATGCCTTAGCCACTATAAATGGGGTGATGATTGTTATGGTTGGAATTTTATTGATAGCGACGTACTCTCGGTAAAACAGGAACTAATGCCACCCGATACATCGGAGCAGTTGCATTACCATGAAAAGGCATCGCAGGTATTTTTTATACTGAAAGGCAGGGCCACCTTTTCAATCGATGGAGAGCTATGTGTTTTAAAACCGGAGCAAGGCATTGAAATAAAACCCGGACAAAAACATTTTATCAGCAACAAGGAGTCCAGCGACCTTGAATTTATTTTGTACTCAACACCATCTACCAAAAATGATCGCACAAACGTTGAGCCCCCTAACCCCCTAAAGGGGGAATAAAAATTTAATATTTATGAGTGATAAAGATATTAATAAAAGAAATTTAGTAGCTCCCCCTTCAGGGGGCGGGGGGGGCATCAGAGCGGGAATTGTAGGCGGTGCAGGCTATACCGGCGGTGAAATGCTGCGGATATTAGTTAACCACCCCAATGTAGAAATTGCCTTTGTAAACAGCAAAAGCAATACGGGTAACTATGTTTACGAAGTACATACCGACCTGTTTGGCGATACGGAGTTGAAATTTACAGGTGATCTGTCTAACGATATCGACGTATTATTCTTGTGTGTAGGCCATGGTGATGCCAAGAAGTTTTTGGCTGAAAATGACATTCCTGACAGTATTAAGATCATTGACCTTAGCCAGGATTTCAGGTTAAGTCAAAATTCAAAATTCAACAATAAAACTTTTGTATATGGCTTACCTGAGTTGAACCGTGAGGCTATCAGATCGGCAAAAAATATCGCTAATCCCGGTTGCTTTGCTACTTGTTTACAATTGGGCTTACTGCCTTTGGCTGCAAATTCATTATTAAACAGTGAGGTGCATATCACCGCAACAACAGGCTCTACAGGTGCAGGGCAAAGCCCATCAGCAACTACGCACTTTACGTGGAGAAATGATAACCTGTCTATTTATAAAGCATTTGATCATCAGCATTTAGGTGAGATCGCACAGTCCTTAAACCAGTTACAACCTAAGAACGGACGGACAATCAACTTTATCCCCTACCGTGGTGATTACACTCGTGGCATCATCGCCTCAATATATTTAGACAGTGATTTGACTGGTGATGAAGCATTCAAGCTTTATGAGGATTATTATGCAGCACACCCATTTACGCATGTAACCAAGCGCAATATCGACTTGAAGCAGGTGGTTAATACCAATAAATGCTTTATACAAATAGCCAAACATGGCAGTAAACTACTGATAACCAGCATTATTGACAATTTAACCAAAGGGGCATCGGGACATGCTGTGCAGAATATGAATTTGATGTTTGGGTTAGAAGAGACGACTGGGCTAAGATTGAAGGCAACGGGATTTTAGGTTGAGGTTAAAGGCGAAAGGTAAAAGGCAAAAGGTTTTTAATGAGAGATTATAAAAAGTTAGACGTTTGGAAAAAGGCTCACTTACTTACTAAACAGGTTTATAAAGAGGTTTTGCCGATAATGCCAATTGAAGAACGATTTGCCCTTACAAGCCAATTGAGGCGATCAACTTATTCAATTCCTTTAAATATTGTTGAAGGATGCGGAAAGAATACGAATAAAGATTTTGCCAGCTATCTTGATAATGCCTTGGGATCATCGCATGAAGTGGAGTACACGTGTTATTTAATTTATGATGTTGGTTATATATCAGAAGAACAATACAATAATGTAAACAATGAGATCAATGAAATTAAAGCCATGCTCATTGCGTTTATTAAATTTTTGAGAGATGAAAAATAACCTTTCACCTTTATCCTTTCACCTTTAACCTCTTCTTATGAAGTTATTCGACGTATATCCTATAAATCCAATTAACATCACCCGTGGTGTTGGCAGTTTAGTGTATGATGACAAGGGCCAGGAATATCTCGACCTGTATGGCGGTCATGCGGTTATTTCCATTGGTCATACAAATCCGCATTATGTAAAGCGATTGGAGGATCAGTTGCATCAGATAGGTTTCTACTCTAATTCTATTGAAATACCTTTACAAACTGAACTGGCTGAAAAGCTGGGTAAGGTTTCGGGTAAGGATGATTACCAACTGTTCCTGTGTAATTCGGGTGCTGAGGCTAATGAAAATGCGTTAAAACTGGCTTCATTTTACAACGGTAAAAAGAAGGTTATCGCGTTTCGTAAATCATTTCACGGGCGTACCTCATTGGCGGTAGCTGTTACTGACAATCCTAAAATTGTAGCGCCAATTAATGAAACCGATAATGTAATATTTCTACCATGGCAGGATGAATCGGCTTTAGAGCAGGCTTTTGTTAACAATGAAATATCATCGGTAATAATTGAAGGCATACAAGGCGTTGGCGGTATACAAGTGGCCAGTGAAAGCTTTTTGCAAAAGATCCGCTCGTTATGCGACCAGTATAACGCTGTTTTTATCGCGGACTCGGTGCAATGCGGGTACGGACGGACAGGTAAATTCTTCTCGCATGATTTTGCAGGTGTTAATGCCGATATATACAGCATGGCTAAGGGTATGGGTAACGGCTTCCCTGTTGGTGGTATTATCATATCGCCCAAAATACAACCGGTTTACGGCATGTTGGGTACTACATTTGGTGGTAACCATTTGGCTTGTGCGGCGGGATTAGCAGTACTGGAAGTAATTGAGCGTGATAACCTTATGCAAAATGCTGCCGAAGTGGGCGGTTATTTAATAAGTGAACTTAAAAAGTTTGATAAGGTTAAAGAGGTACGTGGTCGTGGGTTGATGATAGGCATTGAATTGCCCGAAGAATTAGCATATGCGCGAAAAGACCTGCTATTCAAACACCATATTTTTA
This sequence comes from uncultured Mucilaginibacter sp., assembly GCA_903915155.1. GTDB lineage: Bacteria > Bacteroidota > Bacteroidia > Sphingobacteriales > Sphingobacteriaceae > Mucilaginibacter. The sequence continues at coordinate 26,797 of CAIWRU010000144.1, forward strand.
CCGGCGAAGCCAAACCAAATGTAGTAAGGCTGTTACCGGCGCTTAATTTAACAAAAGCTTATGCCGATAGATTTTTGGAGGCATTTAAGCAAGTACTATAGCCCCCTAACCCCCTAAAGGGGGAACAAAGGCGCGAATTAACATTTTAACAATCACCTCCCCTTCAGGGGAGGCCGGGAGGGGTTTATGAAACTATTTTCTTCTGTACACGATGTAACCGACATTAACGCGCTTGTTGCCGATGCTTTGCAATTAAAGCAAAACCCGTATGCGCACCAGCATTTGGGTAAGAACAGGACAATCGGCCTGGTTTTTTTGAACCCAAGTTTACGTACACGCATGAGCACCCAAAAAGCCGCGCTTAATTTGGGCATGAATGTTATGGTGCTGAACATCGACAAGGAAGGATGGGCATTGGAGCTTAAAGATGGCGCTGTGATGAACGGCACTACTGTTGAGCACATCCGCGAAGCGGCGGCAGTTATGGGGCAGTATGTGGATATTATCGGCGTACGCTCATTCCCCGGCCTTAAAAACCGCGAAGAAGATTACAACGAGGAGATATTTAACAAGTTTGTAAACTATTGTGCAGTGCCGGTGGTTAGTTTAGAATCGGCAACACGCCACCCCTTACAAAGCCTTGCCGATTTGGTTACTATAACCGAATTAAAAACAAAACCCCGCCCTAAGGTGGTATTAACCTGGGCACCGCATATAAAGCCCTTACCGCAGGCCGTACCCAATTCATTTGCCGAATGGATGTGTAAGGCTGATGTTGATTTTACCATCGCTCATCCAAAAGGCTACGAATTAAGTACTGACTTCACCAACGGCGCAACCATCACCCATAACCAGGATGAGGCTTTAAAAGATGCTGATTTTATTTATGTAAAAAACTGGTCGGCATATGAACCTTATGGTAAAATACTGCCCAGTAATGAAGATTGGATGCTGACCAATGAAAAACTGCAAATAACCAACGCTGCTAAGGTGATGCATTGCCTGCCTGTCCGCCGTAATTTGGAGTTGTCGGATGAGATACTGAACGGACGGAACTCTATTGTAGTGCATGAAGCAGGTAACAGGGTTTGGGCTGCGCAGGCAGTATTGAAAAAGATGTTGGAAAGTTTGTAAATATGAAGTCTGACGAGATAAAAGAAATATTAATTGACGAATCCGGAAGGCTACGTATCTATCCCAGCAAAGAAAAATTCTCAATGATATGGAGATCTGCTACGGAAGTGCATTGGGACGTTGAAGGTTCATTTCTTTACTCACCAAAGCCCAGAGAGTGGTCATATTTCGACTGGTATAAACGTATATTAGGTTCGATAAAATCTGAATATGGCTATATTTTATTGCTCACCAAGAACACGACCTGGGATAATATTCCAATCTATCTAAAAGAAGAAATTGTAAACTATTCGGCGGATTTATAAAATCTTATCTTGTACTTGCATCTACTTCGCCATCGACTCCGTCATCATGGTTCTTGTATTGAAATAAGTCGGCTTAGGCTTTAAACGCTTTCACAATCAACTTTTAAATAACTTAGTGCTATGTACATCCCCTCCTTCAATAAACTCGAAGACAAGCAAGAAGTTATCAGCTTTATGAAGCGGTATAGCTTTGGCACCATCATAACCGCAGCAAATAATTTCCCGGTCGCTAACCATTTGCCGTTTTTGATAGAGGAAAGGGATGACAAAATAATCATATCCTCACATTTCGCGAAGGCTAATTCGCAAGCATTGGATATTGTTGACAAGGATGTTTTAGTGATATTTACCGAGCCCCATGCTTATATCTCGCCTAAGAATTATGAAAAGGAAACAAATGTGCCGACCTGGAACTATTTAGCGGTACATACTTATGGTAAAGCCATTCTTTTGGAAGGAGAACAGGCGCATATGGAACTACTGGAGCGTACAATTAATACTTTTGAAGACAGTTACTTTCAGCAGTGGCAGGCGTTGTCGCCCGAGTATAAATCGAAAATGATAAAAGGTATTACAGGGTTCGAGATAACAGTAACCGATTTGCAGGCCAAGAGCAAACTAAGTCAGAACAGAACAGCAAAAGAGCGGGATAATATTATTAATACGCTAAAAACTAGCAGCAATACCAACGAAAGTGATATTGCCGCTTATATGATCTCGCAAAAACAATAATTACTTCGACACCGGCTCCGTCATCATAGTTTCTGTATTGAAATACCTTACCACCAACCGGTTATCGCTATTCTTATTAAAATAATTCAGGAACCAGCTTAAAAATACGCTCAGTTTATTGCCAAAGCCTGCCAGCGACATAATATGCACAACGCCCCATAACAGCCAGGCAAAAAATCCCTGGAAATGGAATGGACCCAGATCGGCAACGGCTTTGTTACGGCCTATGGTTGCTAATGTACCTTTATCAACATATTTAAATGGTACTGTCGGTTCCCCTTTTATAATGTGAACTAAATTTTTGGCCAGGTGCTTCCCTTGTTGTATGGCAGCGGGTGCCACACCGGGTAGCCCATTCGGGGTTTCAGGGGTAACCATAGCAGCAACATCGCCAATGGCGAAAATATTTTCAAAACCGTTGACACGACTTATGTTGTCGGTTAGTATGCGGTTGCCTTTGGTTATGGTTTGCGCAATACCTTCGGGCACCTCGCCTTTAACACCTGCGGCCCAAAATACATTGCGCGTGTGTATAACGGTACCGTCGTCTATCTTTAACTCGTAGCCATCATAGCTTTGCACATGCACACTATTATATATAGTTACTTCGCCCTTGGTTAAAAATTCTTTAGCCTTTATCGATGCCTGCGGCGACATACCACCAAGCACCCTGTCTTTACCCTCGACCAAATAAACTTTCATGTGCTGCTTTTTCAACCCGTGATAATCCTTCATCAAAATAAGCTGCCGCATTTCAGCCAAAGCGCCCGAAAGTTCAACGCCGGTAGGTCCTCCGCCAACAACAACAAAGGTCATTAATGCCTCGCGCTCGTTATAAGTTTTGGTAACCAGCGCTTTTTCCAGGTTTTGCAAAATAAGGCTGCGCAGGTTCAGCGCCTCGGGGATATTCTTCATGGGCATGGCAAAATGCTCTATCTCCTTGTTGCCGAAAAAATTGGTATTTGAACCTGTTGCTATCACTAAATAGTCGTAGTTGATATCGCCCATATCAGTGCTTACTGTATTACTTTCAGGGTTTATCTTCTGAACATCCGTCAAAAAAAACCTGAAATTATCCTGGTGGGTAAATATCCGGCGTATAGGGAAGCCAATAGAATCGGCCGGTATGGCGCCCATAGCAACCTGGTAAAGCAATGGCTGAAAGGTGTGATAATTATGCCTGTCGAGCATCATTACTTTAACAGGCGCATTCTTTAACTGTTTGGCTAATTGCAGCCCGCCAAATCCCCCGCCAATAATAACAACACGGGGTACAGGTGTGGTAGGTGTATCCATAATTTATTAAAGCAATAAATTTACCATTTGTGTTTTAATTAAATGTTTAAAGGATTCATTTTTATATAACCATGACTTAACCAGGCTATCCAACCACCCTTAAATGTATGGGTTGAACGAAAAACGATATACTTTAAACCCATTTTGATAATTTTTTTCTCGATTTGATACAAATTCGCGGCGTAAACCTCACCCGCAAGTTGTATTTATGGCAATATTATATCACACGCATGTTAATTTTTACTATTATTTGCCGATTAATAAACAAAATTTATTATTTTTAACCGCATTGTTAAGAAAATCGAATGAAATCCCACTTTTATTTATGATTTTTCTAACTTATAGCTTTAAAAAACATAACTAACCCTTTGTGCAATGGAAACTATTGTGTGTGATTAGGCGGGTTTAATTAAATAATGGACAAACTGCATAAAAACAGCCCCGACCAGCAAAATGAAAAGGGCGACCTGTATATTATAAAAATTGGCGGGAATGTTATTGACAATTCAGAGAACCTGCACAATTTTCTGAAAGATTTTACAGCGCTTAAAGGAAACAAAATATTGGTGCACGGTGGTGGGAAAGTAGCCACACAATTATCGGAAACGCTGGGTATTGAACCAAAGATGGTTGAAGGGAGGCGGATTACGGATATTGAAACATTAAGGGTGGTTACCATGGTTTACGGAGGCCTCATTAATAAAAACGTTGTAGCCCAATTACAAAAGTTTGGCACCAATGCTATCGGGCTCACCGGTGCCGACGGTAATTTTATCCGAACAAAAAAACGCCCTGTAAAAACCATTGATTACGGTTTTGTGGGTGATATTGATGAAACATCAATAGACAATACAAATATAAAGCGGTTGATGGACGGGGGATTTACGCCCGTTTTTTGTGCTATAACACATGATGGGGACGGACAACTGTTAAATACCAATGCCGACACTATCGCTTCGGCTTTGGCAGTATCATTGGCTAAGCTGTATAATACTACGCTTATTTATTGTTTTGAGAAAAGCGGGGTTTTAAAAGATATTAATGATGAAGATTCGTTAATAACCGACATCGGCCCGCAATATTATGAAGAATTAAAAAAGCAACAAATTATCAATAGCGGCATGCTGCCAAAGCTGGATAATGCTTTTACAGCTATTACCTGTGGTGTTAAGGCCGTAATTATAGGGCATGCAAACAACCTGGGGCTACTGAATGAAAATAAAAAATTTGGAACTCGTTTAAGCAAAAACGCATGAATTCACAACAAAGTATTGCCATAATTGGCAGCGGAAACATTGGACTATCACTGGCTAAAGGATTGGTAAAAGGGGGGATATGCAAACCGCAGCAAATTATGCTTACCCGCCGCAACATTGCATCATTAGCACCACTTGCCGACCAGGGCTATTATGTAACCGACAACAACCTAAAAGCGGTCAAAAGAGCCGACATAGTAGTTGTAGCAGTATTGCCGCAGCAACTGAACAAACTACTTGATGAAATAAAGCCAGCAATAAAATCAGAAAAGCAACTGATCATATCGGTAGTATCGGGTGTTACCTGTGCCGATATACGCCAGCAGCTCGACCTGAATGTTCAGGTGATACGCGCTATGCCTAACACTGCTATTGCCATTGGTCATTCTATGACCTGTATTGCTACCGATAGCGGTACCGCAAAAAACGTAAACCTTGTAAAATCGCTTTTTGACACTGTTGGCGTAAGCATACAGATAAACGAAGAACTGATGACATCGGCTACAGCGCTTTGCGCCTGCGGCATAGCCTTCTTTTTACGCTCCATACGCGCCGCATCGCAAGGCGGCACTGAGATAGGCTTCCACTCTGCCGATGCATTAAAAATGGCCGCACAGACCGCCAAAGGCGCTGCCGACCTTATATTGCAACTACACTCCCACCCCGAACAGGAAATTGATAAGGTAACATCACCAAGCGGTTGTACTATTGCCGGGTTAAACGAGATGGAACATAACGGTTTCAGTTCGGCTATGATAAAGGGCATCAAATTATCTGCTGATAAAGCAGGAGATCTGTATCATAAGGAAGATTAAATTGATTTTTCGGAATTCGGATGTTCGATTTCGGATTTAGCCAGGTTAACCGATTATTGAACTTTGTAATTTTCATTTATCTTTAACAAATTTCAATTGTTAATGGATTTTGTACCCTTTGATACCGTAGGCCTTACTACAACTGATTTTGATAATTTTTACCAAACCTACAAAGCGCTCGGCCAGAATTTCGACATACAGCCTACCGGAGATATTGACTTTCACCTGGAAGATTTTGAAGCATTCAGGTCATACACTACTGTACGCTTACGGGGTTCCTTTGTAATAAAAAACGTTAAGACCGATTGTTATATCCTATTTATAGAACTTGAACACGTTACATCAAATACAGGCAGAGGCCCAAGTGTCAATCATAAGGAATGCCAGGTTTGGGCGCTTGCCTATGTGAAACACAATTTTGGCCGGGTGCTGATACGCCCCGAAACTTTAGCCGACAAAATAATTGAGCTGGTACATCCCATTGAGATAGATTTTAAGGAAGACAAAGCATTTAGCGATACCTTTTATGTTTTGGCTAACGATGCAGACAAGGCGATTCCCGGCATCGACCGTAATTTTCGTAATGCTGTGATGGACGTACGCCATGACCACTTCACCATCGAAATATTTGATCACACCCTAATTATCGGCGACCGTAAACTAATCACACCCGAAAGGTCTGTACATTTAAGTGAGTTTGTGAGCAGGCTGTGCTCGCAATGTTAATTGAAGCAATTACACCTTCGCCGCATCCCTTGACCTGTGAATATCGGTATTCACATAATCATTCTCTATCAAACCATCGCGCATACGCACAATACGATGGGCATGCAATGCAATATCTTCTTCGTGAGTAACTAATATAATGGTGTTGCCTTTATCATGAATATCTTCAATAAGACCCATTATCTCGATCGAGGTTTTGGTATCGAGGTTACCTGTAGGCTCATCCGCCAAAATTATCGAAGGGTTATTTATCAATGCCCGGGCAACAGCTACACGCTGCCTTTGTCCACCCGATAATTCATTTGGCCTGTGATCAACGCGGTTACCAAGCCCGACATTTTCCAAAGTTTTTTTCGCCCTGTCGAGCCTGTCGGTTTTGCTTACGCCTGCGTAAACCAGCGGTAGCGCTACATTCTCTAACGCGCTATTGCGGGGCAGCAGGTTAAATGTTTGGAATACGAAGCCAATTTCAGAATTGCGTACTTCAGCAAGGTCATTTTCGGTCATATGGCTTACATCAATCCCGTTCAAAATGTATGTACCTTTGGTTGGAGTGTCAAGGCAGCCCAAAATATTCATCAGGGTTGATTTACCCGACCCCGATGGACCCATCAACGCCACAAATTCACCCTTATTTATACTTAACGATACTGATTTAAGCGCGTGAATAGTTTCACTGCCTATTACATACTTACGTCCTATATCTTTAATGGTAATTAATGGCTCCATGCGTTTTTGTTTGGTTTGACTATAGGTAAGGTAGTTTTGTTACAGATAAGTTGAAAGTAAGTTCAAAGTAAAAAGTTTAAAGTAGAAAGTTTTTATCCCCGCACTTTTTTGATCAAAGATATAAGCATTGCTTTAATTTCATTAATATGCTGTACATGAATTGTATATATGTTAATATTCATATACCCTAAATCTTTCGACAACAAAATCAAATATTCTATTTCATGTGATGAACCTAAAGCATTTTGTAGAAAATGCGCAAAATCTTTAGGTGTAAATCTACCGGCACCCTCTACAATATTTGCTGGTATCGACGTTGATGCTCTTTTAATCTGGCTCACCAAATTATAAGTTTCTTCTTTGGGGAATTCAGATAGCGACTTATAAATGCTAATTACAAATTCGTGCGATTTTTGCCAAGCCACTAAATCCTTATAATCCTGCATTTACTTTAAACTTTTAACCTTCAACTTTAAACTCACTTTTCTATCACCTTTGCCACTAAAAAATAATCCTCCGTATGTTTTGGAGCGTTCTTTAATCCTTCCTCGGTGGTTATTTGCTGCTTCACTACATCTTCGCGCAAAACATTTACTTCATTGGTCATATACACCAGCGGATCAATACCTGTGGTATCCAACTCATTCAGTTTGGCCATAAAGTCCAGTATTTTGTTCATGTCCTTTATCATCGCGTCCTTTTCCTCTTCTGCAAGTTCAAGGCGGGCAAGGTTGGCTACTTTTTCTACTGTTTCCTTATCAATTATCATGCGTTCGCTAATTTCTTTTCAATAATATCATGTACCCTATCACGCAGGGCATCAGCATCATCTATTGTTAAATTTGCCGTTTCAATTGGCTTGTGTACAAATATATGGCAAATTCCCGGTCTGCTTCCATATTCAATGCCATCATCCCACAAAACTTGCCAGGTATCTGGCGAAGATATTGGAATAATCGGAATTTTCAATTCAATAGCCAGCCTGAAAGGCCCGTTTTTAAATTCATCTAATTTTGGCGGATAATGTGGTGGTATCCGGCCTTCGGGGAATATCACGAGCGTTTGCCCGCGTTCAAGCCGGTGGCCCGCTTTTTTAAACGCCCTGAACGACGACATTTTGCTTTCCCTGTTGACCGGTATGTCTACCGTTCTGAAATACAGGCCGGTAACAAAGCCATCCAGTAATTCCTCCTTGCCCATGAACGAGTAATTATTCTTAGCCAATATACTTACCGCTGTAATATCAAGGTTTGAAGTATGATTGGGGCAAATGATATAGGTACGCGACCAATCTATTGGCTCTTCAACTTCGAACCGGTAAATTATGCCTGATAAAAGAGAGCTTAGATATCCCCAAAAACCCCTTACTCTGTTCATGCCATGGTACCGTTCGGGCTTTCGCGAAAAATAGTACATGAGGGGCCACAGTATAATATAAAGAAGACCTACGTTGAACCTGTAAAAATATGCGTGTAATCTTTTAAAGAAGATCTTCATTTGTCACCAAAAATAAAGAAATAGTTATGGTATAAAAGAAAGATCGCACTATTTGGGTATTTTGATCTATTGTAATTTCATTTTTACCTAAAATATAAAAATTACTTACTTTCGCCCCATGGAAACAGTTGTAAGTGGTATACGCAGTACCGGGAACCTGCACTTAGGGAATTATTACGGTGCGATACAGA
>CAIWRU010000145.1 GCA_903915155.1 uncultured Mucilaginibacter sp.
ATGGAAGCTGACCATATAACGCCTTGGCATTTAGGAGGAAAAACAAGTGCTGTTAATTGCCAAATGTTATGCAAAGAGGATAATCGTAGAAAATCAGGAATATAAATTCAAACTGAGACACTACCCAAATTCTACGATATAGCCGTTGCTAATAAGCAATTTTATAAACCACATGTCTTTAACCTATGGAATATAACCGTTCCAATACTGGATAAAAGAAAAACAGATTATTACTTCGATTATCCAAGAGAAAAAACCTGCGTTACTACTATCAATCTTCCAAAAGGGTATGAAATAGAAACATTACCTGCAAACCAAACTCTAAAATTTACTTACGGCAGCTACGAAGTAAAATATAATTATGATGCCGCAAAAAACGAAGTAATATCAACTGCTAAATTTAATTTAACTGATCATGTTATCCCGGCCGCACAATACAACGAGTTGCAGCAATACCTCGACGCGGTTGCAAAAGCACAGAATAAAAAACTGGTGATACGCAAGAAGGCGTAAATTTGCCCCTGATGATATTCAGGCTTGATGAGCGTTTAGTTTTCCCCAGCCCGGCTTTGGCCGAAGATGATGGCTTACTGGCAGTTGGCGGCGACCTGTCGACCGGGCGCTTACTGCTGGCCTATGAAAACGGCATATTCCCCTGGTACAGTGCGGATGAACCCATCTTGTGGTATTCGCCTCATGAGCGCTTCGTGCTTTATCCCGATAGGTTGAAAATCTCGAAAAGTATGCGGCAGGTTTTGCGATCGGGCAGGTTTACTATTACAAGCGATAAATGTTTTAATGAGGTGATCGAAGCTTGCTCAACCATTGACCGACCCGGGCAGGACGGCACCTGGATTACTACTGACATGAAAGCGGCTTACAACAGGCTGCACCAATTGGGCCATGCACATTCGGTTGAAGTTTGGGAGAATGATGAATTAGTGGGTGGCTTTTATGGGGTACATATAAACTCAGTTTTTTGCGGCGAAAGTATGTTCAGCAAGGTTAGCAATGCATCAAAAACTGCGCTGGTATGGCTTTGCCAATCTGGACTTTATAATTTAATAGACTGCCAGGTGCATACCGACCATTTAGCATCGATGGGCGCTGAAATGATAAGCCGGGAAGAATATATGGCTTTGCTGCGCGATTGTAAGCCCTGATTGGTTAACTTTAACCCTGATAATTACTATGCTGCAAACCATCCACAAGGAACGAATAATTTTAGGCATTGACCCCGGTACGGCGGTTATGGGTTATGGGCTGGTAAAAGAAACCGGGCCGAAAATTGAATTGATAAGCCTGGGCATTGTGAAGATGGATAAGATTGACGACCACATGCTAAAGCTGCAACGCATATTTGAAAAAACGGTTGCCCTGATAGATAACTATCACCCTGATTGTTTGGCTATTGAGGCCCCTTTTTATGGTAAGAACATACAGGTAATGCTAAAACTGGGCAGGGCACAGGGCGTGGCTATGGCGGCGGCATTATCGCGCAATGTGGAGATAACCGAATATGCGCCGCGCAAAATAAAACAATCCATCACCGGCAATGGCAACGCGACCAAGGAACAAGTAGCCGCCATGCTGCAAAACCTACTGAGCTTTAAGGAGACTCCTGAATTCCTTGATGCCACGGACGGGCTGGCGGTAGCTGTTTGCCATTCGTTTCAAAAAATAACTACAGGTAGAGGTAGTTCTGGTAGTAAAAAATCTTATTCGGGTTGGGAAACTTTTGTGAAGGATAATACTGGCAGGGTGGCGGGGATTGGTAAGGCCAAAAAATAGCCCGGCTTTAAAAGCTATTTAAAAAACAACCCTAAATTTATTATTGGCAAAATCCCATTGCCGTTGACTTTAGTCAACGGAATATTAATTGCAAAGTTCCTGGCTTTAGCCAAACCTACAGCATCTGTATCATTTTGGCTAAAGCCACTTATAGTAGATGATTAGGTTCCGTTGACTGAAGTCAACGGCAATAAAGATGGTGTATAATTTTATACAACTCCTTAATAATTCAACAATTTGCCCATGCTTTCTTCCAACCGGGCTTTAGCCATAAACTGGTCTTCCAAATCTTTATTCATAGGAATAGCCGTGTCCAAACTTGCGCAGCGCATTACCGGGGCATCCAGGTAGCTAAAGCAATGCTCGGCAAGGTGAGCCGCTATTTCGCCACCAAAACCACTGGTGAGGGTGTCTTCATGCAAAATTAAAGCGCGGCCCGTTTTTTTCACGCTGGCCTCAACCGCTTCTTTATCCCAGGGCTGCAGGCTGCGTAAGTCGATTATCTCAACTGATATTTCGGGGTGTTTGGCTGCATATTCAATCGCCCAGTGTACGCCCAATCCATAGGTAATAATACTGGCTTTTGTGCCTTCCTTTACAATTTTCGCTTTGCCTATTTCTACATAATATTCGCCATCAGGCACATCATCGGTATTGCTGCGGTACAGGTATTTGTGCTCAAAATACATTACAGGGTTAGGGTCGGCAATAGCGGCCATCAGTAAACCTTTTGCATCGGCAGGCGTTGCGGGGTACACTACTTTCAATCCCGGTGTTTTGGTAAACCATGCCTCGTTGCTTTGCGAATGGAACGGCCCGGCAGAAGTGCCGCCGCCTGTGGGCATACGCACTACCACATCAACATTTTGCCCCCAGCGGTAATAGGTTTTTGCCAGGTTGTTTACCACCTGGTTAAAGCCGCTGCTTACAAAATCGGCAAATTGCATTTCAACAACAGCCTTGCCGCCGTTCACTACAAGTCCCATCCCAGCGCCCACAATAGCCGATTCGCAAATGGGTGTATTCCTTACCCGGCCGCGACCAAATTCTTCAACAAAACCCTGGGTTATTTTAAAGGCGCCGCCGTATTCGGCAATATCCTGCCCCATAATTACCAGGTTACGGTATTTGCGCATGCTTAAACGCAGGGCGTCGCTTATGGCATCAATGTACCGCCTTTTGGTTGATGTTTCAGGATGAGGAAATGCAGGCAGACTGTATGGCTTATACATATCTGCAACTTCAGTATCTATATTCGCTACAATGTCAGGTTCGTTGAATGCTTTCTCAATTTCGGCATCTATCAACTTGCCAAATTCGGCCTTAATAATTTGCGGCCATTCGGGGCGAAGTACCTGTTCATCTATCAAATACTTTTCAAAATTGGTTATTGGATCTTTCGCACGCCATTCTTCAAACAAGTGTTCAGGAACATATTTTGTACCCGATGCTTCCTCATGCCCGCGCATACGGAAGGTGATACATTCCACCAAAACCGGGCGGGGGCGTTCGCGTATCTCTTCGGCTATGGCTCGAATGTTATGATAAACCTCGAGCAAATTATTACCATCAATACGGCTACCTTCCATGCCATAACCTATTGCCTTATCAACCAAACGCTTGCAGGCATACTGCTCTGAAACAGGGGTTGATAGACCATAGCCATTATTTTCAATGATAAAAATAACGGGCAGATTCCATACAGCCGCCACGTTCAGCGCTTCATGAAAATCGCCCTCGCTGGTAGCTCCTTCGCCGGTAAAAACCAATGTGGCGTGTTTCTTTTTATTTAGTACATCGGCTAAAGCAATACCATCAGCCAGCGCCAGTTGCGGGCCGAGGTGCGATATCATACCTAAAATTTTATATTGCTGCGTGCCGAAATGGAACGAGCGGTCGCGACCCTTGGTGAACCCCGAAGGCTTGCCCTGCCACTGCGCCATTAAACGGGAAAGCGGAATATCGCGTGTAGTAAAAACTCCGAGGTTGCGGTGCATAGGCAAAATATATTCATCGGTATTTAAAGCCAATGTAGAGCCAACGGCTATCGCTTCCTGCCCAATGCCGGAAAACCATTTGCCAATGCGCCCCTGCCGCAAAAGGATGAGCATTTTCTCCTCAATCAGTCGCGGAAGTAACAATTTCCTGTAAAAAGCGATTAAAACGTCATTATTGAGGTTTTTTCGGTCGAAATTCATATAGCTAAACTACTGATGTTTTTAAAACTTTGTATGTTTACAATTCAATTCTTTGTACCATGAGAACTACGCGCCTATTTTTTTCGATATTATTAGTAATAGCGGGCTTTACAGCAAACGCCCAAAGTTATTATTTAATGCCCGAAAAGTTTTATCTGCAAAAAGGGGATAAGCTTAACCTGCATTTAATGAGCACGAATGATGACTTTACCAAGCAAACCGATATAAAATACCAGGCCGATAAAACCGGAGAGTTCACACTTTACCAGGGCAAGAAAAAGACCGATCTGAAACCAAGCGCGGTTGTTATCGATAGCATTGCGCCGATAGTGAGCTATGCGGTAAACGACGATGGCCTGTTGCTGGTAAGCATGAGTTCTACCCCGCCTGCAAGCGAAATGACCCGCAGCAAATTATTACGCACACTGGACATAAGCGACCCCGACAATATTGCCGACAAGGTAAAAAACAGCAATCAACTGTATTACAAACAAAAATTTAACAATTATATGAAGGCGCTGGTTGAGATTGACGAGGCCAGTGGTGGTACTTTTGATAAACCGATAAACCAGGATTATGAAATTATACTGAAGCAAAACCCCTATAAATTTAATTATGGCGATGACATTACTGCCGTACTGCTTTTTAGGGGCAAGCCTATTGCTAACGCAGCGGTAACCTTAACTGTTAAAACAGTGGGAGGTAACATATTCCCGCAAAAATTAAGCAGCGATGCGGCCGGTCTTATTTATTTTAAGCTGAGCCGGGAAGGCATATACGCTTTAAGCAGCGCCCATACCGAACAATTAAAGGATAATAAAACAGCCGATTTTGAGAGCTGGAGAACCACCTACACGTTCGCGTTTAGCAGCAATAACGAGCTGCCGAATAGCTATAAAGAGTTTGGGTTTGGCAATGCGCACTAATTGAGTCTTGAGTCGATGGTCTTAAGTCATTGGTCTGATATGGACTTAAGACTAATGGCTTAGGACTGCTCCTTCTCCTGCCACAATTTCGTAAACGACTTATCAGCAACTTTGGGCATTTCGCGCAGGTGGCCCCAGGTTTTTTTGAACAGAGTGCGCATCAGGAAGTTTTTGGTTTTGCCGCTAAAGTAGTCTTCGAGTTTACGGCTTAACATACCCTTTTTCCAAACCGACCAACCCCAACGTTCCTTTTTAGTGACTATGCCTTCGTTTACCGCGTCGCGCCGGTTCAAGAGCAGCATTTTGTGGATGTCGATCTTTACAGGGCATACTTCGGTGCATTTGCCGCAGAGGCTGCTGGCATAGCTTAGATGCTTAAACTCTTCCATTCCACGCATGTGCGGGGTTATAATAGAGCCAATAGGGCCGCTATACTCAGTGGCATAACTATGACCGCCGATATTTTTATAAACCGGGCAGGCATTTAAGCAAGCGCCGCAGCGGATGCAATACAGGCCCTGGCGCTGATCTTTTTGTGCCAGCAGGTTGGTACGCCCGTTATCGAGCAATATCACATACATCTCTTCAGGGCCGTCGGTTTCAGTTTGTTGGCGCGGGCCGCTTAAAATAGTGTTGTAAACCGTTAAGTTTTGGCCTGTGCCGTGTGTGGCCAGCATGGGCCAGAACAGGTCAAGGTCAGCCATGGAGGGGATGATTTTTTCAATACCAACAATGGCTATGTGTATTTTAGGAAATGTAGTGCTTAAGCGCGCATTGCCCTCATTTTCGCTGATGGCGATGCTGCCAGTATCGGCAATTAAAAAGTTGGCACCGGTTATGCCTATATCTGCCTGCAGGTATTTTTCGCGCAGCAATTCACGGGCTTTTAAGGTAAGCTGCTCGGGTGTGGCATCAATGGGTGTACCAAAACGTTCATGAAAAAGTTTGGCAATGTCCTCCTTACTGAGGTGCATAGCCGGGGTAACAATATGATATGGTTTTTGGCCAAGCAACTGAACAATGTATTCACCCAGGTCGGTTTCAAGCGATTCGATTTGGTTATGTTCAAGGAATTCATTCAGCTGAATTTCCTCGGTAACCATTGATTTTGATTTTACAACAGTTTTGCCGCCTGCCTTTTTTATAATGTTTAGTATCTCGCGGTTGGCTTCTTCGGCATCATTGGCCCAGATAACCTTGCCACCGCGCCGCTGGAAATTAGCTTCAAACTCGGGCAAAAACTTGTCCAGGTTCTCCATCACCTTCCACTTTATTACATGGCCCTTGCGTTTGGCAGTTTCGAGGTTGATAAATTTTGATAGACCTCGTTTTACAGCAGCATCATATTTGCCGATATTATAATTTATAATACGGCGATGATTGGCGTCGAATGCCTTCTCTTCACTGGCAACCAAAAATTCCTCGGCAATGTTGCTCATAAAGGCAAAGTTAGGCTTTTTGTAGTAGAAGCAAGAGTCAAGAATCAAGAGCCAAGGCAAAAAGGTTAATTCCTGACTCTTGATTATTGCTTCTTGACGCTATTCTACACTATTTTTTGTCCATTTTTTCAAGAATGGTTATAATTTTATCAAGCTTGTCTATTTCGATAGCGTTTAAACGCACCTGCAGTTCTTCAATTTCCTTTTTTGCTTCCACATTGGTTCGGAAATCCTCATCGGCCTGCGCACGGTCGCGTTCATTCTGGCGGTTTTGGGCCATCATGATAATTGGCGCGGCATAAGCAGCCTGGGTTGAGAAAAGCAGGTTCAATAAAATATAAGGATATGGATCCCAACGATCATAAACATATAACACTACGTTAAGGATCATCCATATAGCAACTATTACTGTTTGGATAATAATAAACCGCCATGAACCCATGCCGGTTGCTACCGAATCAGCTAAACGCTGGCCAAAGGACATTTCTTCTGAATGCCTTTGGTGCCAATTTTTTTTATTGTTTATCATTTTTAAGGGGTTAAAATTCATATGATAAACATAATGAAAAATAAGGATTTGCAGTTAACCATCCGGATTAGTTTTTGTAAAAATAACATTGAGAAATTACTTGTCGCCGCTCCAAACCGCAACACCGTAAGCAGGTAAGCTTATGTTGACATCTCCTGAGCTGGCTTGCTGCTTTATATCGCCAAAAATATTCTCTAACTCGCCTGCGGACCGTATAACCACATCCTGCTGTTCACCCGATAAGTTTACAGCGACAACTATTTTTTTATTTCCGCTATAGCGTTCGAATGAAAAAACTTTGTCGTTATTATTAGATATATTCTTGTAGGTGCCATAATCGATAACGGGGTTGCTTTTTCGTATGGCTATCATTTTTGTATAATAATTCCACAGTGAGTTGGGGTCGTTCTTTTCCTCTTCGAGCGATATACCGTCGTTGGGGGTATCGGTATTGTCCTTCGTCCACCAGGGGCCGTTTTTGTACCAGTAAGCCATGCCTTTGCCGGTATCACTTTTATGCCATTCAAATGCCTGGCGGTCGGGTATTTGGTTGGCATCGGTAGCGCCGTAGGTTTGGTCTTTGCCACGCATACCCAATTCCTGTCCGTAATAAATGGCGGGTACGCCACCCATCAGCAGGTTAAGGGCGCAGCCTATACGCAATTTACCGGGATCGCTTTTTACGGCGCTGGCGAAACGCTCAAAATCGTGGTTTTCCAAAAATACCACCTGATCTTTTCCGGTCGGGTTGTTTAAAAATGTTGAATCGGCCACGCTTTCCAACTCCTTCTTTTTAAAGTTACGGATGGCAAATGCCAGCCTGAAGCCAAACACGCGGTCGACACCGGCATTTTTTAAATAATCTATCCCGAACGAGCCCCATTGCGCTTGCTCGGCAACAACTGTTATTTTAGGGTTTATCGTTTTTAGCTTACCCAATAACGGCCGCCAAAAAGTAGCAAACAAATGCGGCAGGCGATTGGCGTTGTCCAGGTTATCCATGCAATGGTCGAGCCGGAAGCCATCCACCCCATCATCAAATTTGCCATCGTGGTTTGGGTCCATCCAAAACCTGAAAAAATTGTAGTTGTACCGCTGTACTTCCTTGTTATCCAAATTCACCATAACCAAGCGGCGCGTTATGTTGTCGTACCCGGTAAAATCAGTTACAAAGCCCACAATTGGTATGGCTTTGGTGTTGGTTTTATCGGTATAAACTATGTAATCGCTGTATTTCGAGGCCGGGTTGTTATGGCTGTCGCGGTACCAAATATGGTCGCTGGCCACGTATTGCGTTTCCATATCCATATAAAACTTCATGTGGCGGCGGTGCAGTTCTTTTATCAGCTTTACATAATCGTGCATGGTGCCGTAGCGCGGGTCGATCTTATAAAAATCAGTAGCGAAATAATTGTGATAATAAACCGACTCGTACAAAGGGGTAAGCAAAATAGCGGTTACGCCTAATTGCTGCAAATAGTCAAGTTTTTGGCAGATGCCGTTCAAATCGCCGTGACCATCACCATTGCTATCGTAAAAGCTACGCTGGAAGATGTGATAGATAACCTCGGATTGGTGGGATCTTTTTGTTTGTGCAGATGCATAGACTGTAAACAGGATAGATATAATGATAAGTAGCAGGATATGTTTTTTCATAATTATAATTCACTGTAGAGACGCAATACCTTGCGTCTCTTGCATCGTTCAGAGACGCAAAGTATTGCGTCTCTACGGAAACCATCTTTAATAATCAAAGTAAACCATCATCCAACCAATAAACAATGTAAAAATTAACACAATAATGGCGGAAACTATCTGCAACTATTTTTTGTGCTTATATAAAACAAGTATCATTTTTGATACGAATAATATACGCCAATAAATTGCCAATTTTCACTTTCTTTTGGTAATGAAGTATAGCGTAATTAGCTTATCGGTGTTATGCCGATTTTCCTAAAGCACATTCAAAAAATATAATGGCAAATAATACTTACGATGCTATCGTGATAGGCTCGGGCATAAGCGGGGGCTGGGCGGCTAAGGAGCTGTGCGAAGGCGGACTTAAAACCCTTATGCTTGAGCGAGGCCGGGATATTGTGCATATAAAGGATTATGTGAATGCCACCAAAGCGCCCTGGGAATACCCGCACCGTGGCGGCCGCACACAGCAAATGAACAAGGATTACCCGGTGCTTGGCCGTAATTATTTTTTGAATGAAACCAACCTGGATTACTGGGCCAACGATAAAGACAGCCCTTATGTTGAAGTAAAGCGTTTCGATTGGTACCGCGGGTATCATGTTGGCGGTCGCTCATTAATGTGGGGGCGGCAAAGCTACCGCTGGAGTGATATTGATTTTGAAGCTAACGCGAAAGAAGGTATTGGTGTGGACTGGCCCATACGCTACAAGGATATTGCTCCGTGGTATAGTCATGTAGAGAAACATGCCGGCATCAGCGGCGCACGGAACGGCCTGCCACAACTGCCTGATGGTGAGTTTTTGCCACCAATGGACATGAACTGCGCCGAGCATCATATTGCCGATGGCATTAATGGCCATTACAAGGGTAAGCGTAACATGATCATTGGTCGCACGGCTAATTTAACCAAGGCATTGCCGGGGCGCAACCATTGCCAGTACCGAAACCAGTGTGCGCTGGGCTGCCCCTTCGGCGGGTATTTTAGTACGCAATCGTCCACTTTGCCTGCGGCGGTGGCTACGGGGAATTTAACCTTGCGGCCGTGGTCAATAGTTACCCGAATTTTGTACGATAAAGATAAAAAGAAGGCTAATGGTGTTGAGGTTTTGGATGCGCAAACTAACCTGACTTACCAGTATTTTGCCAAGGTCGTTTTCCTGAATGCCTCCACACTGAACAGCGCCTGGGTGCTAATGAATTCGGCTACTGATGTATGGCCTGATGGGCTGGGCAGCAGCAGCGGCGAGCTGGGGCATAACCTGATGGACCACCATTATAATGCAGGCGCCTGGGGAACGGTTGAGGGTTTTGACGACCGCTATTATTTTGGCCGCAGGCCGAATGGTGTTTACGTACCACGCTTCCGTAACCTGAACGGCGAAAAACGCGATTATGTGCGCGGCTTTGGTTACCAGGGGCTTGCCAGCCGCGAAGGCTGGAGCCGTGATATTGCCGAAATGAACATAGGCGGCGATTATAAGGATGCGCTGAGCGAACCCGGCAAATGGGTATTCGGCATGGCGGCCTTTGGCGAAACTTTGCCTTACCACGAGAACAAAGTAACGCTTGATAAAAACAAAAAAGATAAGTGGGGCCTGCCGATATTGGCTATTGATGCCGAAATTAAAGACAACGAGAAAAAGATGCGTGTTGATATGGTGAACGATGCGATGGAAATGCTTGTGGCGGCAGGCATTAAAGACCCGGCTAAGTTTGATTCGGGGTATAATATGGGATCGGCTATACATGAGATGGGAACTGCACGCATGGGCCTTGACCCGAAAACGTCGGTGCTGAATAAATGGAACCAGGTTTGGGACGCGCAGAATGTTTTTGTTACCGATGGCGCGGCAATGGCATCAGCCGCCTGTCAGAATCCGTCGCTTACTTATATGGCGTTGACAGCAAGGGCAGCGAATTACGCGGTTGAGGAGTTGAAGAGGGGGAATATTTAAAAGCGCAGTCGCTTGGCTCTGGCCGAGTGACAAATATTCTTCGGCATCTTGCCGCAGTAGGCCGGAGGCCAAGTTATAGTCGTCACTCGGCCAGAGCCGAGCGACTGCGGGAGCGAAATGGCGAACTATGCATTGGCGTAAATGCAGGTTGTAGAAGATTTCTCGCTGTCGCTCGAAATGACAAATAGTATTAAATAAAAAATATCAACCATGAAAACCAACCGCCGGGAATTTATACAGCAAGCAGGTTTATTGAGCGCAGGATTAATGATAAAGCCTGATGTCTTTTTGCCCCGGATGCATAAGAATGTCGGCCTGCAACTGTACACCATACGTGAACAGATAGCGAAGGATGTACCCGGTGTATTTGCAAAGGTCGCGCAGGCGGGTTATACCAATGTGGAGCCCAACGGCTATACCCGTAAGGATAAATTCTGGGGGATGGATGCCAAGGCGTTTAAAGCTATACTTGATGCCAATAATTTAATAACCACCAGCGGATTATACGGCATTGATATTGGCGGCGAAAAAGACCTTGACGACCTGAAGCATTTTGCTGATGTAGCGAATATTTTGGGCGAAAAATATGTGGTTATCCCCTGGATATTTGAGGAATACCGCAAGACGGCTGATGACTATAAAATTTTGGCCGATAAAATGAATAAGGCGGGAGAAGCGACCAAAGCGGTTGGCGTACACCTGGGTTATCATAACCATAACTTTGAGTTTACCGACATGGGCAGCGGACAAAATGGCTATGAACTGCTGTTAAGCAATACCGACCCTGCCCTGGTTAAAATGGAAATGGATGTGTACTGGATAGTGCGCGGGGGTGCCGACCCGGTAGAGTTATTTAAAAAGCATCCGGGGCGCTTTTCATTGCTGCATGTAAAAGATATGGATAAAACCAACCGTGAAGTAACAACAGAGGTAGGCTCAGGCACTATCGATTTTAAAAACATATTCGCGCATGCAAAACTGGCCGGTGTTGATTACGCCTTTGTTGAACAGGAGAGTTTCGCCATGGATTGGTATGCCAGCATTGCGCAAAGCGCAAATTACCTTAAGAACGAATTGCTTAAATAATAAATTATCAAATATTCACTCAATCACTAACTCACTCATTCACTAAATAAAATATGATCACCTGCAAAGCCGCTATAACTAAGGGCGACGGTAAATTTTCAATCGAGGAGATACAGGTAGGCGACCCCCAAGCCGACGAGGTACTGGTAAAGGTAAGGGCCGCCGGGCTTTGCCATACCGACCATCACTCGCTAAGTTGGGGTAAGCAGTTGATCATTGGGCATGAGGGCGCCGGTGTGGTTGTAAAAGTCGGTAAGGACGTAAAAAGTGTTGCCGCTGGCGATAAGGTGATACTCAATTGGGCCATGCACTGTGGCAAATGTTTCCAGTGTTTGCAGGGCAACCAGCATATATGCGAGGTGGCCTCGCCGGTAGCGGCTGGCGGTAACGGTTATACGCCGGGGCATGCCGATAAAGAAGGCACTACGAAGAATGGCGTGCCTGTTATACGGTCGTTTAATATTGGAACTATATCTGAATATACCTTGGTTAAGGAATCGGCGGTGGTGAAGAACCAATCGGAGAAGATGAGTTTCCCGGCATCGGCTATTATTAGCTGCGGGGTGATGACGGGCTATGGCTCGGCAGTGAACGCGGCGAAGGTACAGCCGGGCACATCGGTTGTAGTGCTAGGTACAGGCGGCGTAGGATTGAATGTAATACAGGGGGCAAAAGTGGCTAAGGCAGGGATGATCATTGCTATTGATGTGAACCCCAACCGACTGGAGATGGCCAAAAAGTTTGGCGCTACGCATACTATCCTGGCCGACAGAAATGACACGGGTTTATTAAAAGCCGCCGAACAGGTACGTGAAATGACCACCCGAGGGGCCGACTATGCCTTTGAATGTACCGCCATCCCCGAGCTCGGGGCAGCGCCGCTGGCCATGGTGCGCAATGCCGGTACAGCCATGCAGGTAAGCGGCATTGAGCAGGATATTACGATCGATATGAGGTTGTTCGAGTGGGATAAGATCTATATGAACCCGCTGTATGGTAAATGCAAGCCACAAATAGATTTCCCGAAAATTGTGGAGCTGTATGAAAGCGGCGATATGCTGCTGGAAGAAATGATCACACGCACCTATAATTTAAACGATTTGGATAAGGCTTTTGACGATATGCTGAAAGGCAGAAATGCCAAGGGTGTAATTGTATTTGATTAAAAAGAATTATGCCGGCATTCAGAACCATAGAAGTATCGAACCCTGATTATGAGCGTGATAATTTGCGCTTTATCACCGTAAAAACGCCTAATTTAAAAGGGCGGGGGGATATATGCGTTTACGTGCCGTTTGATACCCGTGCCGGTGATACCTTACCCATCGTGATACTTCTACATGGCGTTTATGGCAGCGCGTGGAACTGGCCGCTGAATACCGGTATCCATTTACAAGTTGATAAGCTGATAAAAAATAAGGAACTGCCACCCATGATACTCGCCATGCCATCGGATGGGTTATGGGGCGATGGTTCGGGGTATTTGCCGCATAGCCATTTGGATTTTGAGCGATGGATAGTTGACGATGTACCCAACGCCGTTATGGAGGTAATAAAAGGCGCGAAGAAGGAATCACCGTTGTTTATTTCAGGCTTGTCGATGGGTGGGTTTGGGGCTTTGCGAGTTGGGGCGAAATATGGTTATAGATTTAAGGCGATTTCCGGACATTCATCTATAACCAGTTTGGCGCAGATAAAATTATTTGTGGAGGAACATTTGAAGGACTATTTGCAAAAGGATATTGTTGACGAGGATGTGCTGGCTACTTTTAGGCAATATCGCGATAGCTTACCACCTATAAAATTTGATTGCGGCACCGATGACCTGCTTTTAAAATATAACCGCGAATTGCATCAAAAAATGGTGCAGGAAGGCATTCAACACCGATATGACGAGTATGCAGGCGGGCATGAATGGCCTTATTGGGCGAAGCATATTATGGAGAGTTTGAAATTTTTTTCGGAGCAGTTATAATATTCATAATCTCTTCATTTTGCATCTGTTAATTTGCCGTTATCAAACGTAGGGATGATTGAATTATCATCTTTTTGTCATGATCGGCTATTTATATATCCGTAAGGCAAAAAAATACGTTTGTGTTTCTGTAGGTGATTCTTCACCTGCATTGTGATAAGGTTTAGGTTGAAAGCCCCCAAGCAGCGAGTGCAAGGGGGCTTTTATTTTTTATGTGTATTTCAGCGTATATTTATAAATTTGGGAAGCTATTGATTACACATGTTACCAAACCCTATCGGATGAAGAAACTATTACTTATTCTATTTTACATAGGGTGTTTCTTCTTTCTGTCAACTAAACTTTATGCGCAAACCAACCAAACCGTAACTAACGGCAGCAACACAACAACTGTAAATTTTGCAGGAAGTTGTACATACAACTGGGTAAATAGCAATCCATCTATAGGCCTAGCGGCAAGCGGTACTGGAAATATACCATCATTTACGGCCATAAATACCGGCAAAAGCCCTGTTACGGCAACTATTACAGCTACGCCCGTTCCTAATGGGTTTGCTTATATAGCGAATAACGGTTTTGGGGTCAATTCTGTATCAGTAATCGATATAGCCAGCAATAAGGTTATCAAAACTATCCCAGTAGGTGCGAATCCTTATGGCGTTACAGTAAATCACACAGGGACATTTGCCTACGTGGGTAACACAAGCGGTAATACCGGTATATCAGTCATCGACACTAAAACCAACCTGGTTTCAACTACTATCCCCTTGAATTCAGCACCGGGTGAAATGGTACTGAGCCCGGATGATAGTAAATTATATGTGGCAAACTATCCATATATAACTATTATTAATACAGGCAACAATACCATAGTAGGCAGTTTTACTGAAGGCGGTAATTTTGTCGAAACTGGTTTGGCTATAAGTCCTGATGGCAAAAGATTATATATATCAGATGGTACAGATAATGATGTTTTAGTAGTTAATGCTTCTGATTATACAAAAATCGCAGATATTAAAATAGGATATAATCCTCACGGGATAGTATTAAGTCCTGATGGAAGCCGATTATATGTGCCAACCGGTATCGAAAGTATATATAATCCCCCTGTTGGCATTAACGATAATTTAACAGTTGTTAACACTGCGAATGACGCTATTTTAGCCACGATTCCAGTAGGAGAAGGGCCTTATAATGTTGTGCTTAATAGTGATGGAAGCCGTGCCTATGTAGCCAATTCCATCTCAAACTCCGTTTCCGTTATTAATACCATTAACTATTCAATTGTTACAACAATCCCTGTAGGTAAAGGTCCTGCGGGGCTTTCCTCAACTGCTGACGGCAGCGAAATATTCGTAACGAATGATCTTTCGAATGATGTTAACGTTATTAATACTAAAATTAATTCGGTAGCTGCAACTATAAGTATAGGGACTGGAACCAGCCCTATTTCTTATGGAAATTTTATTGCCTCAAGTTCGGGTTGCGGTGGCCCGGTCGTTTTTTACTATCACTGTCAATCCAACAATAGCACCTGCCACTATTACTGCTAATGCTGCATCAGGGTCAATTACTGCCTGTGTCGGTACAGCATCAGCCAGCCCTGCTATTCAGCAATTCACGGTATCAGGTGTTAATTTAACCGCCCCTGTTATGGCCACCGCGCCAACCGGGTTTGAGGTATCACTTATAGCGGGTAGTGGTTATGGAAAAAGTGTGACACTTAACCAATCAGCAGGCAATTTAAGCAATACTACCATCTATGTAAGATCAGCAGCAGGCGATGCCGCAGGGCCAATAGCTGGGAATGTAGTTTTGAGTACGACAAACGTAACAGACCAAACCGTTGCTGTAAGCGGTATTGTGAATGCGATCCCTACAGTAACTACACCCGGATACCAGGTATTGGTAAACGGGGCACGTACCGCTTTAATTACCTTTATAGGTACGGCGAGTACATTTAGTTGGACCAATGACACACCCGGTATAGGGCTTGCCGCAAGCGGAACGGGCGATATTCCTTCGTTTACTGCTGTAAATAACACAATGAACCTGGTTACAGCAACTATTACAGTAACACCGTTAAATAGTACCGGCTGTAACGGTATGCCCATTGAATTTACCATCACTGTAAATCCTTCGCCTGCTTCTTTAACCGCTGACGCCGCATTGACTCCTATGACTACCATTTACGGCTCACCGTCATCAGTAGAACGGTTCACTGTTTCGGGTACGGCCATTACGTCGGGAATATTAATAACACCACCTGCTGGTTTTGAGGTTAGCCTGGATGAGAAAGCTTTTAGTCCCACAGTTACTATAAACGGAACCGGCAATATTTATCCAACCGCGGTATTTATCAGGCTGGCAGCATCCACCCATGTAGGAAATTATAGCGGGAATGTGATTGTCAGTATCAATAACGCGGCCGATGCAACCATAATGGTGCCTGTTAGTACGGTAACCCGTGCTTCATTAACCATTACTGCGGATAATAAAACCAGGCCCTTTGGGGTTGTTAACCCGACTTTGACTGTAACTTACAGTGGTTTCGTAAATAATGATAGCGCTGACCAACTTACAGCCCTCCCTACATTAACTACCGACGCAACAATTTCATCTGCTGTGGGTCAATACGCCATAAACGCGAATCACGACGCCGCTTCACCTGATTATATGTTTAACTATAATCCCGGAATATTAACCATAACCCCCGTGTTATCTGCATTGTCTATTCCTAACACATTTACGCCTAATGGCGATGGTATAAATGATACCTGGGTGATCAAGGACCTGGAATATTACCCAAAATCAACTATTAATATATTCAACCGCTGGGGGCAGAAATTATTCACATCAATTGGATATCCTATCCCATGGGACGGGACCTACCAGGGTAAGGCGTTGTCATCAGGCACATACTATTATATTATCGATCCTAAAAATGGACAAGCCCTGTTAACCGGATGGGTTGCTATTATAAGGTAGGAACCGGTTGATGAATGTTAAGAAGAAAATTTAAGTCGGCACCGAAAGCGCCGTTTGAATAATATCTTTAAAAACGTGCCTTATCATTGGTCGGCTTAGTCATTGCCAGTATGCCTTTTATTTTTTGCTACCTTGCCACACATAATGTCAACCATAAAAGAACAACTTTACAACCTGTGCATTGCCTACGTTCAAAACCGTATGCAAGCTGCAGAGGACGCTTTCAGGGCTGCGGAGCAGGCATCGAACGATGATACCAAGAGCAGCGCGGGCGATAAGTATGAAACCGGCCGTGCTATGATGCAGCAGGAAAAAGACCGCAATACCATTCAGCTTAACGAGGCAAGCAAATTAATGGTGGCGCTGAACCTTATCGGCACAAAAAACACATCTCCAATTGTTGAAACGGGGAATTTGGTAATTACTGACAATGGGAAATTTTACCTGGCTATTAGCGCGGGTACTTGGGTGGTTGATGGGGTGAGTTATTTCGCCGTGTCGCCGGCATCGCCTATTGGGATGAAGCTGAAGGGGCTGAAGGTTGGGGATGGGTTTGAGTTGAATGGGAAGGGGTATGTGATCGAAGAAATTATTTGAGAGTTAATATCGAACACTGAACATCGAATGATGAACACCGAAGTTAAAACTTCAATATTCGATATTCAGCATTCCGTGTTCGATATTAAAAAGTGAATTAGTTTATAGACGGAAATCCGCTTACTCCTCCATCATCTCGCTGTTCGGGCTGGCTACTTCGGGGGTTTCGCGTTTGAAGTAGCGTTTTTGGAACAGCAGGATGGCGATTACGCCTACAGATATAGAGGCATCGGCCAAATTGAATACCGGGCGGAAGAAGATATAATCCTGCCCACCCCATATGGGTACCCACTGCGGGAAAATGCCCGAGATTAGCGGAAAATAGAACATATCGACCACGCGGCCATAAAAAAGATTACCATGCTGGTAAACAACGCCGTAAAATGTGGAGTCGACTATATTGCCGAGTGCACCGGCAAGTATGAGCGCCACGCATATAGTAAGGCCGCGGTTGTATTTATGCTTGATAAGATATACCAGGCCGTAACCGATAGCAAATACCGCGCAAATGCGGAATAGTGTTAAAACCAGCTTACCAAAATCGCCACCTAATTCCATGCCGAAAGCCATGCCGTTATTTTCTGTATAATGGAGCATACCGTGGTCGCCCAGGAAGTGGATATCCTGGCCGAGGTACATATTTGTCCTGACCCAGGTTTTGATGATCTGGTCGATCAGGACAATAAAAACAACAATTAGAAAGGGTTTTAGATAAGCCGGTCTCATTTATTGCTTTAATTTCGCTTCCATACTAAGTGTAGTATGTGGTACGGCACGTAAACGCTCTTTCTGTATCAGTTTACCGGTTTCGCGGCAAACGCCATAAGTTTTGTTCTCGATGCGTACAAGCGCAGCTTCTAACTGCTCGATGAATTTCTTTTGGCGTGCAGCCAATTGATTTATTTGTTCCTTCTCCAGCGTAGCCGATCCATCCTCTAATGTTTTATAGGTACCTGCAGTATCATCCGTTCCGTTCGCGTTTGGCGAGCTTAACGATGTAGCAAGGGCGTTTAGCTCTTCGCGGGCTATGCGCAGCTTGTCTAGTAACAGGTCTTTAAATTCTTTTAACTCGTTGTCTGAATATCTGGTTTTTACAGTTTCTTGTTCCATTATAATTTACTAATAACAATAAATAATTCAATTCCTTCAATAACTATCTTATCACCCTCATTTAACTGATCGTCAAGCGTTAAGCTGTCAGCTAAAATTTCGGCGCAAATATAGGTTAAATTATTGTTCACCGCATCGTTTATTAAAGGGTGACTGCTTAACCTTACATTTATGCGGTCGGTAACTTCAAATTCCTTTTCCTTGCGCAGGTTCTGTATCCTGTTGATCAGTTCCCGCGATATCCCCTCCTGTTTTAGTTCGGTGGTAAGGGTAACATCTAAAGCCACCGTTAGTTTTCCCAAGTTTGCAACCTGCCATCCCGGAACGTCTTCCGCGATTATTTCTACGTCATCGATCAATATCGAATACTTACCATCAAGTATGGAAATACTGCCTTCGGTTTCCAGCTTTGATATCTCGCCTGTTGTAAAGTTTGTTATGGCTTCGGCAACAGCTTTCATGTCTTTGCCCACCTTTATACCTAATGCTTTGAAATTAGGTTTTACTTTTTTCTTAATAAAACCCGAAGCATCGGTAATATACTCAATATCCTTAATGTTTGTTTCCGATAATATCAGCTCTTTTACCTGCTCAACCTGGTGCTTAAAGTGCTTATCCAATATTGGCAGTAAAATTTTGCTTAATGGCTGCCTTACGTTGATGCCAACCTTTTTACGCAACGATAATACCAGCGACGATATATCCTGCGCCATCTGCATACGCTGCTCAAGCGCTTTGTTTACCAGTTTACTGTCGTAAACCGGAAAATCAGCCAAATGCACCGATTCGCAGTTTTCCTTTTGGGTGACCTTGTTCAGGTCGTTATATAAATTATCAGAAAAGAACGGCGCTATGGGCGACATCAATTTGGTGATGGTAACCAAACAGGTGTATAACGTTTGGTAGGCCGACAATTTATCGTCCGAATTATCACTCTTCCAGAAACGGCGGCGGCTTAAGCGCACATACCAGTTGCTGAGGTGCGCATCCACAAAATCCTGAATGGCGCGGGCAGCTTTGGTAGGCTCAAAATCAGCATAAAAGCCGTCGACCTCTTTGCTTAATGTATTCAATAGAGAGATGATCCACTGGTCGATCTCGGGCCTGTCTGTAATGTTTATTTCCGCTTCGCTGTAATTGAACTTATCGATATTGGCGTAAAGCGAGAAGAACGAATAAGTATTGTATAGTGTGCCGAAGAATTTGCGGCGTACCTCGTCAATACCATCGATATTGAATTTCAGGTTATCCCATGGTGAGGCGTTGCTGATCATGTACCAGCGGGCAGCATCGGCACCATATTTTTGTATTACCTCAAAAGGATCGACACCATTGCCCAAACGCTTGGACATTTTGTTGCCGTTCTTATCCAGCACCAAACCGTTCGATACCACGTTTTTGAACGCGATGCCCTTGTTGCCAACGGCTTCGTTTATTTCCTTTATCTCGTCGCTGCTTTCGCTCAGCAATACCGCTATGGCATGCAGGGTAAAGAACCAGCCGCGGGTTTGGTCAACACCTTCGGCAATGAAATCGGCCGGGTAGGAGTTTTTGAATTGCTCCTTATTCTCGAACGGAAAATGCCATTGCGCGTAAGGCATGGCGCCGCTATCGAACCAAACGTCGATCAGATCAGGTTCGCGCACCATGGCTTTGCCGGTTGATGAGGTTAATATCACATCATCCACATACGGGCGGTGCATATCTATCAGCTCAAAAGCTTCAGGCATTAAGCCGGCTACTTTTGATACCTGTATCTCTTTTTCCAGTTCAGCTATTGAACCTATGCATTTTTCCTCGCTGCCGTCGATCTCGCGCCAGATTGGTAATGGGGTACCCCAATAACGTGAGCGCGACAGGTTCCAGTCGACCAAATTTTCCAGCCAGTTACCAAAACGACCAGTACCGGTTGATTCGGGTTTCCAGTTGATGGTTTTGTTCAGCTCTACCATTTTATCCTTAACGGCAGTGGTGCGGATGAACCAGCTATCGAGCGGATAGTACAATATCGGCTCGTCCGACCGCCATGAGTGCGGGTAGCTGTGTTCGTATTTTTTAACGTCGAACGCTTTGTTCTCTGTTTTTAGTTTGATGGAGATGAGTACATCCGTCGGCTTAAAATCAGGTGCTTTGCGTTCGGCATCGCTGTAATATTCTTCTTTCACATAGCGGCCCGCATAATCGGTAACCTCGGCAACAAACTTGCCCAGCTTATCAACCAGCGGTACCTCCTTGCCTGTTTCGTCCTTCACCATAACCGACGGCACGCCTTGTTCCTTACAGGCCCGGAAGTCATCCGCTCCAAAAACTGAGGCAGTGTGGACTATGCCGGTACCGTCTTCGGTAGTTACGAAATCGGCGGGGATAACGCGGAAGGCGTTTTTTTCGAGGTCTTCGTTGGTTACATAAGGCATTAATTGGTGATAGTGTAAGCCTATCAGATCCTTGCCTTTGAATGATGCTTCCAGTTTCCATGGGATAATAGCCCCTCTCCGGCTCTCCCCGGTAGGGAGAGAGTTATAAGCCTCAAAATCTCCATTCTCGTTTTCAGGCTTAAAATATTTTGAAACCAGATCCTTAGCCAATACAACGCTAACGGCATCGTAGGTATAAGGGTTGAAGGTTTTTATTTTAACGTAGTTAATGTTCTCACCCACAGCCAGTGCGCAATTTGATGGCAGTGTCCATGGGGTGGTTGTCCATGCTAAAATTACGGTGTCTTCGTCTATTTCTGCAAACAGGCGAGACATCAAAGGATGTTGTTGTTGCCTTTTTAAATGAAACTGCGCCACGATTGTGGTATCCTTTACCATTTTGTAGGTGCCGGGCTGATTTAACTCGTGCGAGCTAAGGCCGGTGCCTGATTTTGGCGAGTAGGGCTGCACGGTGTAACCCTTGTATAAATAACCTTTCTCGTGGAACTTTTTCAGTATCCACCAAAGGCTTTCAATGTATTCGTTTTTGTAGGTGATGTACGGATCTTCAAGGTCGACCCAGTAGCCCATTTTTTCTGTCAGGGCGTTCCACACATCGGTATAGCGCATTACTTCCTTGCGGCAGGCGGCGTTATAATCTTCGACAGATATTTTTTTGCCGATGTCTTCCTTGGTGATGCCTAAAGCTTTTTCAACAGCCAGCTCGATAGGTAGTCCGTGCGTGTCCCAACCGCCTTTGCGTTTTACCTGGTATCCTTTAAGCGTTTTGTAACGGCAAAAAATATCCTTTATGGCTCGCGCCATTACGTGGTGAATGCCGGGCATGCCATTGGCGCTCGGCGGCCCTTCGTAAAACGTATAAGGGTTGTTCGCCGGGCGGCTGCTGATGCTTTTTTCGAAAATATTATTCTTCTTCCAAAACTCCAGTACATGCTTGCCGGTATCGGATAGATCTAACTGTTTATATTCCTTGTACTTCAATGTTTTCCACCTAAATTTTAGAGGTTGCAAAAATAGGGAAATTATAGCGAAAGAACAATAAAGTTTGAGATGTTGAAGATGGGTTTTTCCCTTTTTTGTCATTGCGAGGAGGTACGACGATGCAATCGTAAGGATGCAAGGCCGAAATGCATAGTTCGCGATTGCTTCGTACCTCGCAATGACAAAAAAGGCGTTGCGTTACTTGGCAATCTCCTTAATTATTTCTTCAGGAGTTTTATTTAGGTCGATAGTGATGTCTGGCCTTAAGTTATTATCTGCAATCTTTCCGGCGGGCCTTATCCATTCTTTTACCCCGAAACGGAGGCCTATCTTTGAATTGGGAAGTACGGTGTTATATACTTCGCCAAAATGATCGGGGTGGCCGTTTTGCGGGGTTTGGCCCACGAGGGCGGCAATGTGGTTATCTTTAACGATGGTGGCGAACATCATGGCGCTGGAGAAAGTGCCATTACCTACTATCACGTAAACTTTACCATTGAAACGGCTGGGGTTATCGACCGATGGAGTGCTTTGCCAGGCATCCGAATGGATGATACTACCGACTGGTTTAGCTGCATAAGCGCTATCGGTTATACCCCACGACTTTATAAGCCTAAGGTATTCGTCGCTGCGTCTCCAGTTGCATTGGTAGCCCAGGTAGGGTTTGGCGTAAAAATCATTTATCATGATGTCGCCAATTTGTGAATTGCCGCCGCCGTTTTTGCTTACATCAATAAACAGGTATTTTACACCGTCCTTTTTTGCCTGTGCAAATAGCGCGTCTATTACTTTTGTCAATGAATCGACCTGTTTATCGCTATGTGTCATAAACGAACAGCTGTTGATATACCCGGCATTGCCAAAACGCGTATAGTTGATCATTTGCGGGCAATCCTGTCCACTTCCGGCATGGCTGATACGGTAATTGTACCATGTTTTAAAATTTGTACCGTTAATGATTATCCCTTTGTTTGCGCCGGTGCGGATGCTGAAATGTTGCGCCGCACTATCAACCGACCATGTATACAAATAGCCGAATTGCGCAAGCGCGGCTTGGTAGCGTTGACCGGGAAAGCCGGTTGTGTAATGGGTACAGCGGTTTATTAATTTGGCCACGGGTACATTATTTACCTGCAATATGGTTTCGCCGCTTTTTAGGGTAGCATTGGGGGCCAGCAGCTGATCGACAACGTAAATATTACCTTGTTTTTTTAAGGTAAAGGGCAGGAATATGGGAGCGTTTTTAAATTCAGCGCTAAATTTTGAGGTATCGAGATCGAACCCGGCATGTTCATCGGACAGCCATGAGATGGCGGGTTTGATGAGTTTTAAAAATGTGGTTATGTCGACCGGAGCTTTTATTTTTAGTTCGATGGAATCGAAAACCTGGATGTATTGTTTTTGAGTGAGTTCGGTAAAGGGGTCGGCGTGGGCATCGAAGAGTTGCTTTTTTAAGAATTCAACATCTTCTTTTTGTTGTTCAGGTGATAGTAGGGTTTGAGCGATTGTGGTTTGTGTGATAATTATTAAAGTTAACAGGATGTAATAAAGCTTCATCGGTTTTATTTTAAATACAAGATGCGTTTTTTGGGGATACGTTGCAGTATAGCCTTTTTTATACCGATTATATTACCTAATGAACATCTTTCCAATAAAGGAATTTTTCTAATTCATCTTTGAATGCAACATCAAAAAAATCTGTTAAAACATAGACAGCGTCTTTTCCTGTATCCAATTTCCAAACCTTGTTATCAAGGTCATAAATTCGCCTGACCGGGTATACCACTTGTCGCCGGGAAAATTCTCGAATATTGAAACGATGTTCTTCTGCGGGTTTATTAATCCAAAATAACACGTGAATTGGTGGTGTTTTTATTAAGAGATAATTTTCAAAAATAGATACTTCTATTGCGGTTTTGCTCATAGCTATTGCACTTGGCACTGTTTGAGCGCGATTAAGAATAAGAAGCATTACGATAAGAAATAAACTCGTTGCAAAAAATTCTATTCCGAATTTTCTATCACAAATTCCATACATAGGATATGCATACACTAAGAGAACAAAAACTATGAAATAAAAGTTACGTTTTAGGCCTTTTTGTGTGCCTTCAATTAATGATAATATTTCAGGCGATGCTTCGTAGGTCATATCTTAAAAATGAATTAGTATCCAAATTTATTACAATCTACAACGAAAAAAAATGAATTTATACGGATGCCACTTGTCTGACCAATTGATATTTAATTTATATACAATTAAAAGATCGCCCTGTTCGCGCCTCCGTCAACAGATATTGTGGTGCCACTTACGTAAGCTGCCTGTTCTGATGCGAGGAAGGCGACTACTGCGGCCAGTTCTTCGGGTTTGCCGATGCGGCCGAGGGGGATGGATTTGGATTTTTCTTTTAGTGCCGTTTCGGGGTCGGCGCCTTTGGGTATAGTATCTTTAATGCGGTCGGTTAGGATGAGGCCGGGGGCTACGTTGTTAACGGTAATGTTGTAGGAGCCGAATTCGTCGGCCATTAGCTTGGCCATGCCCACGATACCCATGCGCATACTGGTGGATAATACTGAATTTGCCAGCACTGATTTTACTGATCCGCTTACGATATTGATGATGCGACCGCTGCCCGATTGTTTAAGATAGGGCAGCACCAAACGGCTCAGGTGCGCTACACTTAACAGGTTAAGATCGAATGCTTTTTGCCAGGCTTGTTCATCAAAATTTTCGAATTTATCAAACGGCGGACCACCGGCATTGTTCAATAAAATATCTATCCTTCCGAATTTGGCGGCGGCCTGGTTTATGAATTTTTCCCTGTCTTCGCTTTGGCTAACATCAACCGGAATAGCGATAACTTCATTGCCGGTAAGCTGTTGAATTTCGGCTGCGGTTTTATTTAACTCATCGGCATTGCGTGAGCCGATGATCACTTTTGCTCCCTCGGCTGATAGTGTGGTGGCTATGGCCCGCCCTAAACCTTTGCTGGCTGCCAGCACTACGGCTACCTTGTCGTTCAGCTTTAGATCCATAGTTGGCAGATTTGTTTAAGTTTAAATAAAACTGGCTTCCTTAGCTTTGCTTTTTTCTATCACCTCAACATAAAAATTTTCATATAGCGGCAGAATTTTGGCAAGGTCGAATTCTTTGGCGCGGGCCAGGGCGTTGTCTTTGAATTGAGCGAGGCGGACCTCATCTTCCAATATATATATGGCTCGTTCGGCCATGCCATTAACATCGCCTACATTACGCAAGTAGCCAGTAACACCTTCTACATTCAGCTCCGGCAAACCACCGGCATTGGTACTGATAACGGGCACTTTGCAGGCCATAGCCTCAAGCGCTGCCAAACCAAAGCTTTCAGACTGTGAAGGCATAACAAATAGGTCGGAAACCGAAAGTATTTCTTCAATAGCGTCCTGCTTGCCTAAAAAGCGCACGTTGTCGCAAACATCAAGGTCGCGACATAGTTGCTCGCAGGCCGAACGTTCTTCACCATCGCCTACCATTAACAGTTTCGACGGGATGCGTTTTACCACCAGGGCAAATATTTTTATTACATCTTCGGTGCGTTTTACCTTGCGGAAATTGGAGGTATGCACCAGTATTTTTTCGCCTGACGGTGCTATTGCTTTTTTAAAGTGATCCTTTGCTTTAAGGCTGAAACGGGTAAGATCGATAAAATTGGGTATTACCTTTATATCATTCTCTATTTCGAAAAATTCGTAAGTATCGTGCCTTAAATGCTCGGAAACAGCGGTAACGCCATCTGATTTATTGATGGAAAAGGTAACAACCGGTTTAAATGTGCGGTCACGGCCTACCAGCGTAATATCGGTACCGTGCAGGGTGGTTACCACGGGTATATAAATGCCGTAAGTAAGCAAAATTTGCTTGGCCATAAAGGCTGCTGAAGCGTGTGGGATGGCATAATGCACGTGTAATATGTCGAGCTTTTCAAAGCGCACTACATCAACCATACGGCTGGCTAGTGCAACCTCGTAAGGGGCATAATCAAACAGCGGGTAGTTTGATACGGAAACCTCGTGATAAAACAGGTTCTCTGAGAAAAAATCGAGGCGGGCGGGTTGGTTGTATGTAATGAAATGAACCTGGTGACCGTGATCGGCCAGGGCCTTGCCCAGTTCAGTGGCAACAACACCACTTCCGCCGAAAGTGGGATAACAAACTATACCTATTTTCATGAGTACAAGTTTAACAGCAATTTATGGTAATAGTGTTAAGCGGATGTAATTATTTGTTGAATATCGAACACTGAATTTCGAATGTCGAATATCGAAGTCTAACTTCATTATTCGGTGTTCAGTATTCGGTGTTCGATATTATAATCCTTTAGTAATGGCCTGGTATATAGCGTCCTGTATCCTCGGGCGTATGCGCAGGCTGGAAAGCTTGTCGGTTACTTTCGGGTTTACGCGGTTGGAGAGGAATACATACACTAAATTATATTTCGGGTCGACCCAAACGCAGGTGCCGGTGTAGCCGGTGTGGCCGTAGGTTTGCGGCGAGGCGAGTTCAGAGGGGTAATGGTGGTCGGTATCGGGATCCCACATATCAAAGCCTAAACCACGGCGACTAACATTCGATTGTTTGGTAGTAAACAGGTCGACCGTTTGTGGTTTGATGTATAACGTACCTCCGTAACTGCCATGGTTCAGTATCATCTGGTATAAAATGGCCAGATCATTGGCGCTGGCAAAAAGGCCTGCATTGCCTGATACATTGCCGCATAGCGCCGCCGTTTGGTCTTCGGTATAACCAACGAGCAAAGTGTGGCGGAAAACCACATCATTTTCCGTGGGGATTATTTGTGCCACGGGGAAACGGTACAGTGGCAAATAACCGGCTGTTTGCATGCCGAGCGGCGAATAGAATTGCTGCTGCACATATTGGTTGAGGGGGAGTTGCGTAATAGTTTCGCTGATCTCCTTCATCAACACCATGCTTACATCGCTGTAAACATATTGTCCGCGGGTTTTTAGCGGCGATTTTAATATGTCCTGCCACATTACATCCATAAAATAATTCTTCCGCAAAAAATAGTTGTCGCTCACTTTGGTAGGGAAAGCGGCCGAAGAATCAATGCTATGGTCGGTTGGTTTTACTTTTTCATAGGTGGGGATGTCGGGTACCAAACCCGCCTGGTGGGTCATCAGTTCGCGAATGCGGATGTCGCTTTTATTACTGCCTTTTACCGAAGGTATGTAAGCCTCGATGGTGGAATCCAAATTGATTTTCCCCTGGTCGTACAGCTGCATTACCTCCATTGTAGTAGCCGATACTTTGGTTAGCGAGGCTATATCGAAAATATCGGTCAGCTTATCGGGCTGCACATTATCGTAGGTATGGTAGCCATAGGCTTTGTTGTATATCACTTTGCCGTCCTTTGCTACTAAAACTACGCAGCCGGGCGTGGAGTGCGTGGCGATGGCCTCGCGGGCAATGGCATCAATGGGTAGCAAGTTGGCTGAATTAACGCCGGCATCCTCGGGCACGGTGTATTGCAAACGCACCTTATTGGTTAAAAAACCCATGTTGGCGCTGTAATTTGGCGCATAAGTATTACTTAGTTTTTGCGTGATAGCGACCCCGCCAAAAATGGCCTGGGCGCTGAAATAAGCAGATACCGGTGATATCCTTTCCGTCCAGATAACAGGTGCTGTTATCTGGACGGAAAGCTGTGCTAATGCATCGCCCTTGCCAAAAAGAGCAACTACTACATTTTTTAACTTTTGAGTTCGGGTTATAAAATTGATGATCTGCGGATTGTTAGCATCGGCGCTGTTTAGCTGGATAATGATGGTGTTATACCATTTCAGGTCGGACGAAAGTGTGTTGATTCCTTTTGCAGCGGTATAATCGTTGCCATTAATTACATCGACCTTGGCGTATTTATTCAGCAAGCTATCAAAGCCAGCCGAATATTGATTAGTAAAATGTATACTGGCAATTTTAAGTGTATTTAGATTTTGTAGGGGGATAAGATATGAACCGTTATTTAACAACACGGTTGATTGCTGCACTTTGTTTTCTTCATCAACATAAGCCTTGCCCACAAGTGGTGGCTGCGCACATGCCGAATTAAATAAACTAAACACAAATAAAAAGAGCGCGGCAATATTCAGCCTATTTTTTCTCATATACTTTCTCACCATTTACATACGTTTTCAGCACCTTAACTTTTGGCAGGTCGGCGCCATTTACTTTCATAATATCATTATCCAGTATCACAAAGTCGGCATATTTGCCTGGTTCGATACTGCCTTTTTCTTTTTCTTCAAACTGCGCTTTGGCCGCCCAAATGGTTATGCCTCTTAAGGCCTGTTCCCTGTTTATCGCATTTTCGGGCTGGAAACCTTTTGCAGGGTAACCGGTCAAATCCTTACGCTCAACAGCCGCATAAAAAGTATAAATAGGGTTAATATTCTCAACCGGGAAATCGGTACCCAATGGCAGCCAACCGTTCTCATTTAATAATTGCTTATACGCATAAGCGGTTTTTAAACGCATCGGCCCCAAACGCTTGCCTGCCCAATACATATCGGATGTTGCATGTGTGGGCTGCACTGATGGTATAATATTATACTGGCCAAATATGCCTACATCACCTGGATCAATAATTTGGGCATGTTCAATGCGCCATCGGCGGTCGTTCTTGCCATTTAAAATACCGGCATATATTTTCAATATCACCCGGTTGGCGGAGTCGCCTATGGCATGTGTAGCCAGTTGGAAACCATGTGCATAGACTTTTTGGGCCACCTCCAGAAAATGTTGCGGACTGCTTAGCAAAAATCCGCGCCAGTTTTTTTGATCGGCATAAGGTTCCAATAAACACGCGCCTCTTGACCCCAGCGCACCATCGGCATACATTTTAAAACAGCATACATTAAGACCGGGTGTTTTATAGGCGCCATGTTTAAATAGATAGTCATAGTTTTCGGGCCTGTCGGCCAGCATCATGAATATACGCATCTTCAGCTCGCCTTTATGCTGCAGCTCGGTAATGTTGTTTATCAGGGTATAGGGCTCGCCACAATCAGCTACGGTGGTTAAGCCAACGGCAAAACAATTACGCTGGCCATCTAAAAAAGCGTGGCGGGAAATGGTGTCATCAGGCTGGGGGATCTTGCGGGTAACGATGCCTACCGCATTATCAATCAATACACCCGTAAGCTTTCCTTTTATAGTTTCAATTACGCCGCCGTTAATGGTTTGCCCCGGTTTAATGCCGGCTATATTTAATGCAGCCTGGTTGGCGACTGCCGCATGCCCGTCGACCCGCGCCAACATCACCGGACGTACCGGGAAAAGGGAATCGAGCTTTGCCTTATCGGGGAACTGCTTGTTTTTCCAGAGATTCTGGTCCCAGCCATAGCCTATCAACCAGCCGTCAGTATTTTGTTTGGCGAAGGAATTTATGGTATCGACAATTGCCTGCCAACTGTTCAGTCCTTTCAGATTGGCTTCCTGTAAACCGAGGCCGTACTCATAAAAATGGGCATGTGCGTCAATAAAACCCGGATAAATAGCATGGCCACCGGCATCGATAACTTCGCGGGCGGTATATTTTGTTTGAAGGGAACTATCGCCTACTGCAATAATTTTCCCGGCATTCACCACTAAACACTGCGCGGTAGAAAAACTGCTGTCGACCGTATAGATCACGGCATTTTTAACCAGTAAGTCGGCATTATACTCCTTTTTTTGTTCCTTTTGCTGGCAGGCGGCAATAAAAAGAAGCAGTAAGGGCCATAATTTTTTCATCAGAATTATTATTCGTTATGAATTTGTTTTTTAGCGGCACTCATGAGTGCTACGCAGTTTGTTTTTTAATGGTGATGAAGCTATCATGAGCTATATTCATTTTGTTTTTTGAGTGGCAGCTCATGATGGTTTCATAGGCAGTTGCGATGTTGCAAGTTTAATTAAAACTGTAAACTATATACAACTAACAATTGATAAAAAAGTTATGATGATGAGTAAAATTATTGTGAATGAAATATTCGCGCTTGTTATGTACAAATTTGTATCGTAATAAAAGCTTTTAAATTTACAGACAGATACGTATATTTGAATAAAACACACGTGTTATGACAACCAAGTTAACATTAACGGTAGAAGAGGAAGTTATAAAAAGGGCAAAATTATATGCGAAGAATACAGGCCGAAGTTTGTCGGAATTAATTGAAACCTATTTGGAGACGCTAACCGAAGAAAACCAGGAAACACAGCAAATTTCTCCCAAGTTGAAAAAACTGGCAGGCACCATTAAACTGCCCGCTGACTTCGATGAGAAAAAGGAATTGCGCGCATATTTTGAAAGCAAGCACTTATGAGGAATGTTTTTGTTGATACCAATATCCTGATCGACCTGCTTGCTGATCGACCTCCATTCAGCAAGTTCGCCATAACCCTTTTTGATTTAGCGGAAAAGAAAAAAGTGAAGCTTTTCACCTCCTCTCACTCATTTGCGACAACGCATTACTTATTAAAAAAACATGTTGGGGAAAAAGAACTAAAAGCTTTGCTATACGCTTTATTGGATTTCATCGACCTAATAGCAATTGACATCTTCATTATTAAAAAGAGCCTGTTATCTAATCATAAAGATTTTGAAGATGCTATTCAGATCTTCGCCGCAAATTCAGTGACAGACCTGGATTTTATTGTAACCAGGAACTTGAAAGATTTTAAAGATGCTGGCGTAACGGTATTGCCGCCTGATGAGGTGATCGGTTATTTGTAAGCCACAAGAGTTACGTACCTACGCACGATTTTCCTTTGTTTATTATTTTCTACCAACATATAGACCTTATGGGGGCTTAAAGCCTGGCTTAACACGCTTAAATAAATCCACCACGATTTGTAACGTTAATTACTACCGAACGTCCTATTTCTGCCTGCAAATATTTAATTTAGCACTCGAAAAATTCCGCCGCGTGGCGGAGAAGGGAAATTTATTTAAATGCCAGATATTATCCAGCTTTTACCTGATGCTGTTGCCAACCAGATCGCTGCCGGCGAGGTGGTGCAACGCCCCGCATCGGCAGTGAAGGAATTGATAGAGAACGCGATTGATGCAGGCGCGGATAAGATACAACTGATACTTAAGGACGCTGGAAAATCACTGATACAGGTGATTGACAATGGCTGCGGGATGAGCCTTACCGATGCGCGCATGGCTTTTGAGCGCCATGCTACCTCGAAAATAAAAAAAGCCGATGACCTGTTTGCCATCCGAACGATGGGTTTCCGTGGCGAAGCTATGGCGTCTATTGCTGCTATAGCCCAGGTTGAACTGCGCACCCGTCGCCATGAAGATGAGCTGGGTACGTGCATTTTTATTGAAGGATCGGAAGTATTGAGCCAGGAGGCATGCTCGGTAGGCACCGGGACATCAATAATGGTTAAGAACCTGTTTTTTAACACGCCCGCCCGCCGTAATTTTTTAAAAAGCAACCCGGTGGAAATGCGCCATATTATCGACGATTTTCAGCGGGTGGCATTGGCAAACCCAGGCATATTTTTTACCATGCACCATGACGGGCAGGAGGTTTATCATTTACCTGCTACTACATTAAAACAACGCATAGTGCACCTGTTGGGTAACAACTATAACCAGCGGTTGGTGCCGGTTGAGGAAGATACCACCATTATTAAATTGCACGGTTTTGTGGGCAAGCCCGAGTTCGCCCGTAAAACACGTGGCGAACAGTTCTTTTTTGTGAACAACAGGTTTATAAAGGATGCGTACCTGAACCATGCTGTGCTTACAGCATTTGCTGAGCTGCTGCCTGATGAAACCTACCCGTTGTATGTGCTGTTTATTGACATCGACCCATCAAAAATTGATATTAACGTTCATCCTACAAAAACTGAAATAAAGTACCAGGATGAAAAGGCAATTTACGCCATTATCCGTTCGGCGGTGAAGCGTTCATTGGGCCGATATAATATTACCCCCAGTTTGGATTTTGACCAGGAGAACAGCATTGAGCATTTGATAACGCCAAAGCCTTTCGAGGAAATTGTTGCGCCAACTATTGCTTTCAATCCTGATTTTAACCCGTTCGCGGCTGAGAAAAAGGCGGACAGGGAAATTCCTTTCCTGCGAAATGCAGGCGACAGGCGGGACTCACCCATCCCCAAAAACTGGGATACGCTGTATGAGATCAGTAAACGCGAATCGCCCGTACAGCATGAAATGCACCAGGAAAGGAACATAGCCGTTGATGAGCAGGAGATCACCAAATCAAGCGAGCGGCAATTATTCCAGATACATAACCGGTTCATATTGTCGCAAATAAAATCGGGGTTTATGCTGATCAGTCAACAGGCGGCGCATGAGCGGGTGTTGTACGAGCGTTTTTTACAGCAGCTGCAAACGCATTCGGGCGTTAGTCAACAAAGCCTTTTTCCGCAATCGGTTACACTAAACAGCGCCGATTTTGAGTTATTAAGGGAGCTTTTGCCCGACGTACGCGCGCTGGGTTTTGACATACGAGAGTTTGGTAAAAATACCATAGTGGTTGAGGGCATCCCGGCCGACCTGAATAATGTAGGTGAGGAACAGTTACTGGAACAATTGCTGGAAGGTTTCAAAAACAACCTGGCCATATTAAGGCTGGATAAGCGCGATAACCTGGCACGGTCATTGGCGCGCAACGCGGCGATAAAGGCAGGCACGCGCATGTCGCTTGAAGAAATGAATTTGTTGATAGACCAACTTTTTGCCTGCCAAATGCCTAACGTTGCATTGAATGGAAAGCCTGTAATTAGTACCTTTACATTAACCGAATTATTAGAACGATTTGAAAAGAGTTGAAGGTTGAAAGTGCAAAGTTGAAAGCAAAAACTATTGATAATTAAAAAAACTTTATATACAGTTAACACATGGCATCTCCTTTTAGCAATATTTCGCCGGTTGTAAAAAACCTGCTTATAATTAACCTGATCTGTTTTTTACCTTACATTTTTTTAAATGGAGACCAGTACAATAACCTGGTTGTCTCTCATTTTGGTGTATTCTATTTCGCTTCACCACTTTTTAAGCCGTGGCAGATCATAACCTATATGTTTTTGCACGGTGGCTGGGAGCATATACTATTTAATATGTTCGCGCTGTTTTCTTTCGGGCCGATACTGGAATACACTATAGGTTCAAAGAAATTCTTCAACCTGTATTTTATCTGCGGTATTGGCGCGGTACTTTTCCAAATGATAGTACAGGCTATAGAAATACACTCGCTTACCGGGAGCTTTGTTGTGACAAATAATACACCGATTTATGACCAGGTAGTTCTTCAAAAGGTAGCTGCTATTTATTATGGACCGGTTGTTGGAGCCTCAGGTGCCATATTTGGTGTGTTGGTAGCCTTCGGGATGCTATTTCCAAACCTTGAGCTCATGATATTGTTTATACCCGTGCCTGTTAAAGCCAAATACATTATACCTGTGTATATCATATTTGAAATCATTAGCAGCGCCGGGGTTTTCGGTAGCGACAATGTTGCGCACTTAGCGCATTTAGGGGGCGCGTTAATTGCATTTATACTAATAAAAATTTGGGGGATAAAAAGGCCCAATAGTTATTATTAAATTTAGGCAGATAATACTATGCACACACCCTGGAAAAATTTAACTGATAATACCCCTAAGACCATTAGTAAACTCTATTGGCTTATTGGAATTAATGTTATTGTTTTTTTAGTAACGATAGTTTATGCGCCTGCCAATGTTGCGCTTCGGTTGCCCTCGAACCTGCCAGCGCTTTTGGCGCATTTCTGGTCGCCGC
Organism: uncultured Mucilaginibacter sp.; assembly: GCA_903915155.1. Lineage (GTDB taxonomy): Bacteria > Bacteroidota > Bacteroidia > Sphingobacteriales > Sphingobacteriaceae > Mucilaginibacter. The sequence goes on from CAIWRU010000145.1 coordinate 33,531, forward strand.
TTAGCTACCTGTTTGTTCATGATGGGTTTATCAGCATCATTTTTAATTTATTATGGCTGTACTGGATGGGGCAGCTATTTGAATCATATTTAGGCGACGACCGTTTGGTAGGCATTTACCTTCTGGGCGGTATTTCGGGCGCGGTGTTGTTTGTTACAGTTTTCAATTTAGTACCCGGTTTTGCGGGCAGCGGGGCATTGATCAGCGGCGCATCTGCCAGTATAGTGGCCATTGTGGTAGCCACCGCTACCTTGTTACCCAATGTTGAGATAAGGCTGTTTATATGGCCGGTAAAGCTGAAGTGGCTGGTGGTGATCTATGCCATATTCGATCTTATAAATTTTAATGCTTTTGGTTTTAGTGTAATAACAGCACATATAGGCGCAGGCTTATTTGCTTTTTTTTATATTAAACAATTACAAAAGGGCTCCGACTGGATAAAAGGCATTATCAACCTTTTTAAACGCCGGGGGCCATTGAAGGTGGCCTCAAAAAATCCGCTTAAACGAACATCAGCGCGCCCCAGGCAGGATGAAGTTGATGCGATATTGGATAAAATATCAAAGGCTGGGTATGAAAGTTTAAGCAAGGAAGAGAAAGAAGTACTATTTCGCGCAAGCAAAAATGAAAGTTAAAACAGGATTAAACTTCTTCGATAAAATTCTCCTTTGGTTAAATATACTCCTGTGCGCCGCTCTTTTACTCAGCTACCTTGCGCCAATAACCGACCCTGCTAAGTATTGGGTGATCGCTTTTTTCGGGCTTGCTTATCCTATTCTATTGGTGTTCAGCCTGCTGTTTATACTTTACTGGCTGCTGCGCAAAAGTATTTGGATATTACTGCCGGTAATTTGCATACTCATAGGCTGGCATGTGCTGAATGAAAATATAGGCTTACGCTCTTCATCATCCACCGGAAAAACTACCGATACCAACCTGGTACGGTTAATGACCTACAACGTGCATAATTTTAAGCGGTACGGGGCGAAGAACGATGTATCGACCAAGCATGATATATTACAGATCATAAGCGATGAATCGCCGGATATTTTGGCGTTCCAGGAGTTCTATTCGCGCAGGCATGGCGAGTATGATATGGTTGATACGCTGAAAAGAATACTCCATACCGAAAGCTATTATTTTGAGGCTTTTGAATCGAGCAATTCAGAGGCTATAGGTATGGCGATTTTCTCCAAATTGCCAATAGTGGCGCATGGGTTGATACCACTCTCCGAAATGAAGAGCCTGAATCAATGCCTTTATATCGATGTAAAAAAAGGCGGTAAGATTTTCAGGGTTTACAATGTGCAGCTGCAATCCATCCGGTTCGACCCGGAGGATTACCATTACCTGAGTGAAATATCGGGCAAGGGCAAGGCGGATATGGGATCGACCAAAAGGCTGGGCAGTAAATTAAAAATAGCATTTATAAAGCGCAGTATGCAGGTGGTAAAAATAAAGGATAACGCAGCAAACTGCCCTTACCCCTATGTTATTATGGGTGATTTTAATGATACGCCAACCTCGTTTGCCGTTAATCAAATGAGCAAAGGGCTTACCAACGCATTTTTTGTAAAAGGCTCGGGCCTGGGGCGTACGTACAATGGTGATTTCCCGAATTACCAGATCGATTATGTAATGAGCAGCAACGCTTTTGATGTGCGCAGTTACCATATCATCGAAAAAAAGCTTTCAGATCACTACCCTGTTCGGTGCGACCTGGCGTTGAAGTAGATAGGCAAGAAATCAAGACACAAGATAATTAACTCGTAGCTTTTTTTTACAAAACGCCAACGTAATCAACCATTCACATAATCAACATATTCAACCAAAATCGTAAGTTTGCGCCCATGAAACAAAATTTGTTTGTTTACAACACTTTAACACGCAAAAAAGAAGAATTTAAGCCGATTAACCCGCCACTGGTGGGCATGTATGTTTGCGGCCCGACTGTTTACAGTGATGTACACCTGGGCAATTGCCGTACCTATATTTCATTCGACCTGATGTTTCGCTACCTTAACCATTTGGGTTATAAGGTAAGGTATGTACGCAACATTACCGATGCCGGTCATTTGGAGGGCGATTTGGATGAGGGTGAAGATAAAATATCGAAAAAAGCTAAACTGGCGCAGCTTGAACCTATGGAAATAGCGCAAAAATATACCATAGGCTTTCATGATGTGATGAATATATTGAATGTATTACCGCCAAGCATTGAGCCTACCGCTACCGGGCATATTATTGAACAAATTGAACTGGTAAAACGCATACTGGCCAAAGGCTATGCTTATGAAGTGAACGGTTCGGTTTATTTTGATGTTGAAAAATACAACAGCACGCATGATTATGGTATACTGAATGGCCGTAACCTTGACGACCTGTTAGCTAATACCCGCGCATTGGGCGGCCAGCAGGAAAAACATGGCAAGCTTGATTTTGCCCTATGGATAAAAGCCAAGCCTGAGCATTTAATGAAATGGCCATCGCCGTGGGGCGTGGGCTTCCCGGGCTGGCATTTGGAATGCTCGGCCATGAGCAATAAATATTTGGGCGAACATTTTGATATACATGGCGGCGGCATTGACCTTATGCCTACACACCATACTAATGAGATAGCCCAGAATATAGCCTGCTGCGAAACTATACCGGCAACTTATTGGGTACATACCAATATGCTTACGGTAAACGGGCAAAAAATGTCGAAATCATTGGGGAACAGTTTTTTGCCGGTGGAGCTTTTTACGGGTAAAAATTCAATCCTGAATAAGGCTTACAGCCCCATGACCGTTCGCTTTTTTATATTGCAGGCGCATTATCGCAGCACGCTTGATTTTGGCAACGATGCCATGGAAGCATCGGAAAAAGGGTTTAAGCGCCTGATGAACGCCTACGCATTGATAAACGACCTAAAAGTATCGGCTACCAGCGATGTTGAAATAAATGCGCTTTTAAACCGTTGTTATGAGGCTATGAACGATGATTTTAACAGCCCGGTACTTATTGCCGAGCTTTTTGAAGCATCGCGCATTATAAACTCGGTGTATGATAACAAGTTGAAAATTGATGCCGAAAACCTGCAACTTTTGAAACAACTGATGCAAAGTTTTGTGATCGACATACTGGGTTTAAAAGATGAAAAGGCGGCCGATGATGATTTGCCACAATTGCTAAACTTTATTGTGAACCTGCGCAGCCAGGCAAAAACTAACCAGGATTATGCAACATCGGACAAAATAAGGGACGGTTTGCAAAAAATAGGTTTTCAATTAAAGGATACCAAAGAAGGAACTAACTGGAGTAAAATATAATTATCACTATATAACAAGAAAGATACGTGCCCGTGAAACAGTTTTATGAATTACGGGTTAAATTTATTTACTAAATTTCCTCCCACAATTTATTTATCAACATGAAAAGAATATTATTTGCTGTTATTGTGTTATGCTGCTTTGCTAATTTAGCTTTAGCACAAAAACCGCCCCTGGCTGATGTAAACAAGGTTATAAAAGCCGAACAGGATTTTGACAAGGCTGTTGCGCATAAAGGTATTAAAGATGCATTTTTAGAAGTTGCCGACCTTGAAGGGATAGTTTTTAAACCACAACCGGTTAGGATAATTGACTTTTATAATAGTATTGACAAACAGCCGGGTAATTTAAGCTGGCAGCCTAAATTTGCCCGTATATCGGCCAATGGCGATTTGGCCTTTACCGCAGGCCCATACACTTACCAAAACGGCAAGGATGATACCGATAAAGTTTACGGCGATTATGTATCGATATGGCGCGTTGATGCTGATAATAAACTTAAGCTACTAATAGACCTGGGCATACAGCACCCCGAGCCTGAGCAGGAAGCGATAACAGATTTTTCGGGGCCTGATTCGAGCAAACTATCTGCACCGAGCAAAGATCCCTTCAACGGTAAAAGCGTAATACTGACCACCGATAAATTGTTCAACCATTCATTAACCATATCGGCGCTGGCTAGTTATAAAGAGTTTTTGAGCGCTGAAGGGCGCTATTATTTCCCCGGTTTTGAACCTGTAATAGGGCAGGACAAGATCATGAAGTTTATTGATAACGAGGCCATAAGCATTACTGCGGAAACCGTTAACGCAGGCCGCTCAAGCAGTAACGACCTAGCCTATAGTTATGGCACCGCACGCATAACCAAAGGGCAGGTAGTAAGCAACTACAATTACGTACGTATTTGGGAAATTGATAAAAACCACAAATGGGATATATTGCTAGAGGTTTTCTCGGCAATTGAGAATTAGGGGTTAGTTAATCAGAGACCGGAGATTAGAGATTAGTTTTCTAATCTCTTTTTTTAATGTGTCAAAGAACGATGGGCCCCCTCTAAATCTCCCCCGGTAGGGGAGACTTGAAAAACTATATCACTACAACAGGAGCAGGGCTTATATATTCAAATTTCGGGAATTGGATTGGGAAAAGTGGTGACACGATTTTGCCAGTAAATGATAAGTGGTTGATTTATAAGAAGTTTATTTTGAAGGTGAATAGTTGTCTGTTAAGACACCACAGGTGTTCGGAAGATCAAAAAATAGCGGCGGAATTGTGCGATTCCCCTCTTGAGAGGGGTGGAGGGGGGGGGGCCTTTGCGCTTCATTAACACACCCCTGCAGCCGCACTTTCTTTCGCGCCCCCTCTCAAGAGGGGAACTAAACAAATCTTCCGAACACTTAAAGTGAAGACACAGACAACGGGGGGAATGAAGGGTTGATTCGGTTAAGTAGTTATTGAAGTTTAACTGCCTTTCTAAATCAGCCATTCACCACTCACCTACCTCTAAAACAAACTTTCTATAATATCATCGGTCGATAATCCGTCGGCTTCGGCGTGGTAGCTGCGCACTATGCGGTGGCGAAGGATGGGCTTTGCTACGGCGCGCACATCCTCAATATCGGGCGAATACTTGCCGTTGATAACGGCATGGCATTTTGCGCCTAATACCAGGTATTGCGAGGCACGTGGGCCTGCTCCCCAATTTAGCAGGCGTTTTATTTGCGGGCCTGCGAATTCGCTGTTGGGGCGGGTTTTTGCAACCAGTTTTACCGCATATTCCAATACATTATCGGCAACGGGGATGTTGCGTACCAATTGCTGAAAATAAATGATCTGTTCGGCGTTTAGGATATGGTTTACCTGCGTTTGCGTGGTGCTTGTGGTATTTTTTACCACCTGCAACTCCTCGGCAAACGACGGATAGTCCAACGATACATTAAACATAAACCTGTCGAGCTGTGCCTCGGGCAGCGGGTAGGTTCCTTCCTGCTCAATAGGGTTTTGGGTAGCGAGTACAAAAAACGGTTTCGAAAGCTGATGGGTTACGCCGGCAGCAGTTACGGCCTTCTCCTGCATAGCCTCAAGTAAAGCAGCTTGTGTTTTTGGCGGGGTGCGGTTTATTTCATCGGCCAGGATGATATTTGAAAATACCGGGCCGGGAATAAATTTGAAAGTCCTGTCCTCACCTAAAATCTCAGAGCCAATGATATCAGATGGCATCAGGTCGGGGGTGAACTGTATGCGTTTAAAATCGAGGTCGAGCACTTGCGCAACGGTTTGTACCAGCAGGGTTTTTGCCAGTCCCGGTACGCCAACCAACAGGCAATGCCCATTGCTGAATATGGATATTAATACAAATTTAACTACTTCATCCTGGCCAACAATTACTTTACCTATTTCAGTACGTAATTGCTGGTAAGCCTTATTTAAAGCGTTAGCCGCTTCAACATCAGATGAGTGTTGCATATGCTATTCTAACTATTAATATTATTCTGCTGCTGCAACCGGTACGGCAGTTGGCCATGCTTTTAGCCCGGGGCAAACCAAAAATTCAGGGTCGATCTTGATGTAGGTTTCTTTTCTCCTTTTCTCAAACCACTGGCTAATGGTGCGGCTAATTTTGTCGCTATAGGTGGCGTCTTTAATTTTAGGGAAATCCTGTGCCAGGTTAGCCTTGTGCGCGTTGGTTACCGATTTAAGGAACAATATTTTGTAGGTTTTTTTACCATCGGTACCGGTAAATAATTGCGGTTTTGATATAGTGCCGACCTTCATGGTATCAATTAGCAGGGCAACCTGCGGATCGAGTTTATCGCTTGGGATATGGGTGCTCCTGCTCTGAACATCCTCAGCATTCAGCATCATACCGCCATTGAACTTGGTATCTTTATTATCAGAATAAACAGATGCCGCATTAGAAAAGAAGCCGGCTATATTTGTAGGGTTTATCCTTTTGTCAATAGCAAACAGGTTATAAACGCTATCGGCTTTTGCCTTGGCGCGGTCCAAACTTGCCTGGGTAATGGCAGGTATAACTAAAATATGCCGCACATGTACCTGTTCGCCACGCCGTTCAATTACCTGTAAAAAGTGAAAGCCTGTAGTTGGAGATTCAAATACCGGCGACATCTCTCCGGCTTTTAATTTAAAGGCCCATGCCGAAAATTCCTTAACATAAGCAGTACGGTCGGCAAAGCCAAGGTCACCACCATCGGGTGCTGAACCGGGATCCTGCGAATATAAACGGGCCAGTGTTCCAAAATCTTCGCCATTTTTTACCCTGGTGCGCAGGTCTTCGGCTTTTTGTTTATAAAAGGCTTTCTCATCTTTATTCAACTGTGGCTGGAAAACGATCTCGCCAACTTCAACCTCTTTATTAAAAGTTGGCAAACTATCCGTAGGTATCTTATTAAAATAAGCTGCAACATCCTGAGGGGTTACGTTCACCTTTTCAGTGATCTTTTTCTTCATCTCATCGGCTATCATATTTTCCTTCACATCGGGCCGTATCTCGTCTTTATACTGGATCACCGAACGGCCAAGGAATTGCTCCAGCCTATCCTGACCGCCTGCCCTTTGTATGGAGCTGCGCATCCTTCGGTCAACCTCGGCGTCAATATCATCATCCTTAACCTCGATACTGTCAATGATAGCCTGCTGACCCAATATTTTTTGCGCTAACAGGTTTTGTAATATCTGGCATTTAATAGCCGGGTTAGGCGCACCGCCGTTTGCCAGGTAGCTGGCATATGATAATTCGATATCCGATTGCAGTATGATACTGCCGCCTACTACGGCTGCAATTTTATCAAGTGTATGTTTCGGTGTGGTGCTTGTTGAATCAATGGTACGCTTATGCGTATGCGTTTTTGCTGAGGCTATTGATATTGATAAACAAATTCCTAAAATGGCTAACCCAATCTTTCTCATGTATTGTACTTATACTAAATAATATGCGGACATTTTTCCGCTAAAAAGTTCAAATTTCGGTAAAATTTATTAATTATAACCGTTTAAATAATTTCAATTGCACAGTACGGCTATAATTATGCGAATATGCCGATAAAGCTTGAAACTGTTTAACTACTTTTGGTTAAAATTTGTTAAAGTGGATATAGAGAACCCTGTAGCGCTGCATTTTATTATGCAGGATGACTTATTTTTTTTGGACGAAGACAGGAAAGCTTACGCCGAGGCTGAGATTATTGTTAATAAACCTGATACAGAAGCGACGCCAACTGAACCTGTTTTGGAAGCAAAAGCGGTTGAATTTGCTTTTATGGGTAAAAAGGGCGGCATGCTGATACTGGTGCATTACCCGGCGCTTGAATTTATACACGATGCCCATTTAACTGCGCTTGAAAACATTTTGAAACGAAAAGAAATTGCTATTAATGATGTGGCCATTTTAAACATGGCTAAGCATAGCGATGCTAATTTTGAAGCGCTTACGAATTATTTTGGTGCGAAAAAAATACTGCTGTTGGGCAAGCAGGCCTTGCCGATAGGGATAGCCACACTTCAGCTAAACACACCTCAACAATTAGCTGATCGTACGGCGCTATTTAGCTTTAGTTTTGATGAGATGATGGACAGCCCTGATAATAAGAAAGCCTTTTGGGAACAAATGAAAAACTTCTGATAATCTCAAAGTATAAAAATGAATGGATTAGACTTATTAGGGGGATTTGCTTGTTTAGCATTCGGTATTTTTATCATCCTAAAACAAATTAAGAAATTTAGAAATCATCAACAGGACCAATTAGGTTTTGATATTAAATTACTAGGTGGAGGAATTATTTTTATAATGGGTGGCATTTGTTTAATAGCTCAATCTTTATAGTGTTCTTGTAGCAAATTTATATTACCCCTATGCAGCAATTAGTTTTTGCTACCAATAACGCACACAAACTGGAAGAAGTAGCGGCAAAGATTGCCGGTGAAATTGAGTTATTAAGCCTTAATGATATTGGCTGCCACGATGATATTGAGGAAACCGGCACCACCTTCAGCGAAAACGCTTCGATCAAAAGCCATTATATCTACCACAAATACCATTTGAATTGCTTTGGCGATGATAGCGGGCTTGAGATAGATGCCCTAAATGGCGAACCTGGGGTTTATTCGGCGCGATATGCCGGCGAGCATGGTAATCACGCCGCCAATATGGATAAGGTGCTTGAAAAGCTTAAGGGGGTTACTAACCGAAGCGCACGTTTTCGCACCGTAATATCGTTGATTTGGGATGGTGAGGAACATTTTTTTGATGGCACGGTTGAGGGTACTATTCGCAATGAGCGAAGTGGTAGTGGTGGTTTTGGGTATGACCCTATTTTTGAGCCTGTAGGGTATGACATTACTTTTGCGGACATGAGTATGGAGGAGAAGAATGCGATTAGCCATAGGGGAAGGGCGGTGGAGAAGTTGGCGGAATTTTTGGCTTCCTTTTAAACACGTCATTGCGAGGAACGAAGCAATCTCATTATACAGGTCGCCGATTTGCATTGTTCGATACCTGCCTTGTGGGGTTGCTTCGTCGTACCTCCTCAGCAATGACGGTTTGTACGGTTATTTCTAAAACTCAATATGCGCCCTTAGGGAGAATACGTTTACCGGGCCGCGGTCGGCGTTGTAGGCCGGGTGCAGAATGAACTGATAGTCGGGTGTAAGCCAGAACTTTTTCTGGAAAGCGTTTATCTTATAATATAACTCAGCTATCATCTCGGGGCTGTAATTTAACTTGCCATCACCAATTAAAAAGCCGTAACCGCCGTCTGCTAAATAATCACGGTGCGGGGATGACAGTCCGTTGCCTACAAAGGCTAAACCCAGTTCATCATCGGGGCGTTTCCACGAGGTGCCTTTTAATACACCCCCGAAACTTAGTGAACGGTCGATCTCGGTAAAAAACCAGGTTTCGGTATGGCCATCGTTATAACTGGCTTTTGCAAACACACCAAAATCCTTGCTTAAATACTGGTCGGCACTGATCCCGAAGCCATATTTATGGCGGCCATAGGCCTGGGTTGTGTCAACAACAGGGGCGGTAGGATTTTGAGCTATGGACTGGGTGTAATTGCCAAATTTGCCATTGTTTAAAAAGCCCAACACGCGAACAGTTCCTTTTTGGCCATTGATGGTGTAGCGCCTTTCATATTCCAGTGTTTGGGTATTGGCTTTTTGAATTTTTGCATCCCATATAGCGCCATTGGCAGTAGTGGTAACCATGGTAAAAGCAAAGCGCAAGGTCCAGTCGGGTTGCCCTAATTCGGTAAATGCACCCAGTACATAACCGCGCGTGTTGGCCGGGTAATCCCAGGCGCCGTTATCCATCAGCGACCAGTTCATGAATTGTGTGCGCGGGTCGTGGCTAAATTCGTTGCCATCAAAAAAATCGGCCATGCCAAATTTTCCAACCGTAAATGAAAAATAGCGCTTGCTTTTTAAGCCCGCTAACTGGTTCTGATCATCGGTAATGGTATCTTTTTCGGTGCCCCATTCAAAGTTTTGCTGAAAATAGAGCCGGGCGATATATATTTTGGGCGCAACTTCGCCAACACGGAAAGTTTCGCCATTTGGGAAACCCGCTACACCCAGGGTTTTGCTGAGGCCGGCACCGCCCGAAATTTCCGGGTCAAAAACAGCCTGAGCCCCTTTCCATAGACGTGCAGCGCCAAATAATGTTGTTGTTAACGAGGTTTGTGTTTCGGACAGGGTCGACAAGCTATTTGCGCCACTATAAGGCGCGCTGAATGCAGGCTTGTATTGCGTAATGGTAGTTTCCTGGAAATGGAAACTGAATGGCTGTTGTTTAAGCGTATCCTGTGCAAAAGCATGAGTTGCAGCCAGCATTAAAATAATATATGATAGGGTCTTTTTCATTTGGCGGTGAAAATAATAAGTTAGTATTAAGACAATGTTATTAGTTATATTTAATTAAGCAAATCTAATAATAAATTTAGACAAGTCTAAATTTTGTTGATTTTATATAAATAGCCTGGCACGATACCCGTATTATAACCACTGACTAAACTTCCTGATAAACCAGTTTTTTATGAGCTGGGTAAGCAGGCAATAGGTGAATAAGATGCCAAACAACCATGGAAAAAAGCTTAAGGGCATTGGCACCAGTTTAAAGGCACCCGCTACCGGTGTAAATGGTAAAACAATGCCAATAAGCATTATAAACGAGGTAAGCGCAACTACAGGCGCTGCGGCCCAACTTTGCACAAATGGTATCTTGCGTGTGCGTATCATGTGTACAATAAGGGTTTGGGACAACAAACTTTCGATGAACCAGCCGGTTTGGAAAAAATTTTCATGGGCAGGTGAGTTTGCCTTAAATACGAACCATAATACCGCGAATGTGGCGTAATCAAATATGGAGCTGATGGGCCCGATATAAAGCATAAACTTACTGATACCACCTGCATCCCATTTGCGGGGGGTAACAATGTAATCTTCATCCATTACATCCCAGGGGATAGAGATCTGCGAAATATCGTACAACAGGTTATTAATAAGTATCTGAATAGGCAGCATGGGCAGGAACGGTAGCAAGGCACTTGCACCCAGCATGCTGAACATATTGCCAAAGTTGCTGCTGGCCGTCATTTTTATGTACTTAATAATATTGCCAAATGTGCGGCGACCGTATATTACGCCTTTGCGTAATACCATCAGGTCCTTTTCCAGAAGGATGATGTCGGCGCTTTCCTTGGCAATGTCGACGGCAGTATCAACAGAGATACCTACATCGGCATCGCGCAGGGCGGCGGCATCGTTTATACCATCGCCCATAAAACCTACGGTATGGCCCCTGGCCTGCAACAGCTTTACCACCCTTGATTTTTGCAGCGGGCTAAGCTTGGCCAATATGGTAACATCATCAATGCGGGTGCTTAGCTGTTCATCGTCCATGCTTTCAATATCTTTCCCTAACAAGATATTGGCAACCGGTATGCCTACATCCCTGCATATTTTTTTGGTTACCACTTCGTTATCTCCGGTTAGTACTTTTATGCTGATTCCTAACTGATGCAAAGCCTCGATAGCCGGTTTGGCCGATGGTTTGGCAGGATCAAGAAAACCAACAAAGCCTGTGAGTATCATGTTGCATTCATCGGCTCTGCTGTAGGTAAGCGGCCGTTCATCATATTGTTTAATGGCAACCAGCAGCACCCTTAACCCTTCTTCATTCAGCTTACGTGAAGTTTTAAGTATGGTTTCGCGCATTTTATCGTCCATAGGGATAATAGCATCACTCTTAATTTGCAGCTCATTATCTTCGCCGGGGTCGAAGGCATAAGTGCACAGGTCGAGCACTTCTTCAACCGCGCCTTTGCATATCAGCAAGTGCTTATGATTGTTTTCCTCCAAAATAACCGACATGCGCCTGCGCTGAAAATCAAAGGGGATCTCGTCTACCTTTTTATAAGCCTCGCCTTCTTTCAGGCAGTCGTGCAGTTCCACATGCTCCAGTACGGCTACATCCAGTAAATTTTTTAGCCCGGTTTGGTGATAGCTGTTTAAGTAGGCCCATTTCATTACCTCGTTATCTTCAAAACCGAATACATTCAGGTGGCGCTCCAAAACAATTTTATCCATGGTGAGCGTGCCGGTTTTATCGGTACACAAAATATCCATAGCGCCAATGTTCTGAATTGCGTTGAGGCGCTTAACCACCACCTTGCGTTTCGACATGTTTACTGCGCCTTTGGCAAGATTGGCGGTTACTATCATGGGCAGCATTTCGGGGGTTAAGCCTACGGCTATGGATATGCCGAACAGTAGCGCCTCGAGCCAGTCGTGCTTGGTTAGGCCGTTAATTAAAAACACCAGCGGCACCATCACCAGCATAAATTTTATGAGCAACCAGCTTACGCTGTTTACGCCTTTGTCAAAACTTGTTTCGGCGCGTTTACCAACCAGCGATTTTGAAAGCGAGCCGAAATAGGTATCGGCACCGGTGTTAACTACTATTGCAAGCGCGGTACCGCTCACTACGTTGGTGCCCATAAAACAAACATTGTCCAGTTCGAGTGGTGAACGCTCTGCGGCTTTTGGGTTGACCGATTCGGTTTTTTCAACCGGCAATGCCTCACCGGTTAAAATGGCCTGGCTTACAAAAAGGTCCTTCGATTGCATGATGCGTACATCGGCAGGTATCATATCGCCGGCTGAAAGTTGTATGATGTCGCCCGGCACCAGTTTTTTTATGTCGATCTCTTTTTTCTCTTCCCCGGCACGCAAAACGGTAGCCGTGGTTTTCACCATCGATTTTAATTTTTCAGCCGCCTGGTTGCTGCGAAACTCCTGTACAAAGCGCAGCATGGCACTTAGTATAACCATTATGCTGATGACCAGTACGGTGGTATAATCCTTATCGGCAGGGGCCTGGATGATGACATCGGTGACGAGCGATATAATGGCCAGCGCCAGTAAAACGCCAATGAACGGGTTTAAGAAAGCCTCGAAGAACTGGACGTACCATTTCGGCGCTTTCTCGTGGGCTACTTCATTCAGGCCATAGACAGCTAAGCGTTCCCTTACCCCGGCTGGGGACAGGCCGTTCTTGCTGCTTTCGAGCATAAAAAAAACTGCTGCCATGTTACCGGCGGCGGCTTCTTTTATACGTAGAGCTGAAGCGTTGTCAAATTCAGATGTGTGCTTGCCGTTGTTTTTGCCAATGGAACGCAAAGCGTTGTTTAATTTTCCTCTTTTAAGCATAGCAGTAAGTGTTAGCCCGCTAACCGGGCAGCTTAAAAGAGGGCAGACCGGTTAATGGGTAATTAATGAGTTTCGGTATGTTCTACTCGGACCGGTATCCATTTTGATTCGTTTTAATTTTCGGCAAAGAAAGGAAAATAAGGAGTGCAATGGTATTGCATTATTTTTTGCAGTTACTGCAAACGCCTTTAACTACAAGGTTCATTTCGGCGGGGGTGAAATCGGCGGGCAGCGCCACTTCAGGTATTTTGCTATTGGGGAGGCAAAAAGTTTCTTTACAACTTACGCAGTAAAAATGCACGTGCAGGTCGTGGTGCTGGTTGGTGTCACATTCATCGGCACAAAGCGCATATTTTGGTGAGCCGGTGCCATCATCGATGATGTGAATGAGGCCCTTTTCGGAGAAGGTTTTTAGCGTGCGATAGATGGTGATCCTGTCGGCAGGCTGCAGGCTTTTTTCAATATCACTTAAACTAACCGCCGAATGCTGTTGCAGCAACGAATCAAGCACCAACAGCCGCATGGCAGTTGGGTTGATGTTTTTAGCGATCAGTTTTTGTTCGGTGTTATTGTTCATTTTGCGCAAATTTAAGCGTTTATCATGAAGCTTACATGATGAAGATTGAATATTAAAACGAGGCAGTACAAACGACTATGTTTTTAGTTATAATGCCTTTTTCATCGCAAATAATTGAAAAAACATCATTTTTTTGATTTTTACAATGATTAAGCCTTTTTTGGGCTATTTTTGATAAAATAAAGCAATTTTAGGTCATTTTGTTAACGATTATTCGATTTTTTGACCGATTTTATGCTTAAAAACGATAGTTTTTAGGTGGTTTTTGATGGATTTTTCGTTAAAAAAAGTTAAAAAATTGTAATTCTAAGTTCATACATTATATATTTGTGTTATTGTTATTATCGGTCTAACAAGCTTGTTCTTTATGATATAATAATGAGGTCAGTTAAAATGAAAAAAAGAGATGGCTGGAATGCTCTCTCTTTTTTTTTGCCTATACCTCACCCCCCGCCCTCTCCAAAATGGTTGTAACCGCGGCACGGTAACCTGTCGCGCTCTGTTTACCCACCCCGGCTTCGCTTCGCTCGTCGACCCTCCCTTTGCTGCGCACAAGGAGGGTGAAAATTATTCCTTAACTTAATGATGAATTGTTGACCACCCTAAAGGAGTGAATTATTTAAACGAGTATTACCCCAATACTTCTTCAAGCACACCTTGCGAACGGATGTTCCCAAAACTTTCAATGTGCAAAGCGTAATATTCAAGTAATTTATTGAGCAGATAACGGCGGTCGTCGTTGGTTAATTTAAGCTGAGGGCAATCCTCAAAGCTGCATTGCAATAGCGCGTAAAAATTTTGCGTATGTGGGGCAGACAGGTATGAAAAACCGCCGGGTTTGTGGCGCAGAAAAGCGCCATTCTTCATATCGAAATAATCGGCATTAGCGGCAAACGTGGTATCGGGATAAAAGCCGAGGTAACGGGTTAGCTGAATTAAAAACAACAAATGAAAATTCGCCAGGCCCTCGGTTTGGTGGTCGAGCCATTCTACCGAACTAAAAACAAATTCAAACAGACTCTCGTCCGCGCCCTGTTGCCTTACGGCTTTATACAATACTTCATTCAGGAAAATAGCGATGCAGCTTTTTATCACATCATAGGGGATTGATAACAATACCGGCGAATTCTTCAGTTCAGCCACACGTTGTATGCTGTTGGTGCCTTTATGGTATACTACCACATCCAGCAAATGCAGGGGTTGCAGCATATTTTGGGTGATCTTTGCCCTCGGCTTCTTTACCCCGTTAATGATGTATGATTGCAGACCAAATTTCTCTGTAAAAAGCTGGACGATGACGCTGCTCTCGCCGTAATCGGTGGTTTTGAATACAATGGCGCGGGTTTTATGCAGCATGATCAGCCCCTTTTAATTCGGTTAGCAGTAAACGGTCTATTTCAAGCGCTCAACTATTGCCTCAGCAGTCAGTTTATCCTGTATACCACTGTGCATATCTTTAAGACTCAACAACCCGCTTTGCATTTCATCGCTGCCGATAACTATGGTATATGGAATCTGCTTATTATTGGCGTATTCCATTTGCTTTTTGATCTTGGCACCTGCCGGATAAAGCTCGGTGTTTATGTTGTTGCGGCGCAGGCTATGCAGCAATGGCAAGGCATATTTTTCACCTTCGACATCGAAGCAGCAGATGAGCACTTTGGTGGTTTGGTTAGTTTCGGTGGGGAACAGGTTAAGTTCATCCATTACATCATATATCCTGTCGGCACCGAAAGAGATGCCCACGCCGGTAAGGTCTTTTAAACCGAACATACCCGTCAAATCATCATAACGGCCACCGCCGCCTATGCTGCCCATGGCCACTTCATTGGTTTTCACTTCGAATATGGCGCCGGTATAATAATTCAAACCGCGGGCTAGGGTGATGTCAAGTTGCAAATTCGCAGTTTGCAACGGACAGTCGGCAATGTAATTAAACACCGTTTCAATTTCTTCGCAGCCTTTTAGTCCCGTTGTTGATGTACTTAAGGCTTTACGCAGGCTTTGCAATTTTTCTTCATTCGAGCCCTCCAGTAAAATAACCGGTTTTAGTTTTTCAATATCATCGGTGCTAAAACCCTTTTCCAAAAGCTCTTTGGTTACGCCATCCAGGCCAATTTTATCCAACTTATCAATGGCTACAGTTAGGTCGATAATGTTATCGGCTTTGCCTATTATTTCGGCTATGCCCGATAGTATTTTGCGGTTGTTGATCTTTATGGTGAAGTCCTTTAAACCCAGTTTAGTTAGGGCCTCGTCATATATCATCACAAACTCTGCCTCGTTCAATAACGATGGCGAGCCAACCACATCGGCATCGCACTGGTAAAACTCGCGGTAGCGGCCTCGTTGCGGCCTGTCGGCACGCCAAACGGGTTGCACCTGGAAGCGTTTGAACGGGAAGGTAATCTCGTTCTGGTGCATTACTACATAGCGGGCGAAAGGTACGGTGAGGTCGTAGCGGAGGGCTTTTTCGGAGATTTTTGAAGCAAGTTCATTAGCCATGTGTTCTTGCTGATTCTTCATTCTATAATATTCACTAAAACCCTCAGCTTCAGATGTAAGTACGATTTTTTTTACAACGTCCAAAGCTTCTTTCTTTGCGCTTATAAAATCACCGTTATTTAATATCTTAAATATCAACTTATCTCCTTCATCGCCATACTTTCCCATTAAGGTAGACGAATTTTCCATGGCCGGAGTCTCAATTTGCTGGTAGCCGTATTTGCGGAAAACGCCCTTTATGGTATCGAAAATTAAGTTGCGCCTCACCATTTCGGTGGGTGAAAAATCGCGGGTGCCTTTAGGTACTGATGGTTTGATGGATGCCATGCGGCAAATGTACAAAAATAGCCGTTTATAGCCATTTGTTTATGTTTGTGTAAAATGACGGTGATATTGAAACTTTACAGCCCGGTTTCCGTATTAACACGCCTACCTCTATGAGGAATATTATATTGAACTAACCAGGTACTTTTATCACAAATGCACTACATCATTGCCGAAACACCACGCCTTATCATTCGCGAATTTTTGCTCCGCGAGGAAGAAATTTATCTGAACCATTTTATCGACGACGAAGTTTGCCAATTTATCCCCAAACGCAGCCGCGAAGAAAGGGTGAATATATTTCTTTCGGCCCTGGTAAACTATATATCGAATAAACAGCTGGGTATTTGGGGTATTTTTGACAAAGCCACCGGTGATTTTGTGGGTAGCTGCCTGCTGCGCTATTTTAATAATGAAATGGATAAAATAGAGCTGGGTTACAGTCTTGAAAAAAAATACTGGGGCAAAGGCCTGGCCAGCGAAATGGCAAGAGCAATGGTAGCCTACGCCTTTGAACACAATGAGGCAGCCGAAGTGGTAGCCGTTACCGACATAGCAAACATAGGCTCACAGCGCGTATTGGAAAAAGCCGGGCTGATTCGGGTTGAAAATATTGTAAGGGATGGGGAAGAGCTGGCGTATTTTAAGAAGATAGGGTAATTTTTTTAAAGATTAAAATTGTTTAAGAAGTTTGCCGGAGTAATAATTTTTATTGAGCGGAAGGGCGACAAAACGAGTAAATCATCGTCGCCAGTTACTATACATAGTGCCTTGCTATCATAAGCAAGATTTAGAAACTTGTTATCATCTGTATCCCTACAATCTGTAAAGCTACTTTTGGGCTTAATAATCATTCCTTCAGTTTCAAGTCGCTCAATAAACTCCATACGCTCACCCAGCTTAATATATTTATCAAACTTCGACCGTATTAGTACCTTATTTAATTCCGATAAGTTTTCTTCCGAAAAAATTAAGTTGCCTGCTGTTATTGCTTTATTTAAAGCTTGCCTGCTGATGGATGAGGGTATTAAAAGCGCACTAATAAGTGAGTTTGTATCAAATACAAAGTTTTTATTCTTCACTTAGTAACTTGTTCAATATATCTTCAGTAAGCCCGTTAGCTTCGGCCTCTTTTCCCACCCGGTCTAAAAACTGATAAAAATCTTCTCCATTTTTATCAAATGCGCGTTTGATTATACGATTAATCATATCGTTCAATTCCGTTTTTTTTTCATCGGAAGCCCGCATCCATTTTTTAGCGGCTACATCATCTACTTTCACCAATATCGTATCCATAGTAATGATCCTTTATCGTTTTAATCAAATATAATCAATAAATAATTAATTGGTATTACTCTTAAACTGTTTTACGATATCCTTACATCCTTCTTCAATCATCTCAAATACCGGCTGAAACTGGGTATCGTCATAATAAGGGTCAGGCACTTCTTTATCGCCTAACAGCAACCTTACTTTAGCAGCGGCTTCTTGATTCGGCGCCATAGCCAGCACATCGGCATAATTGCTTTTGTCCATCACAAAAATAAGGTCGAACTCGTCAAAATCGCGCTTGCTGAATTTGCGGCATATTTGCCGGCTAATGTCGATTCCATTATTATGCGCCGCCCGCACTGAACGCCTGTCGGGGCCTTCGCCTACGTGCCATCCGCCTGTGCCCGCCGAATCTATTTGCCAATCGAGGCTATGCTTATCTGCCAGATGCTGCATCACACCTTCCGCCAGCGGCGAACGGCATATATTGCCGAGGCATACCATTAGTATTTTCATTTTATTGAGGTAAAAGGCGAAAGGATAAAGGTTAAAGGTGCTCGTGGGTAAATTACCTTTCGCCTTTATCCTTTTACCTTTCGCCTAAAATTTTAACCAAACAACTGATTCAATACCCCGGCCAATCGTACACCTGCTTTTAACAATTGGCGGTTAAGGGTATCAATGTGGCTAAAGTTGTATTTGTAATTTAAGTTGTCGCCGGGTTTTATATCGGTGTAAAGCACTTCGGCTATCTGGTTCGATTCAAACAGCCATTTGCTTATCGGCGCGCGTTGCCATTCGGCGCGCTGGGCAGCTGTGGTATGGTTAATGGCAGTTGCATATTCGGTATAGCTCAGTTGTTGAAAATCTATCAATTGTGAATCCCAAACCGAATGCAAATTGGTGGGCTTATCGAACCAGTTCACCTTAAAATCGTTACCGCCTTTATCATCGGCATGGGCAACGTGCATGGGCTGGTGTACATCCTCAACAATATGTATCAGCATGTGCAGGTAGAGTAGTTTATTGGGCGAAGAAATACCTTTCTTTTTTAATTCGCCTATCAAAAAGTTCAGCTTGGTATAGGCATCAACATTGGAATCCTGGTTTAAAAAATCAACCAACTCTGGGTAGGTGTAAGCCTTATTCAGATCGACATAATGCCACGGCGATAAGTAGCTGTAGGCAGGGTCGGATTTTATAAAGTCGGCCCAGTTGCTGGCCAGGGCAATGGATTCATTGCCCAAAATAGCCTTTACAGCGGCTTTGGCTTTCGGGGTTAAATAACTCCCGGCAATTTGGCCGCAAATACGATGGCCGTTAGTACCCCAGGCCATTGCCTGCAGCGGGGCATAAAATATAGCAATGCCCAATACCAGTTTCGTTAAAAAGCTTGTTTTCATGGCGATATCATAGGGGTTTTATATGGCAGGTAGTGCGTTTTATTAAGTGGGCGTTAATGGGTATAACGCCTGTTGTACTTGAAAGTTGGATGGTTGAGTCTGCTATTTTATTTATCTTGAATATTTCCTCATAAACGCCTATACGGAAACAATCGGCCTTTTCTTTTATGCTATAATCGGGGTTGCAGAACTGGCCCTTTAAAAATAGGGTGTCATTCCGCCTACCATAATTACCACAGGTGTATTCCACCCAGCGGCCGGTTTTCATGCAGCTGTCGGCCCCGTAATTTACCTTGCTGAACGTTTTAATCGATACAAAGAACGAATCGCAGCTAAACCTGAGACGATACAACGAATAGGTAAGCAATTGTTTTTGCATGGGCAGCGAATCCTGCTGCCATTCGCCCTGCAGCGCGGCCTCGCCAGGCTTTTGCGTATTGGGGTTCATCCAGCAGGAGCTGAAAGTTAAAAGTAGAAAGCTGAAAGTTAAAAGCTGAAAAAAATATTTTCGCATATTGTTTTATTGCTCCCCCTTTAGGGGGTTAGGGGGCTTCTACTTCAAGCTTCCTATCATATCTTCCGGTTTCACCCATTGGTCGAACTCCTCATTGGTCAGTAACTCCAATAGCAAAGCCGATTCGCGCAGCGACAGGTTTTCCTTCAACGCTTTTTTGGCGATCTTGGCCGCGTTTTCGTAACCTATGTGCGGGTTCAGCGCTGTTACCAGCATCAATGAGTTTTCAAGGTGTTTTTTAATACCGTCGTAATTTGGTTCGATGCCTTTTGCGCAATGGTCGGTAAACGATACGCAGGCATCGCCTATTAACCTTGCCGACTGCAAAAAGTTAGCTGCCATCACCGGCTTAAATACGTTCAGTTCATAATGGCCCATTGATCCTCCAATAGAAATAGCTACATCATTACCCATCACCTGTGCGGCAACCATAGTAACGGCCTCGTTTTGGGTTGGGTTAACTTTGCCCGGCATGATGGATGATCCCGGCTCATTGTCGGGTATATGTATCTCGCCAATACCTGAGCGCGGACCAGAGGCCAGCATACGGATATCATTTGCTATCTTCATTAATGAAACGGCTATTTGCTTCAACGCGCCGTGGCTTTCCACAATGGCATCGTGTGCTGCTAAAGCCTCAAATTTATTTTCGGCGGTGCGGAAGGGCAGACCGGTAAATTTGGCAATGTATTCAGCCACCTTAACATCATAACCTTTTGGTGTGTTGATGCCGGTACCTACGGCGGTGCCACCAAGTGCCAACTCAGATAAATGGTCTAAAGTATTACGTAATGCCTTTAATCCATGATCCAACTGCGATAGATAGCCCGAAAATTCCTGGCCTAAAGTAAGCGGCGTGGCATCCATTAAATGGGTGCGGCCAATCTTTACCACGTTTTTAAACGCTTCCGATTTTGCCTTCAGCGCATCGCGCAGTTTTTCAACACCGGGGATAGTTACATCAATCACCATTTTATAGGCGGCAATGTGCATTGCAGTAGGATAAGTATCGTTTGATGACTGCGATTTGTTCACATCGTCATTAGCGTGGATATAGTTTTTGCCATCGCCTAATTTATGACCTTGTATTACGTGCGAACGGTTGGAAACCACCTCGTTCACGTTCATGTTTGACTGCGTGCCCGAGCCTGTTTGCCAAATTACTAATGGGAATTCACCTGCTAATTCGCCTGCTAAAATTTCATCGCAAACCTGTGCTATCAGGTCGCGTTTATCGGCTGCTAACACGCCAAGATCAGTATTGGTGTAAGCGGCGGCTTTTTTAAGGTAAGCAAAAGCGGCGATTATCTCCTTTGGCATGGAAGCCTCGGGGCCTATTTTAAAGTTATTGCGCGAGCGCTCGGTTTGCGCGCCCCAGTATTTATCGGCAGGTACCTGTACCTCGCCCATGGTATCATGTTCGGTTCTGAAACTCATCAGTATTAAAATTTTGCAGGGGCAAAGTTAGGGTTTTATGTGATGTATGTAAACGGTAAAGGGTAATCTTTTTGGTACAAAAATGGTTGGTTATTTGTCGCTACCATCATAATTAGTGTCCTCAAGCGTCCAATCTATCATTACTTCTTGCATCCAGTCCAATAAACTCAAATTACATTCTTCAACATCATTTATATCATCATAAATAATATCGTGTTGCCAAAAAACTACGGGACAAATCTCATTTTCAAATTTTGATAGGTTGAGGCAGTAATGATTTCCAAAACCATCAGGCGAAAAAGGTAGAAATTCCGCTGGCATTGGATTACCTACTTCGTAGTGTTCAAATTTATATACTTCGTCTAGAGACGAACCTCTTAATTGTTTATCTAATCCTAATATTCCAGTGCCAGTTAGCGAAATGCCGTTATGCATTTTTAAGATATACTTAAAGTCAGAAGGCAATCTAAATCCCAAACTTTGCTCAAAATTTTCCAGCCTGTCATCGTTAATTGGAGGCCCTAAAGAAAGGGTGGTTTCGGAGAATTTATATAACTCATTTAGTAATAAATCACATAATGTTGAAATTGCAGACATAGACGAATTTTAGAACAATTCAAATATAAAACAAAGCCTGTACATGGTGTTAATTATAAAATGTTAACCATACCAAAATACAACATCTACACCCGACCGGAATGTAAAGTGGATATGATTGAGGTAAAGTTGTTCGATTATTTTTTTTACTTTACTTCATCAATCTTCATCACCCTATAAGTTACCCCAAGCCTTTGGGCATTTTCTTCAACCGTGTTTGGGAAACCTGCTTTTTTTCGCCGCTCATTTACTTTGGCAGCATCTTTTATGGGCCAAACAAAGCATTCGTTCTTGCCGTTTTTGATCACCCGGCAAGTTACTTGTGTTCCGTAAACCTGTTCTTGCCCAAGGTCCATTTGGTCGCGGTCGAGCATCATGGCATACAGATGGAAAGGTATTTCGCCTTCCTCGGCGGCTTTTTTTATGATGGGAATATATTTGTGAATTTTTTGCGAATGCTGTATAATATACCACGCCGACTCGTTAGCAGGGGTATCCACCAGGGTTTTACCCGGGTATTCATATCTTTTAAATACGCCCTCAATAAATACCACGTTAAGCGAGTCGAGTTTATTTTGTAACGGCCAGTAATGATTATTGGCTTGCGCCACCGTCATCGACAAACTTTTTGCTGTGGAGTCGTTTTTTTGTGGATCCATCAACAGCGATAATATATCGCGGTATTTCTGGTCGAGCACAATAACGCTATCCAGTTGCTTTTTTAAAACAACGTTAATTCTATGCTGGGCAAATGCCGTTAACGAAACAAGCATCAGCAGACCAATTGCAATCCTTTTCATCATCAGCAATTTAACAAATTCCGCAAAAAGTGCATAACATTTGCCAAATGTTCAAAACTTTAATTTATTGCGCAGGTATAATTTTTAACTTTTGCGTTTCGTTAAAGTGAAAGAATTTTACGTATGGCCATATTGTATAAAACCGTTCTCCCTGCTACCATCCTCCTGCTTTTATTAGCTTCATGTTCGCAAAGTCAAAATAAAAAAGTTTCTTCAACTCCCGACCTGGGAAAACCTTTCAACGCTGCCCAGTATTTAAAATACGACCAAAAAAAAGGCGATAAAAAGATAGATGCATTTATGAAGCACCTGCACCAGGTAGCCAACTTTAACGGCGCTATATTGGTGGCAAAAAAAGGCAAGATAATTTACGAGAACGCTTTTGGCTGGGCCAATTACCCGCATATGGATAGCCTTACCGTTAACTCCAAGTTCCAGCTGGCATCAGTTACCAAAACCATAACCTCAACCGCTATTTTGCAATTGATGGAGCGCGGCAAGCTTAAGCTTAACCAGGATGTGCGCGATTTCTTTCCGAATTTTCCATACCCCGGCATTACTATACGTTTGTTGCTTACGCACCGCTCGGGTATGATGAACTATGTTTATTTTGTTGATGATATATACCGGGCACAGCATATAAACCAGAAAAAGGGCATCACCAACCAGCAAACCATGGACATGATAGCCCAGTACAAGCCCAATCCGTTCAACAAGCCCGATAAGCGCTTTTTATACAACAATTCCAACTTTATGGTGCTAGGCTCCATAATTGAAAAGGTTAGCGGCGAAAACTACGCGCAATATGTGAAGGATAATATTTTTACCCCCGCAGGCATGGCCAATACTGCTGCTTACTCAAAAGCAGTATATGATAAAATACCTACCAACGTATTGGGCCATGACCGTAACAGCTGGAAATATTCAGTAGCACCCAACTTTTTAGATGGCCCATTAGGCGCATACGGCGTTTACAGCACCGTGGGCGATATGTTCCTTTTCGACCGCGCTTTAAGGGCGGGTCGACTGCTTAAACCAGCTACCCAGGATTCGGCCTATACCGACCGCAACCCTATGCTGCGCGGGCACTTTAACTACGGTTACGGCTGGAGATTATTCGAGGCACCGGGCCAAAAGGTGGTTTACCACACCGGCTGGTGGCACGGTTTCAGGCACATTTACCTGCGCGATATGAAGAACGACGTAACCATTGTGCTGCTCGGCAATATGGTTAACGGCAGCCTGCTGCACCTGGATGACCTATTCAAAATGACCGGCATGCCAGTAGTGCGTAAAAGTGCTTACACGGGTAATGGCGAGACCGAAGAAGACCAGTAGGGATATTGAGTGAATGAGCGAATTAGTGATTGAGTGAATGTAATATTTTTGCTTTGATAAAACTAAATTAATGAAATCGACTTAATTTAGTTGAACTTTTGGGTGGGACATTAGCATAGTCAAGACTCATCCAATTAACTTAAATAATCCCAATATGTTCGATAAACTGATGGAAGCCCAGCAAAAGGCTGGCGAAGTTAAAAAGCGCCTTGATGCTATAAGCGTTACCGGCAGTTCCGAAGGCGGCAAAATTACCGTAAGCGCCAACGCCAATAAAGTAATACAGTCCATAACTATTGACGACGACTTTTTTAAACAGGCCGATAAAGAGGAACTGGAAGAATTACTGATAGTAGCACTTAATAAGGCCCTTGAACAAGCCGATAACGTAAGCCAAAGTGAAATGGCCGCTATGACGCAGCAAATGTTTGGCGGCCTGGGCGGCCTTTTTGGAAAATAAAAACTAAAAAATATTATACCGTATGAAAACTACCTATTACGGCCAATCCTGCTTTTCGATCGAGACGGGTGGCAAAACTTTACTTTTTGATCCGTTTATTACGCACAACCCACTGGCTAAGCATATTGATGTGAACAGCCTGAAACCGGATTATATACTGGTATCACACGGCCATGGCGATCATACTGCGGACCTGCTGACCATACAAAAAAACAGCGGTGCCACAGTTATCTGCATTGCAGAAATTGCCACATGGTTGGGCAACCAGGGAGTTGAGGCACATGACATGAACATTGGCGGCGGTTTTAATTTTGACTTTGGGCGCGTTAAAATGGTTAACGCCATACATTCCAGCTCCATGCCCGACGGCTCATATGGCGGCAACCCGGCCGGTTTTGTTGTTTATGCCGAAGGTAAAGCCATTTATTTTGCAGGTGATACCGCCCTTACCTATGATATGAAATTATTGGCCGATGAAAATCTCGACTGGGCTTTTTTGCCTATTGGGGATAATTACACCATGGGTGCCGATGATGCCATAAAAGCCTGTGATTTTATCAACTGCAAAAATGTGGTAGGTATGCATTACGATAGTTTCCCGGTTATTAAGATTGATAAACAGGAAGTGATGGAGAAATTTGTGAAGGCCGGTTTAAATTTGAAGCTCCCGGCAATAAGCGAAAGCTTGTCGCTTTAAACAAAAAGGCCTCCTGAGTTCCGGGAGGCCTTTTTGTTGATATTACATTTTAGTAGTATCCTTTTTCATCTTCATTTTCATCTTCGACGTATCTGTCTTCACTTTCATCTTTTTCTTCTTCATCTTCATGGTAGTATCCGCTTTCATAGCACTACCTGTTACAGGCGCCGCGTAAACGCTGCCAAAAGAGATCGCCGCTAAAGCGATCATACAACATAGCTTTTTCATAGTGTTAATTTTTTTAGTTTTTAATAGTGAGTTTGTACTATTACAAAAAAATTAACATGAAATTGTTTTATTTAATTTTTAATTAAATAACGGTGCCGTGTGGTATAACCGCACGCTTTTTAACTACTACTATCCCGTCCTGAACAGTGTGCGTGCCGTAATCGCCATCTTCAAGCTTGGTGCCGCAGTTAATTTTTACATCGTTACCTATATAGGTGTTTTTGTCGATAATAGCATTTTTGATGTAGCATCTGTCGCCTATGCCCATAATTGGCGAATTGGCTGCATTGGCTTCCTCAATTTGTTCAAGCGTTTGGTAGTTATCGCTGCCCATTACGTAGCAATTTTCAATAGTGGTACCAACGCCTATACGGGTACGGATACCAATAATCGACCGTGTGATATGGCTGGCACTAATGATGCAACCATCGGCAATTATAGCCTTGATTACATGTGTACCGCTCATTTTTGATGGGGGCAGCATGCGGGCACGGGTAAATATATAATTTTTATCGAAAAGGTTGAATTGGGGTATATCGTCTGTCAAACCAATATTAGCATCAAAGAATGAAGGTATGGTACCTATGTCGGTCCAGTAGCCTTCGTACTGGTAGCTTAATACCTTATGGCTCCCGATAGACTGGGGAATGATCTCCTTGCCAAAGTCGGTACGCTCATTGCCATCCAATAATTCATACAACATTGAGCGGTTAAAAATGTATATACCCATTGATGCAAGGTAAAACCTGCCCTGTGAGGCCATTTCATCACTCACCTCTGATTTCCAGCTTTCAAAATTTGTTTTGGGTTTTTCAATAAAAGCCGTAACCAGGTTATCGCTGTCGGTTTTCAAAATACCAAAGCCCGGCACATCATTAGCGTGTACCGGTATGGTAGCTATCGATATTTCAGCCTCTGCTTTAATGTGATCATCTATCATCTGCTCAAAATCCATCTGGTACAACTGGTCGCCCGACAATATCAGCACATAATCAAATTCATGCACCGCCAAATGGTGTAAGCTCTGGCGCACCGCGTCGGCAGTACCCTGGTACCAGTGCCCGCTGGTGGGGGTTTGCTCTGCGGCCAATATGTCAACAAAAGCCTCGCTAAAACTGCTAAAGTGATACGTGTTTTTAATGTGCTTATTTAACGAAGCCGAATTAAACTGCGTTAACACATAAATACGCGTAATACCCGAATGAAGGCAATTAGAGATCGGGATATCAACCAGCCTGTATTTACCGGCAATAGGTACTGCAGGTTTCGAGCGTGTAGCAGTAAGCGGGGATAAGCGGCTGCCCTGGCCACCGCCAAGTACAATGCATATTACTTTTGATGTCATATTATTGGAGTTAAACTTTCATATAAATGGATATATTCTTTAGCAGAGCGATCCCATGAGAAATCGAGGGCCATCATTCGTTTTCGTAATAACTGCAGGTGCGGTATATTATCATATAATGCAATAGCGCGGTTTATGGAATGACAAATATCGTCAACGTTTACATTGTTAAAGCGTATGCCATAGCCCCCTTCATCACCAAAATCAATAACCGTATCCTTTAACCCGCCGGTGCTGCGCACTACAGGCACTGTGCCGTAACGCAGGGCATATAACTGGTTAAGCCCGCAAGGTTCAACCCGCGAGGGCATCAGTAAAAAATCAGCTCCGGCATACACTATGTGAGCAAGGGCCTCGTCATAGCCAATAAATACATTGTATTGCTCGGGATCCGCTTCTTTAAGCAGTGTTAACTGCAGTTCCATGTTTACGTCGCCGGCACCCAATACCAGGAAATTCACTTTGTCTTTGTGTTCGCTTATACTCCGCATAAATGCGGCGGGCAACATATCTGCACCTTTTTCAAGCACAAGCCTACCAATAAAAGCTATCAAAGGTTTATCGGGCGATAAATTAAACCGCTCGCATAGTTCCTGCTTGTTTTTTTGTTTGCCTTCTTCCTGTTTCGCCGGGGTGAATTTTGCAGGTATCATGGGGTCGGTTTTGGGGTTCCAGACCTCGGTGTCGATGCCGTTTATAATACCCGATCCTTTTTCCTTCTCTAAATAAAATAAATATTCAAGGCCGTTCGAGTTAATGGTAAGCTCTTCCAAATAGCTTGGCGATACCGTTGTATATTTCCAGCAGCATTTTACTGCGGCAGCCAATGGGTTTATCATTCCGGCCCAATCCAGCAAACCGGATTTGCTCATATCAATTTCGGGCAGGTACGAAACCTTGTCCCAACCCAGCACCCCGTGGTATTGGCCGTTGTGTATGGTAAATACCGTTGGCGTATTAGCCAAACGGGTATAAAGCTTTGAGTAATTTAGTAAAAAGGGTACCAGGCCCACGTGGTGATCATGGCAATGGATAACATCGGGGCTTTGCTGCGAATAGCTTATCCAATCTAAAAAAGCGATCTGGAAGGCGATGAACTGCTCGCGTTCATCGGGGTACATGTACACTTCTTCGCGGTCTAACAAACCCGGGATCTTTATCAGGTATAATTCGAACCCTAAAATATTGTCGCGTTCTTTTAAAACCTCGAAATAAAGGCGGCGCGTGCCCATCAGGGTCGAGGCCTGGAAAACGGTATCAAAAGTATGTTCGCGGGTAAATTTTCGGTCGTAAAAAGGTAAAACAACTGCGGCGTCCATGCCCAGCTTATTCTGGTATTTTGGCAAAGCGCCAACCACATCGGCTAAACCGCCAACTTTGGCAACAGGGTAACATTCGGCAGCAAGATGATATATTCTCATGTGGGATTATATTGGGTTCAATTTAAGCAAAGATTGCTAAAAGAAAAACCTGTAGCGATTAATATAGTTTTTTAAATTTAGATGAAGAATTGTAAAAATCTTAATAAACTTTAGGGGGTGTTTTTGAAAGATTTACACTAAAATAGGGCAAGTTGCTTTTAATGAAATATTCGAAAAATGCTGTTTATTGCCATATTAAATTAAATATTGTAAAAAATCGCCCCGGAAGTAATATACAAATTGAGGTTTTTACAATAATTGATTGTTTGGATGTTATAGGTCAGTACCCAAATGCTGAATTTCTTTGTCGGATAGTATTTTGTTCCATACCTGTAGCTCATCTATTTTGCCATGAAAGCCCCCAATTGTTTGCATCGGGAAGAACAGGGTTTCCGATTTTCGCATCTTTGTTTTTTTCTTATCCGCAAACTGGATCCAATCATCAGCCAAGCTTTTTTGTAATTTGCCATTAACATATAGGCTCGTCCCTTTGTTGGTGCCGGTTATTACAATGTGGGTCCATGCATTTTCCGGAACGGTATAACCAAAGTCATAATCATAGCCCTCGCGTGAAAAACCAAGGTTGCCGGTATTGCTTTGTTTTAATTTTACAACGGCATTTTCCGAACTGAAAAGCACAGAACCGGGAGCATTATTGGCGTCAGGGTTTATCCAAAATGAAACGGTATAATCGTAACCTATTTCCTGGTAAGGTAATGTGGCCAAACTTTTCTTCCCTGAAAAATATAATGCGCGACCTTTATACCCTTTTACATATTTAGCATTATGCAGATGGATGAATTTATCGGCACTATCAAAATTAAAGGTAGCTACTAAGGTATCGGCAGTTTTGCCAATTTTTCCACGGATATTGGTTGATGGCCCTTCGCCTATTTTTTTTAGCTGCTGGTCGAAATCTTCGTA
>CAIWRU010000146.1 GCA_903915155.1 uncultured Mucilaginibacter sp.
AGATATGGCGCTTCAAGGTGATTCTGCTTCTGCTGCACCTTCACCTGTTCGGCCCGCTGACCCGACTCAAGGCAAAACTCACGCATTCCGATGCCAATGCATTGCCCGAGCATGTCAATGCCACGGCAGATGCCATTACCGGCAGCTTGTTAATTAAAAAGTTGTAAACTAACGATCCATCGCTAATGGAATATCCCGGCAGGTAATATTGTTCAGTATTGTTGCTTGCGTCATAACGGTGCGTAGCCGCTATTTGATTATAGTATATGCCAAAGCCATTGTGCGTTAAGCCCGCATTAATAGCCAGCGTGTTTTTTGGGGTATAAGATATCTGATCTAAATAAAATGTATCGGTTGGATCAGTTATGTCAATGGCATTTTGATAAGTATAATTTAAAGCCAGAACACCTTTCCATCCATAAAAAGGTTTAAACTGACTTTTTATAACTACATCAAGTCCCCTTATATCAACCTTTCCTAAGTTTACTACTGAAGGTATTTCTGGCGAGCGGGTTGGAATGTAAATGATCTTGTCTTTTACATAATTATAATAACCATCGGCACTGAGTGTTATGTAATCAAAAATGCCTTCCAGGCTTTTGGTGTATACAGCGCCGAGATCATATTGAGATGAATATTCCGGTTTTAAAGGCCGTGGAGCTATGGCATAATAATACTGTTCGGAAAAAGTAGGGTTGCGGAATGTGCTTTTGCAATAGGCCCTAAGCTTAAGATCCGTAGAGGTAAATGGCTGATAATTAGCTATAAACGCCGGTGAGAAAGCCGATTTGGATGATGCTACAGTTCCGGTTTTAACCTCATCATTAATGTACGTATGCAACACATTTCCCTGGAAGCGCCATTTGCCGATGCTAACGTCGGTTGCCAAAACATTGAAAAGGCTTAAGCGGGTTGGGAAATCATAACTGTAGACGTCTGAACTAAGGCTGCTGACATCGAAATCAGAAGAATAAGATACTTTCCATTCGGGAAGGATATGATAAGCTACCGCCGCCGACTGATAAAAGTCGCGTTGCCTGTAATTTTCGTCTATGAAACCCTGGTTATTATAAACGCCGCCAGTATCAGTATATCTGACAGAGCTTTGCGAAATTTTCGTGTTCAGTAAAATTTGCAAGCCATTATCTGCAATATGCTGATAACCGGCCTGCATACTGTAATCACGGTTATATAAACGCTGCGTAGTTGGCGCTGCCTGGTAAACCACTGCGGATGGCAAACCGCGTGATGAATTATAAAAATTGAATTGCAGGTTGAATTTATTACTATCGGATTTTATCCAATATAACTCAGCATCGGCTTCCTGGGTATGAACATCTGTATTTCTACGGATAGCAAGGGTATCGGAGCCATCGCCATTTTCCTTGTACTTGTACCGGCCCTTTGCCTCTTCATCATAACTATTAATAACAAACGACCAGTATTTACTAATGCGCTGCTGCCATTGCAGGTATGGGTTAAACAAACCAAATGAACCGGCCTTCACTCCTGCCATTATTTTAAATGGCTTTTCGGGGGATAAATGTGGTTGAATTGTTTGTATGGCAAGTACATTGGCCGATGAATAAGCCCTGGCAGTTTGGCAAATATCAGGTGGCTGTGCATTGTATAGTGTGATGGATTGGATATTAGCCAAATTGAATTTACTAAGGTCAATCTGCCCATTCTGCGCATCATTTAGTTGCACGCCATTATAAAGTACGGCTGTGTTATCGGCCCCCAAACTGCGTACCGATACCACTTTTAATCCACCAATGCCGCCGTAATCTTTAATGTTTACACCTGCGAAATCTCTTATTGCATCGGCAACGTTAAAAGCACTGTAACGTGTAAAGTCGCTGGTGGTAACCTGCTGTGCGGGTGTCGGGGTTTGGATTAATGGTATAGATGAAGTTTTAACTTCAACTTCCTTTAGTTTTTTTGTAGTATCGGATTGGGCATAAGTAATTGCAGGAAATACAATTAAAAGACAAAATAACCCTATTGGAATTTTTGTGCTTTTGACCTTATGTACCTGTATTCCCATTTTCGTGATGAATTAAACCCAGGCTTGCAGGAACAGAAAGTTGAAATGAAAACACACTTTTTGAAGAGTATTCACATCCAAGCTTCAATCCCCGAAAGCTATGAATAACAATATGGCTTTGGCAGGTCTTCTGACTTACTCCCCTCTCGTCCTGTCTTCCCGCCCGATAGTATCGAAACAGTGACCAATTGAATGGACGATGGTTATGGAGCTTACAGCTGCGGGACAGTTATGGAATTACACCATATTCCCTTTTAATTCCTATGAGCATGCCCAAAAGGAAACCTAAAGCGCCGTAAAAGTACTACAACTATTGATAATGGCAAAATAAGCGGGTGTTTATTTTTTGGTGAAACATCCGCGGATTTATCACGTTTAACTTATACTATAAAGTTATAAATACTTAATTTTAACTCACCAATTACTACCAATATGACTGCAAGAACGTTAAAACTTCACCCAACAAAACACCATGAGCCTGAGGCCCATGAAGAAGAATTAAATTTAAGCTGGCCCGAGCGGTACACCTCAATTATTGGCGGGGCAATGTTAAGCTATTCGGGGCTAAGGAACATCTTTAAAAGCCCGCTTTCAAGTATTATTAAACTTGGTGCAGGTGGATATTTATTAAATCGTGGACTAACCGGGCATTGTGAATTATATTCGCGTTTGGATGAATATTCATCTGACCCTGTTAATATTAATATACGTTCATCATTTGTGATACATAAACCAAGGCACGAAGTTTACGCATTTTGGCGCAGGCTGGATAACCTGCCTTTATTTATGATGCATTTAAAAAGCGTGGAATTACTGACTGACGATCGCTCGCGTTGGGTATTAAAGCTTCCTACCGGTTTAACCAATTTAACATGGGATGCCGAGATAGTGAAGGACAAACCCAATGAAATGATAGGATGGAGCTCGTTACCCGGCTCAATTATTGAAAATGCAGGCAAGGTTCGTTTCAGGGATGGGATAACCGGTGACGGAACCCGTGTTGATGTAGTGATTACTTACCAGCCACCCGCAGGCACAATTGGTGCGCGAGTTGCAAGGGTGTTTAACCCGGTATTCAGAAAGATGGTAGAGAAAGACGTGCAGAATTTTAAGCACTTTATGGATATTGATTATGCTACCGAAGAGTTGAATTATTTGTAAGCCCCCTCCGCCCCCTAAAGGGGGGACTAAAAACAAAAAACCCACTCATTTGAGTGGGTTTTTCTATATAAAATAAATTGTGGCTTATTTTACAGCGTCAACAACTGCTTTAAAAGCATCTGGGTGATTCATCGCTAAATCGGCTAATACCTTACGGTTAAGGCCTATTTCTTTAGCGGCTAACTTACCCATTAATTGTGAGTACGAAATTCCGTGCTGACGTGCGCCTGCGTTAATACGCTGGATCCATAAAGCCCTGAATTCTCTTTTCTTGGTCTTACGGTCACGGTATGCATACTGTAAGCCTTTTTCTACTGTGTTTTTAGCAACGGTGTAAACCTTGCTTCTTGAACCCCAATAACCTTTGGCGAGGTTCATGATTTTTTTCCGGCGTCTTCTCGACGCGACTGCGTTAACTGAACGTGGCATTTCTTGTTGTTTTTGGTAGTGAGTGCCTTTCGGACTTTAAAAACTCTAATACCTGGTTAAAAAATTAATTAATTACTTTCCGATACAAAGCATACGTTTTACGTTACCCATATCAGCATCAGAAACTAAACTGGTGTGAGTTAGGTTACGCTTACGTTTTGTGCTCATCTTGGTTAAGATGTGGCTTTTGTATGCGTTCTTTCTTGCAATTTTACCGGTTCCAGTAAGCTTAAAACGCTTTTTTGCACTGGAATTGGTTTTCATTTTTGGCATAGCTGTTATTTATTTGTTTTAGTTATGTACGTTATCGCAACGTATTATCTTTATTTCGAATGTCGGAATTTCAATTTCGGATTTACCCTAATCTCTAATCACTATTCTCTAATTTCTATTTCTTAGCTGCTTTCGGGGCCACGGTTAAAAACATCCGTTTTCCTTCCAGCTTTGGCAGTTGCTCTACCTTGCCTACTTCTTCTAATGCCTGTGCAAAACGCAGCAGCAATATTTCGCCCTGCTCTTTGTAAACTATTGCACGGCCTTTGAAGTGTACATAGGCCCTCACCTTTTCGCCCGATTCCAAAAATTTCATTGCATGCTTTAATTTAAATTCAAAGTCATGGTCATCAGTATTCGGTCCAAACCTAATTTCTTTAATTACAGTTTGTTTGGCGTTGCTTTTTATCTCTTTCAGCTTCTTCTTCTGTTCGTAAACAAACTTGTTATAGTCGGTTACCTTACAAACAGGCGGCACAGCATTCGGCGATATTTCAACCAGGTCCAGTTCTTGTTCCTGTGCAATGGCTAAAGCATCGCGCAATGAAAAAATACCCTGCTCCACGTTATCACCCACAAGGCGCACTTCCGGAGCTTTTATAAATTGATTAATGTTGTGTTCAGCTTCTTTTCTCTTAAAAGGAAGCCTTGGTCCTCTATTAAAGGGTTTGTTTAATGCCAAGTTATACTGTTATTTCTTTAATTATTTGATTTTTAAAATCTTCTATGCTCATGCTTCCCAAATCTCCCACACCATGTTTACGAACTGAAACTAACCCTTCGGCAGTCTCTTTTTCGCCAACTATCAACATATAAGGGATCTTTTTGACTTCAGCATCGCGTATCTTCCGCCCTATCTTCTCATCCCTGAAATCAATAAGCCCGCAAATATCCGAATCTTTTAACGAATCTGAAAGTTTTTTTGCATAATCTTCATATTTTTCCGAGATCGGCAGGATTACAAACTGCTCAGGCGACAACCACAGCGGGAAATTACCCGCACAATGTTCAATCAAAACAGCCACAAAACGCTCCAGTGAGCCAAACGGTGCACGGTGTATCATTACGGGCCGGTGTTTCAGGTTATCGCTGCCGGTATATTCCAGTTCAAAGCGCTCAGGCAGGTTATAATCAACCTGTATAGTACCCAACTGCCATTTTCTGCCCAGGGCGTCCTTCACCATAAAATCAAGCTTAGGGCCGTAGAAAGCCGCCTCGCCTAATTCTACAACAGTGTTTAAGCCTTTCTCGGCTGATGCTTCAATAATTGCGGCTTCTGCTAACGCCCAATTCTCATCAGTGCCAATATATTTAGCTTTGTTTTCCGGGTCGCGCAACGAGATCTGTGCGGTGTATTCTGTAAAATCAAGGGCTTTTAATACGTATTGAACCAGGTCAATTACCTTTTTAAATTCTTCCTTCACCTGGTCGGGACGGCAGAATAAATGCGCATCATCCTGTGTAAAACCACGCACGCGGGTTAAACCGTGCAGCTCACCGCTTTGTTCGTAACGGTAAACAGTACCAAACTCGGCTAAACGAACCGGAAGGTCCTTGTACGAACGCGGCTTGGTTTTGTAAATCTCGCAATGGTGAGGGCAGTTCATTGGTTTTAAAAAGAACTCCTCTCCCTCCTGCGGCGTTTTTATAGGCTGGAATGAATCGGCACCATATTTTTCATAGTGACCCGAAGTTACATACAAATTTTTGTGGCCGATGTGCGGAGTGATAACCTGCTCATAGCCAGCTTTAACTTGCGCTTTAGTTAGGAAATCAGCTAAACGTGTACGCAAAGCAGTTCCTTTAGGCAACCATAGTGGCAGGCCCATGCCTACTTTTTCAGAAAATGCGAACAGTTCCAGTTCCTTACCTAATTTACGGTGGTCGCGTTTCTTAGCTTCCTCAATCAGATGCAGGTAATCAGTTAGCTCACTCGCCTTAGGGAAAGTAACCCCATAAATACGTGTAAGCTGCTTCCGGCTTTCATCACCGCGCCAATAGGCACCGGCAACACTCATCAGCTTAACAGCTTTTATAAAACCTGTGTTGGGGATATGCGGGCCGCGGCACAGATCGGTAAAATTACCCTGTGTGTAAAAAGTTATCGAGCCATCAGGCAGGTCCTTTATCAGGTCGAGTTTGTACTCGTCGCCTTTATCTGTAAAATATTCTATTGCATCGGCTTTACTAACCGGCTTGCGGATAAACTCTTCGCGGGTTTTAGCCAGCTCAATGATCTTATCTTCTATCTTTTTAAATTCATCCGATGAAAATTCGCGATCGCCAAAATCAACATCATAATAAAAACCGGGTTGCTCTTTCAATGGTGGGCCGATACCGAATTTAGTGCCCGGGTAAAGCGCCTCCAAAGCCTCGGCCATTAAGTGTGCCGATGAATGCCAGAAAGTAGTTTTACCGGAAGGATCGTTCCAGGTTAATAGTTTTACATGTGCATCATGCTCAATAGGGCGACTTGCGTCCCAAACCTGGCCGTCAACTTCGGCTGCCAATACATTGCGTGCTAAACCTTCAGAGATAGATAATGCTATCTGTGCGGAAGTGATGCCTTTGTCGTACTCACGGACAGAGCCATCGGGAAGTGTAATATTAATCATCTACAACTATGATTTATTTGTTTTGTAAAAAATGAATTAAGTATAATCACCTACTAAGTGATGTGTATTTTGAGGTGCAAATTTACGATTATTTTTTGAGGATTACACCGATGATTTTTTATAGTTTATTAAGCTTTTTTCCTGTTGCTGAATTTCGCGATCGCTATTAAAAGATAGAAAAAGGCTAAGAATATTAGGGCCACTCCTACTACGTTGAGCAACGTTTTACCGGGCCCCAGTTGATCAAGGTCGACAAATGGGTAAGGATAAAAACCAGTGATACCACCAAAAATAAATACATAAGTAGTGTATATAAGCGGATATAGTAACCAGGCCCATGCATCTTTCCATTTAAGCTGATCTTTAGGCACATATATAAGCCAGTAGAGCAGGAACAGAACGGGGATCACAGAATGCAATAACTCATCCACAATCAATTGCAAACCTTCCGGTTTCCACAATCCACGCAATATGAGGTTGTAGATTAAACCCACTATTATAATGTAAACAGTTATAGCAGTAAGTGTTTGTTCCTTTGAAAGGAATTTGCTCCAACCATTGCCGGTACTAAACAACAGTGTAGAACAGCTAAATGCGACAATAATATTTGTAGTGATGGTAAAGTAATCGAAGAACCGTAATATCAGTAGGTGATATGATGCTGCCCCACTGTTAATATTGATACAGAACTGGCTGATGACGGCAAACCAACCCAGAATCGCGATTATTGCTAAACTTACTTTTACTGATCCCGGTTGCTTTTCCATTAGTTTAAATCATCAAACGTTTCCCCACCCATGCGCCAGCACATCGGCCAAGTGCATTGTTTTTATGGGTAGACTGTTTTTATCGATATAGCCCTGCAAATGCAGTAAACACGATGCATCGGTACTGATAATATACTCCGCCCCGGCAGCCAAAGCATTGTCAACCTTCTGCTGGGCCATGGCTGTGGATATAGCATCAAATTTTACCGCAAAAGTGCCGCCGAACCCGCAACAGGTTTCATTGTCAACCAGGTCCACCATTTCAAGGCCAATCACTTTTGATAATAACTGGCGCGGTTCTTCTTTTATCTTACACTCGCGCAGGCCGCTACAGCTATCATGGTAAACAGCACGACCGTCCAACTCAGCGCCAAAATAATCGAACTGCAATATATTCACCAAAAAATCCGACAGCTCATAAATATTGCCCTGTATCGCGCGGCATTTATTGTGCAGCGTGGTATTGGTAAACAGGTCATTATAATAATTTTTCACCATGCCGGTGCATGATGCCGATGGCGTCACGATCACACTCTCCTCATGAAAATCGTTCAGAAATTTGCTCCCCACTTCCTTAGCATCATCCCAAAAACCCGCATTAAACGCGGGCTGACCGCAGCAGGTTTGCTGTGGGTTATAATCCACCGTACACCCAGCCTTTTCTAAAACTTTCACAGTGTTAAAAGCAGTTTCGGGGTATAATTGGTCAATAAAACAGGGGATAAACAATTCTAACTTCATGGGCTGCTAATTTGAGAAAAAATGTTGGGAAATCCGAACAAACCAAAGCACTATACTAACCTATACCTTGCCATTAAAAGCCGCCCTGTTAAGAAAGTAATAGCCCATATAAAGGCATGTATAGTGCATTACTCAAATCATATGGTTAACACAATTTCAATCTAATTCTATATTAAAATATTGATTATCAATTATTTAATAAATAAAATGGCTAAATTGTGTTAACCATATAATTACATTTCAGTTGCTTGTTGTCCCCACAAACCACAAAAATTAATCAATTGGTTATAAAGCACTTATTCGTTACTGACAACACACTGTCACCCCTTTAACCAAAGCATTTCTGTAAATTAGCAGGTATCATATCTCAATCAAATGCTACCGGCTAACCCGCTCTGCTAATTATTCTTCTTTCACTATTTATTGCGTCATCATACGCGCAAATAAAGCCTGGCCGTACCGAAATAACCAAGTCAAGCAATAATCAACAAATATACTATGTTTCTATTTGAGGCATCGGACTTGACTTGTCGAAAGGAACTATTTTCCGACGCATTTCAACTTTATTTTTGAAGTGTTTAGAAATCTCTTGAGTTAAATTTCGGAAATTATTAATATCACCATTTCCATGATAAAATATTTTAATTGATTTGCAGTTGTCATGTTCGAAAATCATATTTAACATAGTTCTATCTGACAACCCACACGAATGCCCCAAAATATAAACTTGAAAAACATTTGATTCTATAAAACGAATTAAATCGTGGTAGTTAGATGTTTTGAAATACCAAAAGGATTTAATATACTGAAAAAAACCTTTTATTTTCTCCAATTCCATTTTCAAATAGCTATCATCTAATTCATCCCCAAAACCAAATATCAATGGATTTTTAGAATCTCCTATCTGTCCATGTATATAGTTTATGCTAATAGACCTCGATCGTTTATTATAAGAATTGTCAAAGTACTTTTCTATGGTACGTGTATAATTGAAATTTAAAATCAAAGAATTTTCAGGTTCTTCATCTTTCATTAATGGTATTGTCACAACTTCATCCTTATGAATAACTGAATTTAGAATATCTGAAT
>CAIWRU010000147.1 GCA_903915155.1 uncultured Mucilaginibacter sp.
ATACGAATTTTATAAAAATTAAGGGCTTATGCTATAGAAAATTTATAACATCACATTTTTAGCACCGATGAGATATTGTACAATGTACACCAAGACTACTGTAATGATTTGATTTTCTTCATAATCCCGACATTTTTTACGCTTTTTAATTAGTTATCTCACCACATCTAAAAAAAATCCGTTCCTTTGTATCATATTGAAAGAGCTAGATATAGATATGGCCTGGTTTAAACGCGAGATAAAAGGAATAATTACGACCACTCAGGAGAAGAAGGAAGCGCCGGACGGCATCTGGAACAAATGCCCGGAATGTAAAAAACCCCTCCACTACTCCGAGCAAGTTGAAAACCAATACGTTTGTCATTACTGCGGATACCATTTACGCATAGGATCAAAGGAATATTTCTCAATACTGTTTGATAATAACGAGTTCACTGAGCTTTTCGCCAACCTGCATTCGGGTGACCCCTTACACTTTGAGGATACCAAAAAATATACCGACAGGCTAAAGGAAACTATGAAAAAAACCGGCCTTGAGGATGCCATACGCGCAGGCGTTGGTAAAATCGACGGGCAGGACATTGTGATAGCTTGTATGGACTTTAATTTTATAGGCGGATCGATGGGTTCGGTTGTAGGTGAAAAGATAGCGCGTTCTATTGATCATAGTATAGCTAACAAAATACCGTTCCTGATGATATCAAAATCGGGTGGCGCGCGTATGATGGAGGCGGCGTTCTCGTTAATGCAAATGGCCAAAACATCGGCTAAACTGGCTTTACTGTCCCAGGCAAAAATCCCTTATATATCATTATTGACCGACCCAACTACAGGCGGTGTAACTGCATCATATGCGATGCTGGGCGATATTAATATTGCTGAACCGGGTTCACTGATCGGCTTTGCCGGACCACGTGTAATTAAGGAAACTATTAAGAAAGATTTGCCCAAAGGCTTCCAAACTGCAGAATTTGTTCAGGAGCATGGCTTTTTGGATTTTATAGTCGACAGGCGCGAGATGAAAGAAAAGTTGGCGTCCTTCCTTAAAATGATGGCTAACTAAAACGTCGGCGTCCGGAATTGTATCAGCCCTATCCCTAAAAATATTAAGAGGTAAAAACCCGTACTTGTAAGTATAAGTAACGGGTAATACACTTTTTCCTTCATACCCTTTTCTACCAGTTTACCTGTGAAGGCATGCAGTAATAGCGCCAGCATAAGGATGAATGGTACATGAAATAATGAATCCCAGGTCATAATAGGTTCTGTAACATAATTGGTACATAAATATAAATCCTTTCTACCATGAAAGCAAGGGATGGATAAAAAATTTCGTTTCGCTATATTTAGCCAATCAATTAACCTATACATGAGATCATTTTTTACCGCAGCCTTGTTGTTCGCAGGCCTATTTGTTGCTTCAACCGCTTATTCGCAATCACCCGATATTACTATTACCCATAAGGAATGGCACGCCTACTGGATAACCGCGCAAAAAGACGAGGGGACAACATATGGCGTTTATCATTTCCGCAAAAGCGTTAATTTAACTGGTAAGCCTGCATCGTTTGTTATTCATGTATCTGCCGATAACCGGTATAAATTATATGTGAATGGCATGTTGGTCTCAGTAGGCCCGGCACGTGGCGATATTTACTACTGGAACTATGAGACTGTTGACCTGGCACCTTATTTAACAGCAGGCAAAAATACGCTCGCGGCCACGGTTTGGAACGATGCCCAATACCGCCCCGAAGCGCAGATGACCTTGCGTACAGGTTTTATTGTTCAGGGAAATACCACCACCGAAGAAATATTGAATACTGACACCAACTGGCGATGTGTACGGGACAGCGCCTACCACCCCATTGGCGGTGCTTCGTATGGCGGCTATTATGTAGCCGGGCATGGCGAGGTGGTAGATATGAACATGGCCATTAAAGGTTCGGAAGCTGTAAATTACGACGACAGTACCTGGCCGAAAGCCGCAGAAATAGGCCACGGCCACCCCAAGGGCATGGTAGATGCCTTTGGCTGGATGCTGGTGCCTTCTACCCTGCCCCAAATGGAACGCACATTGCAACGTATACCTTCCTTACGAAAGGCAGATGGTATTAGCGTCCCTGCTTCGTTCCCCGCCACAAAAACTGCGGTAACCATTCCTGCTAATAGTACAGTAACCCTCCTTCTCGATCAAACTTACCTTACCAGCGCTTATTTAACCTTTGATTTTAGCGGTGGAAAGAACGCCGGTATTTCGATAGGTTATGTAGAATCGTTATATGATAATTTAGCTAAATACGGCTATCGCAAAAGCAACCGTAATGATGTTGAAGGGAAGGATTTCTACGGGCGAACCGACAGCGTGATTTCGGACGGCAGCACGGGGCAATCCTACACTTCGCTGTATTGGCGCACTTACCGGTATATACAACTAAAGGTTCAAACCAAAAACGAACCGCTTACTATTGATGACATTTACGGCACTTTTACCGGGTATCCGTTTAAAATGAACGCGGCATTTAATACTGATAATACCGAGATAAAAAAGATACTGGAAATCGGCTGGCGCACCGCGAGGCTGGATGCCATGGAAACTTATTTTGATTGCCCTTATTATGAGCAATTGGAATACATAGGCGATACCCGCATACAGGCCATGATATCGTACTATAACAGCGGTGATGACCGTTTGGCACGTAATGCCATTAACCTGATGGACCACTCGCGCATAGCCGAGGGATTAACGTTGAGCAGGCACCCTTCGTTTAGCTCGCAGATCATTTCGACTTTTTCGCTTTGGTATATCGGCGTACTGCATGATTACTGGATGTACCGCCCCGACAGCAATTTTATTAAAGATAAACTACAGGGCGAACGTGTGATACTCGACTTCTTTGCAAAGCACCAGCAAACAGATGGATCATTAAAAGATGTACCCTACTGGAATTTTGTGGACTGGGTGAACTGGGATTACGGCATGCCGCCAAAAGGCAAGAACGGCGAATCATCTGTACTTGATTTGCAATTATTAATGGCCTACCAGCAAGCAGCTGATATGGAGGCACGACTGGGTATGCGCGCTTATGCCGAATTATACCGCAAAAAAGCGGCGCAGCTAAAGCAAACCATTCAAACTAAATATTGGGACCCGGTTAAAAAGCTTTATGCCGATACGCCGGATAAAAACGCCTATTCGCAGCATACTAACTCATTGGCTATACTTACAGGCGTAGTTAAGGATGCTGATATGGCTGTTGTGAGCAAGAATATGTTGTCCGATACCACATTAACGCAATGTACCATCTACTTTAAATATT
Organism: uncultured Mucilaginibacter sp.; assembly: GCA_903915155.1. Taxonomy (GTDB): domain Bacteria; phylum Bacteroidota; class Bacteroidia; order Sphingobacteriales; family Sphingobacteriaceae; genus Mucilaginibacter. The sequence continues at coordinate 3,321 of CAIWRU010000147.1, forward strand.
ATATGCACCAGGCGCTGGCAAAAGGCGGCTTTGGCAACGATTATATCAACTGGCTGGGCATATGGCGCGATAATATAAAAATGGGCCTCACCACCTGGGCCGAAACATCAGACCTGCATAACAACCGTTCCGACTGTCACGCGTGGGGTGCAAGCCCGAATATCGAATTTTACCGCATGGTTTTGGGTATTGACAGCTATGCGCCGGGCTTTAGTAAAATAAAAATAGAACCGCACCTGGGCACCTTAACCAATGTAAGTGGCGAAATACCACATCCCAATGGGAAAGTTGCGGTAGCTTATTTTTTGGATAAGAATAAATGGAAAATAAAGATCAGCCTGCCGCAAAACACGCCGGGCCTGTTTGTTTGGCAGGGAAAGAAATACCCGCTTAAAGCAGGTAAAAATTCGTTTGTAATGTGACGAAGATATCCTAACAAGTTAAAAGCCCAAAATCCCGGCTTTTAACTTGTGGGCTTTTTTTTATATACTCAGTTTTTTACCCCCCCATTAGTTAAAGTATAGCTAATCAGCAAACTATATTGTCATATTACTGTTACAGCATTGTATTCCAACAATTAATTCGGAAATTTAATTAACTTATACTTTAACTACTCCCCATATGAAAAAGCTTTTACTTTATTCATTGGCTGTTTTTCTTTTTGCTTCATCATGTTCAAAAGAAAGATCAAGCCAAAACAAACCACCTGTAAATACCGGTAAAAAATATGCAGTTAAGTTTAATGTCGATGGATTTACCCAAACGATTAATACGATAAATAAAAAAACTTTAGACGCTGTAACGCCGAGTGGAATTGCAGGTAATGCGACTGTGCTATATTATTACGCGCAAAATTCAGCAGGTAGTTTTGTTACACAAATTAAACAAACATCAGCCAGCGCCGGTTTTGGAACTGTTACTGACTCATTGCCGGCTGGTACGTATACAATTTTACTTTTAGCCGGTCAAACAGGTTTAAAAACCTCGTACCTGGATCTTTCAGCCCAAAATGCAGGTTTAAAGGGGTTTTATTTTACGTATAATATAGCTCCGGGTCAATTCGCTCCGTGGCAGGATACCTTTTACAAAAAATTCACAATAACCGTGAGCGATCAAGGTCTCACACAATCTGTAAGTCTTGACCGTGTTGTTGGTGAAATACAAGTTAATGTAGAAGATGCTATACCCGCCAACCTAAAAACTATCAAGTTAAATTTCAACTATGAAGATGCCGGGTTTAGAGTTGACGTGGAACAACCTGTTAATACATTCTCCAGTCCGCGTTCCTACACAACTACCACGACTATTCCTGATACTGCTATTGGCAAAACCAACTTTAAAATAAACACCATAATAGGTAATACAATAACCCCTATTAATGTAACCATTACCTGCCTTGATGCGGCAAATAATACACTATCGGTAACAACAGTACCCAATGTAAGCTGCCAAAAAAATGTAAAAACGGTGCTGTCCGGAAAATTATTTGCCAATGCCAGTGCATTCAATATATCGGTTGACCCTACCTGGGATCCGGCCCCTATCAATATTCATTTTTAATAATTAAAGGAAGACTAAAATGAAAAGAACCATATACATAACTACCATACTTAGTGTTTTCCTTTTTTCATGTAAAAAAGAACACACTAAAACAACCGATAACACTTTGCACAAGGTGACATTTACCGTTAATGGATTTACTAAAGGAACTGCCCCGTTCAATATATCAGGTAGTAGACACCCTGTGACCGATGCCTTAACCGCCGATACTTTAAATGGAATAAATTACCTGGTATATTCTGTTTATGATGCAACTGGGGTGTATGTCCATTCCATTCTGCAAAGCTCGGACCAATCGAATTTTGGAAGCATTACTGATAACCTTGTTGCAGGGAACTACACAGTTAGCATTGCCGAGTATCCGGGTCATCTTGATGATGCCAATAATTACTCGTTATTTGCTTTAGCCGGATACAATACATCGTTTAGCTCGGCCAATATTTATTATAACAATAGTACAGGCTTTATCGACACATTTTTGAAAACATTTGGCATAACGGTTTCAGCAAGTTCAAATGCAAATCAAGCTATTACGTTAACCCGGATAAACGGACAATTAGAAATAGCTTTAATGGATACCTTGCCCGTAAATGCAGCTAACATTAATGTAACCGTTTCAAATGAATACCTGGCTTACAGTATTTCAAAATCAATACCCGACACTACAGACCATAAAGAAGCGCTATATTTTGCAACCCCGCAAAACACAGCGATAGCAAAAAATAATTTCACACTTAGTGCTATTGTATTGAATACTGTTCATCCCTTTAATGTTACCATAACATGCCTGGATGCAAGCAAAAATATCCTTGCTTTAAAAGTGGTGAATAACGTTTATTGCCAGGTTAATAAAACCACCATTTTATCAGGCAAATTATTCGGCACATCCACAGGCAATTCAACTAATAATTTTACTGTATCAATAAATTCGTCATGGAACCCGGTAGAGGATACTATAAAATTTAGTTCCATCAGGCGTACTATTAACCAGATCAAGCACTAAACCAGCAAAACAAAAGAGGCGGGAAATTCCCGCCTCTTTTGTTTTGCTGGCTGATGATACAGCCTAAAGCACAGGCCGCTTTGTGCCTGTATTTTTCGCAGTTTCGCATTTCTTTTTTAGTACCCTTAATGTACTCGCGCCGTTATCCGTACCACCTTCGATGCCTACCGACCCAACTTATATTGTGTTGGCGTGGGCACCGGTTTCGCTGTTATCAGCGTTTGTATTTTCGTTCCGGCTGTTGCCGGTATTATCCTCACTTTTCATGCTTTTCAATCTTGATTATTTAACCATTACAGGTTGTTTTCTATTCCGGGTTCATGATCCACCATACGGCCGGTTGTGCGGGTAAGCCGACTTTTCTTTTTGGGGCTGTTCCTTTTCAGGTACCTGGCCTGGTTTGCTATTATTTTTCATGGTTGATGTTATTTAGTTACAATCGAATGCGATATTGTCAATCGCTGCAATAACGGTTATTATTAATTGTTAATTAAATAACTTAAGTTATTGGCAGATTGTTTTCGATATTTTAGAAAAATGGATGAAAAAAGTGAAATTGTTACAAATCACTTTTGTCATCCTGACGAAGGAAGGATCTTCTAAAATTGGCAGGTATGCAATATGCAAGACGCAGAAGATGCTTCGTCCCTCAGCATGAAAAGAGTTTTGAGGAGCTACTTACGCATTCACCAAGCAAAATTCGCGCAGCTTGGTTAAAGTGTAGTCTATTTCCTCTTTAGTGGTATTTTTTGAGAATGAAAACCGTACAGATGGCCTTGATGGGCTGGTACCGATAGCTGTTAAAACGTGCGAGCCAATATCGCTGCCTGAACTGCACGCGCTACCGCCCGATGCTGATATGCCGGCTATATCAAGGTTAAACAACAGCATATCTGCCATTTCCATAGCGGGAAAGGAAACATTCAATACCGTATACAGGCTTTTATCCGGCTCGGTTTCGCCGTTAAATTCAATGCCAGGAATGCTTTCCAGCAGTTGCTCTTTCATATAGCTTTTAAGCTCCTGAATGTGTTGCCGGTGATGCTCCATATCGGCATAAGCCATTTCCAACGCTTTGGCCATGCCAACTATACCATAAATATTTTCGGTGCCACCACGCATGTTGCGTTCCTGTGCACCGCCGTATATCAACGGCTTAATTTTTATGCGGTGGCTGATATGTAAAAAACCAACACCCTTTGGCCCGTGAAGCTTATGCGCCGAGCATACCACAAAGTGCGCTTTAAGCCTGCTCAGATCGTGTTTGTAATGGCCCATGGTTTGCACCGTATCGCAATGATAAATGGCGTTGTAGGCCTCGCAAAGGTCGCCTATGCGCTCCATATCCGATAGTGTACCTATCTCGTTGTTGGCATGCATTATAGATACAAAGCTGCGTTCGTTATCTTTCAGCAAAGTTTCGAGGTGTTCATAGTCAACATTGCCCTTTTCATCAAGGTTAACAAAGCTCAATTTAATAAGGCCTGCCTTTTCCAGCGCTTCAAAGGTATGCAGCACTGCATGATGCTCGATTTTGGTGGTTATGGCGTGCGTTATGCCATGATCGGCAATGCCACAGCGTATAGCGGTGTTATCGGCCTCGGTGCCGCTTGAAGTAAAAAATATTTCAGAGGGCGATGTACCTAATAAATTAGCAATAGTTTTTCTCGAACGCTCAATTAATGTACGTGCCTCACGACCATGCGCGTGGATAGATGACGGGTTACCAAAGGTGGTTTCCATCACTTTACACATTTCTTTCATTACTTCCGGATCTAACGGCGTAGTCGCCGCATTGTCGAGATAAACACGCATTCTTTAGAGGTTAGAGATCAGTTATTAGAGATTAAGTTTACTTGCAACTAATCAATGTAAATTTAATATTTCTTTTATATCGGCAATTATCTTGTTGGCTAAATTATTAGCTACGGTTTCTGAATTGCCTTCTGAATAAATACGGATGATCGGCTCGGTATTTGAACGGCGCAAATGTACCCATTCTTTATCAAATTCTATTTTCAAACCGTCAATTGTACTGTGTGGCTGCTTTTGGTATTTTTCTTCTACCTTCAGCAGCAGAGCATCAATATCCATTTCAGGCGTCAAGGTTATCTTGTTTTTCGATATAAAATAAGCGGGGTATGAACTCCTTAAACTCGAAACAGACTTACCCCATTTGGCCAGGTGCGTTAAAAATAAAGCTATACCGGCTAAAGCGTCACGACCGTAATGTATCTCGGGATAGATCACTCCACCGTTGCCTTCGCCGCCTATTACGGCATTGGACTCCTTCATTTTATTTACCACGTTCACCTCGCCTACTGCAGCAGCATTATAAACACCACCGGCCTTTTCGGTAACATCGCGCAGGGCACGGGTTGATGATAGGTTTGATACTGTGTTACCTTTTGTATGCTTCAGTACATAATCCGCCACAGCTACCAAAGTATATTCCTCGCCGAACATGCTGCCATCTTCGTTCACAAAACAAAGGCGGTCAACATCCGGGTCGACAGCAATACCCAAGTCGGCTTTTTTCTTCACCACTTCCTGTGATAATGCTATCAAATTCTCGGGCAAAGGCTCAGGGTTATGCGGAAATTTGCCATCAGGTTCGCAATACAGTTCATGTATTGTTTTTACGCCCAGCGCTTTCAATAGCGCCGGAACAAATATGCCCCCGGTTGAGTTAACGCAATCAATAACAATTTTAAAATCGGCTTTGGTAATCGCGTCCACATCAACCAATGGCAACGCGAGTATCTGGTCTATATGTTTTTGCATATAGGTATCGTCGGCCTTTACTTTGCCTAAGTGGTCAACATCGGCATAGGTAAAATCGCTGGCTTCGGCAATTTCGAGTACTTTTTTTCCGTCCGCATCATTAATAAACTCGCCGTCGCTGTTTAACAATTTAAGAGCGTTCCACTGCTTGGGGTTATGGCTGGCTGTAAGAATGATACCACCGGCTGCTTTTTCAAGCGGAACAGCTATCTCCACAGTCGGCGTGGTCGAAAGACCAACATCAACCACATCAATACCTAAACCTTGTAAAGTGCCTACCACAAGGTTATTCACCATGGTGCCCGATATGCGCGCGTCGCGGCCAACAACTATCTTTTTTATACCTGTTTGCTTAACCGCCCATGCGCCATAGGCCGAGGTAAATTTTACAATATCCAAAGGCGTTAAACCATCGCCTGCGGCACCACCTATGGTGCCCCTGATTCCCGAAATTGATTTTATAAGTGTCAAAATTCTATAAGTTTTCTGAACGACAAAAGTAAAAATATTAACCGATAGCACGGTGTTTTAAGGCTCATTTTATTGGTTATATTTGTTGCTGCTGTATAAATACTATGCCCAAACAATGGTTTCATAACTGGTTCGGTTCACCTTACTATCATTTATTGTATAATAACCGCAACAACCACGAGGCGGAGTATTTCATTAATAATTTGGTTAGTTATTTACATCCCGCTCCCGGCGCACGCCTGCTTGATATTGCCTGCGGCCGCGGCCGGCATGCTGTATGCTTAAACAGAAGTGGTTTTGAAGTTACGGGCATTGATTTGGCCATTGAGAACATAGCCTACGCTAATAAACACCGCAATAAAACCCTCCATTTTTATGTGCATGATATGCGTTCATTGGCCTACAGCAATCATTTTGACGTAGCCGTTAACTTGTTTACCAGCTTTGGCTATTTTGATACCGAGGAGGAGCATATAAACGCACTGAAAACATTTAATCGTGCGCTAAAGCCGGGTGGTTTGCTAGTACTGGATTTTTTTAACAGCCATAAAATACTGGCCAACCTTATACCCAAAGCTATGAAAACCGTGCAGGGCGTCAATTTCCATCTGCGGAAACATATGGAGGGCGACAGGATAATAAAAACAATTACATTTGAAGATGAGGGCGAAGACTATATGTTTGAGGAAAAAGTTCACGCTTTTACCTATGATGACTTCGCGCGTTTTTTTAAACTGAGCGGGTTTGAGATAGTGGAGAATTTTGGCAATTACAGCCTGGAAAAGTACGACGTAAACAGCTCGGACCGTTTGATATTTATTTGCAAAAAAGCCCATGTTTGAGCAACTTATACACTTCGACCAGCACTTGTTCCACATCATAAATCATGATTGGGCCAATCCTTTGTTTGATAGTGTGATGCCCTGGCTGCGCACGCCGAAGAATTGGATACCGCTATATATACTCATCATAATTTTTTGTATTTGGAAGTATAAAAAACAGGGGATAATTATTATTACATTGATAGCTGCCTCGGCAGGCGTAGCTGATTTTACCAGCGCCAGCATAGTGAAACCGGCTGTACACCGCCTGCGCCCCTGCCAGGACCCGGTAATATCAAAAACCGATATGGAACGCGCCACCTGCGGCACGGGCTATAGTTTCCCATCCACCCATGCAACCGACCATTTCGCCATGGCTATTTTTATGGCGATACTGTTTTGTAAACGGTGGCGTTGGGTATGGCTATGGGGCATATTATGGGCAGGATCGATAAGTTTTGCGCAGGTGTATGTGGGCGTACACTACCCTATTGATGTGTTTTGCGGGGCACTGTACGGGAGTTTTATAGGATGGTTGATAAGCAGGTTGTTTTATTGGTTGCAAACGAGGTTCCCGGATTGGGTGCCAATTATTGCCCCCTCCGCCCCCTAACCGCGTGCCGCCTTAGCTTTAGTGGTGGCGCAAGGGGGAACTTTTGAATACCCATGTAAGAGTAACGGAGTTTTAATTATCAGTATTTGCTTTGTGTTGAGCTTTTGATTATTTTCAAACAGTTTATGAGTGCCGATCACAACCCTAAGAAAAAGCCGTCCGCAAGAAAACGTAAAGCCGTACAGCAACCAGTGCCTGAAGGTACAGATGCAAACAGCACCGCAAACCTATCACCCGAAACACCACCCCAACAAGCCGAACCAATGGAAGTACACCATCACCCCAACGTTGAAAAGAAGGGCATTAAAGAGTATATACTCGAAGGCCTGATGATATTCATAGCCGTTAGCATGGGCTTTTTTGCCGAGAGCCTGCGCGAGCATATCAACAACCACGATAAGGAAGTGCAGTATATGAAAACCTTTGCTCAGGATCTGCAAACAGATTCGGCTAATTTATGCGCGTCGTTAGATCAGTTGGACACGACAAGCCGGGACATACACCTGCTGATCGGTCTGCTACATTCACGTTCCGCCACGGCTGCCAATGGGGCAAAGATGTATTACTATGCACGTATATCAACGAAAAACCTAACCTTTCATGTTGATGACCGTACGCTTACTCAATTAAAAAATTCGGGAGGCTACAGCCTGATAACCAATAAGGCCGTTGTTGACAGTATTACAAACTATGAAAGCCAGATAGACCGTTATACCATTGCAAATAATGTATCGCTCCAGGAATCGCAGCTTACCTACCCTTACATGGCCAAGTTATTTGATGGCTATGTTTTTGAAACCATGGTGACCGATAAATATACAGTAGTTATGCCCGCCGGTAACCCGCAATTAATTTCCAAGGACCCGGCAGCTATAAATGATATGATCTACTTCCTGCATCAGCGCGAATCAACACTGATAGCCTCTATCGTATTTTTAAAGAAATTGCAAGTGCGAGAAAAAAATGTGTATGCCTTCCTGCACAAGGAATATAATTTGGATGATTAAAAACGATAAAAACCCACGATTTTTACAGTTTTTTGGAAGAAATTAGTGCTTATTTGGTGAGAATACCTGTGTTTTTAGCCTCCAAAACGATCATTTCAAGGTGAAAAAGTGTGATTTTTGGCCTGTTTACGATCAAAAAATGTTAAAAAGGCGTGGTTTCTTACGGCTTTTTTATTCAAAATTCGACATCGAAAATTCGAAATTCGAAATAAAACTACCCTCTCAACTTATCCAGCAGGTCGCTCAATTTTCCGGCTTCTTCTTCGGTAAGGTGATCCTTAAAAAAATCCTTGCTTTTAAACTCCAGGTCTATCTTGCAAAGCAAGCTCCGGCCTTCGTCGCTTATGCGTATATCAACTGCACGGCGGTCCTTAGTATTGGTACATCGCGAAACCAAACCCTTTTGCACAAGGCGATCAACAATACGGCTGGCATCACTCATTTTATCTATCATCCGCTCTTTCAGCAGATTTACGGTAGCCGGGTTTGGGTATTGCCCGCGTAATATGCGCAGGATATTGAATTGCTGCTGTGTAAGGTTAAAACGTTCAAATTCACCGCGTATAAGATTACTTAACCAACCCGATGTGAAGGAGATATTTATAATAGCCTTCTGATAGTTATCTTCAAACTTGGTGCTTTGTATTTCTTCGTCTATCCGCATAGCTAATAGTTCGTTTTAAAATACAAATATCCTCATTATTTTTTAATTTGTGTATCTTCTTTGGGTTTTCCGTAATCCCAGGGGCAGTTAAGGCACTTATTTTTACAGCAATAACCCCGCTTAAGGTGATATTCCTTCGTGAATACCAGGTTGCCATCCTGGTTTATATAGTAGTCGATACCTTCCTTCAGCATTAGTTCAGCAGTTTCACAAAAATATCATTCCCAAAATGCTTTTTCAAATGTGCACCGTTACCATGCAGTGTCCATAGCTGCGTAGGTTCAACATGAGCCACTGCCTGCAAAATATCGTTCCAGTCTACGTGGTCTGATATAAACAATGTATCATTCTTGTTGACCTGCAAATTCTTCCAGCCCGAAGCGAATAACCGCTTCACACCCGTAGCATTTATATAGCTATCGAACGTAAAAGGCGGCACAATATATACGTATTCCTCCTGGTTTTTCATTAGTTTGCGACCGTAAACCTGGTATTTACCCGGCGAATACCCCTGCTTTTCATAAATCGCGTTTATAGGCATTATGCGATGATGGATGAGGATCTTCTTCTGCGGCGCATGTTCATTTATCAAATTTATCAACCGCTGACTTTTCCCCAAACCATAAGCGCCAAGCAGGATGTTTATCTTTATATCATTCAGCTTCTTTATCTCCTCAACCGGGTCGGGATGTAACACCTGGGGGTCGGCAAATGTGCTTTCGGTTATCAGCACATCAGCTTTAACCCATTCAATGGGCGCGCAGGTGGCATCGGGTTGAAGCTTATAATCGCCCGTGTACAGGTATTTAACGCCCTCGTATTCCATTAAAACCTGCGCCGAGCCCAACATATGGCCGGCGGAAATAAACGTCACCTGCACGTCCTTAATAGCAAACGACTGGTGGTACCCTGCTATATTAAATACCTTAGCCGCGTTCTTACCATAGCGCAGATGCATGAAAGCCGCGGTCGCTTCCGTACAAAACACCTCATTATTGCCACTTATGGCATGGTCGGCGTGGGCGTGTGATATTACGGCTATAGCGATAGGCTGCATAGGGTCTAAATAAAAGTCACCGTATTTGCAGTAAAGGCCGTTGGTATTGAAGGAAAGGAAATCGTCAAATATCATTTTATTATTTTATTTGAAAATTTGAAGATGTGCTAATTTGAAAATCACATAGCTTAAAATTCGGTTTCAAATCTTCAAATTGATAGTGTAACCTCAACAGCTCACACTATTTGAAGTGTTACAATTCTTTTGTAATGCGAAATTGCTTTTAGTGCCAAATCAATTATTTTGTAATTCTACTCATCATTTCTTCAGTTATTTTTTTTACACTGTCAATTCTTATGAGTAATAAAATTGGGATAGGAATTATTAGAAAAAAAACAAAGGAATTTTGTGCAAAACCCAATATCAATAGTACAATCATAATAAGAAACTCCCACAAAAGGGATATGAAATAAGACAATTGCACTTCGTTTTCACCGTTCAAAGCCTCAACTTTGAATACCCCTACGTCTACTTTCCTTCTGGACTCTGACCGCGAGCCAATTCGCCATATTTTATATTTAAAAGTAATGGTGTTTTCAGTATCATAGGTTATTTGATAAGCGGAATCTAATTGAGAATATATCCTTGAAATTATTATTTTTAATTCCGTATTAGTCCTTGCCTTGAGTTTAAATTTAATTTTCATATTACTTACTTAGTGTTGTCCATAACGAAGTTTATAAGTTCGACCTAAAATGTGTTAGCCTTCCGGCTTAACCTAATAACTCAGCAAACAACTCATGCAATACCAAAACCTGGGGTATAACCAACACTTTTTCATCATTCCTAATCGAATAATCCGCCAATTGAAGTTTTTTCTCTTCCGTGAACTGCCTCGCTTCGCGTTTCAATATCTCCTCTTTAGGCAAATTATCGCGAAGCATTACCCGTTTTATACGCATTTCAAGCGGGGCGGTAACCATAATGGTCTTATCACACATTTTATACGAATCACTCTCGAATAATAATGCGGCCTCCTTCAAAATATAAGGTGCATCACTGTGCGTTGGCAGCCAGTTGTCAAACGCGCGGAAAGTAGCGGGATGCACTATAGCATTTAGCTTACTAAGTTCGGCCTCGTTATTAAAAACAACAGCGGCAATATGTTTACGATTCAGTGTACCATCCTCAAAATACGATGCCTTACCAAACGTGCCTTTTATAGCATCAATTAATATCGGATCGTTCACCATAACGCTTTTGGCTGCATCATCCGCATAAAAAACGGGAATGCCCAACACCTCGAATATTTTGCTTACAGTGGTTTTTCCGCTGCCTATGTTCCCGGTTATACCAACTTTAAGCATCGTTATTTTTTTACTATAAAATCAATGTTCGGCGGGTCAACGCTTATTACACGGCAAAAGGGTGGCACCCTTATCAGCTTTACCGGCAATGTAGTATAGCCCTGGTTCTTCCACAAATTCAGATCGGCATCCGCTTCAAAAAAATTTTCATCTATCTCCATATATCTTTTCAGCGACGTTAAAAAAGTAACCTTAACCTTCTGCGGAAATACTTTCACGTTATAGTAATCGCTATTATTCAGCAGCTTAACCGGTATTTCCAGTGTTTTTTCGGTGTATTCATCAACCGGCACTATTACGTCAACAGCCTTTGGGTAAACGGTGATGTTCCCTTCATTTGGCGGCTGCAGGTTGATCTTTGTGCGTATAGTTTCATTAACGTTAACTGCGGTTAACGAATCTGTTTGCCATTCAGTTATCTTATCTATCCTGCTGCTAGGTCCATCTAAAGTAACATAGGCCGGCTTTATAATTACGTTGTTTAGCTGTGCGAACTGATTCTGATATTTTATATCGCTTACCAGTTTTATAGGCACCCTTTTCACGCTACGGTTCAAAAAATCAAAATAAAGCGTATCAGGGTTAAACGATACCACCTCGTGTACCTCACTATTTATACTTACCTGCTTTATTTGTGCGCTAAGCGCTACATAGTTGTTGCTCTCCAGCGGCCGCAGGTCGACATTTACGTTTTTGCTGTCGTCATTCAATTTCGAGAAAAGCATTTGCCAGCCCGTGCCATTTACGGTAACGGCCACGGTATCTGATTGAAGCGAATGAAAGGCCCTTCGTTGTGGCGTGTTTTTGTAGGTTATTACACGCTTAACCGTAAAAGTGTAGGGGTTTGATAAATTAGTAAACAACCATGCAAGCGCGGCCAGTACCAGGCACGTAAAAAATGCCGATAACCGCCTGCGTTCACTTGCCGATAATTTTACTATGGCCATTTTTAAAAGTTAAAAGGTAAAAGTTGAAAGTTAAAAGCTTCCACGCTTCATTCTCTCAGCTTTTACCTTTGTAAGGTACCTTTTCTATACGGTTAAATTTCAGTTTAAGCAGAACTTTTAACTTTCTACTTTAAACTTTCAACCTAAAATTTATACTTTCGGCGGTGTATTCAACGCTTTTGATGCATCAAGCGAAACCGACGATTTATCATAACGTGTTTTGTGGCCGCTTTCGTGCTCTATCAAAAAAGTAGTATCGGCAACCTCGGCTATTTTGCCATGCGCGCCTGATGTTAAAACTACTTTATCGCCTTTTTTCAGCTCGGTAACATAATTTTTCTGTTCCTTTTGTTTTTTAACCTGCGGGCGTATCATAAAAAAGTAAAATACCACTATGATCAATACTATCGGTAAAAAACTAGTTACATTTCCTAGTGGTCCGCCTGCTGCAGCGGCTTGTAATAAAATTGTTGCTATCATTTTGTTTAATTAATTATTTCTTTTCTAAAACTTCACCAACTAAATGCACCACATTTTGGCGCGGGTTGGTGTTTGCGGTAATGGTTATCATCTTGTCTTGCAAACCTTTTCTACCGGCACTATTAAACGTAACTATTATTTGGCCGCCATCACCCGGTTTTATAGGAACCTTGGACCAGGTCGGTATAGTACAACCACAACTGGCGGTCGCGTCTACTATTATTAATGGCGATTTACCCGTATTGGCAAAGTTGAACTTATAGGTTACCTTATCACCCTCCTGTATTTTGCCAAAATCATGCGTAATGTATTCAAATTTCATTTGGGGGCCATCGGGCATTACGGCAGCTGCTGCCGGTGTTGCTGATCCTGCCGCTGCGGGCTGTATCGCTGTTGAATCAGCGATTTTTGCCTGTTTTGCCGCCTGGTTACAGGCCGTCAGTAACATACCTGCTGCTAATACGCTTAACAAAAGCTTCTTCATAATTTATTCTATTAATCCCCTGCCTATTTTGTTTATTTTCTTTTGCTCCTTTAGTTCGATCAATATCTTGTCCAAAATACCGTTTAAAAACGAATTACTTTTAGGCGTGCTAAACTCCTTCGATATTTCAAGATACTCATTTATAGTAACTTTTACAGGCACCGATGTAAAGTTGATAAACTCGGTTATGGCCATCTTCATCAGCAGCGTATCCATCATGGCAATACGCTCAGGCTCCCAGTTTTGGGTTTTTTCGCCTATCATTTGCTGGTATTCCTTATCATGGCGTATGTTTTTTTCATACAGATCCACTATAAACTCACGGTCTTCTTCCCAGTTACCTGTTACCTCAGCAAGCTTGTTTTTTGCAGGCTCGTCAAATGCAAAATTCTTAAATGTCTTGGCTATCAACGCCTGCAATACATCTTTGTCAACCGGCCAAAAGATAAATTTATCCTCAAAAACCTGCTCGGCCAATGGCGATTTCAGTATTACCTTTTTAAATATAAATTTAATGATATCCTTATCTGTTTGTATAGTATCACCCGTCATGGCCAGGTATTCTGCATATTCCGGCGAATTTTTAAGGATGATGAAAAGCGTTTTGGTAAGCTCAGGCTCAAAGCTCCATTCTACCTTATATTTTTTTAAGGCAGCAAGATACTCCTTGTTCTCAGCTAATGAAGTAATAAACCTGTTGCTTAATATCTTAAGGTTGGGTTTAAGGTCCTCGGCCGTTTTAATGTGTTTGTTTGATCTTTCGGTCGCGTCGGTATCGGCATAGTTTACTACCTCCGATATGAGCGATAGCATCCATATATACATTTCAAAAACCTTGTCAATGCTTTGCAGCAGGTTTTCTTCCTGTATTTTAATATCGCCGCCGCCGGTTTGGTGATAGGCATATAGTGCCTGTAATACTTTTACCCGTAGGTGCCTTCTGTTTAACATAGCTGTAAGAACGATGTTGCCCGTGTTTAATGGGCAGGGTTGATTAATAGGTTGATTTTACTTTTTTAATATCTGCAATACGCTTCTCCGCTATCTTATTCGCCGCTTCTATTGTTGAAATATTTTCGGCCTTCGAAAGTTTTAAAACGTTGCGTGTAGCGTCATAAATATTCTCAGTCAGTTGTAAAGTGCGTTTTTTGCTAAAGCCCATCAGCTCCGAGTAGCAATTTATTAGCCCGCCGGCATTTATTACATAATCGGGCGCAAATAATATCCCCTTATCCGCCAGCATTTGCCCGTGCTCGTACTCATCTTCCAACTGGTTATTTGCCGATCCGGCTATAATAGCGCATTTAAGCTTTTTAATACTTTGTGCATTTATAGTTGCCCCCATTGCGCAGGGCGAGTAAATATCGGCATCTCTATCAAAAATACTATTATTTGAGATAGCTTCCGCACCATATTTTTTTGCTACCTGGCTCAAGCGCTCCTCGTTTATATCGCTAACATAAACTTTCGCCTTTTCATCGCGCAGCAATTTTACTAAATTTTCGCCTACATGCCCAATCCCCTGTACAATAACCGACTTTCCCGCCAGGTTATCATTGCCATAAAGCTCCTTTACTGCTGCCTTTATACCCATAAAAACACCCTGTGCCGCTACCGGCGTAGGGTCGCCGCTGCCGCCAATGGTTTCGGGCAGGCCCGTAACATACTGCGTTTCCATGCGGATATATTCCATATCCTTCATAGTGGTGCCCATGTCTTCGGCAGTAATAAATTCACCGTTCTGGTTTTTTATAAAGCGGCCAAACTTGCGCATCAAAGCCTCTGATTTATCCCTGCGCGGGTCGCCAATAATAATGGCTTTGCCCCCACCCAGGTTTAACCCGGTGATGGCAGCTTTGTAGGTCATGGCTTTTGAAAGGCGCAAAACATCGTTCAGTGCATCTGTTTCGCTTTTATAGGCCCACATGCGTGTACCGCCCAATGCCGGGCCAAGCGTGGTATCGTGAATAGCAATAATGGCTTGCAAACCTGTATCCGGATCGCTGCAGAACACAATTTTCTTATGCCCCAAAGCCTCAAGCTGGCTAAATATAGATTCGGTTGTTTTCTGAAGCGGCATTACTTAATTACAATGTACAGGCTGGCGACAAAAGTATAGGTTTTTTTGAGTGTGACAAAATTAAGTTGAATAAGACGGAAAAGCACTCCCATTCGCCTTTAAACGCCGTATATTCACGTCAATCCCGGGCCAAAAACTACAATTTTCTACAATACGATTACTTCCACTGCTTGAAAAAGCGCTTTCATTACCGTACTTTTGATGAAGGCTATGGACTATCGACCGTAGACCATGGGCTACTAAATGAAAGACCTCGCGTACCTTAATAAATTCCTTTACAAATACCGCTGGCGACTAATTCCCGGGATATTATTTATCATCATATCAAATATTTTCGCGGTGTTATCGGTACCGGTTATAGGTATAGCGCTAAACCTGGTAACTGATAATATCGGCACCTATCACCTTTTCGCAGGCTTCAACAGGCAACCATTTATCTATAATATTTTTGCTGCTAGCTTGCTGTTGTTTGGTGTATTGATATTGATATTGTCGTTATTACGTGGCTTATTCCTGTTCTTTATGCGGCAAACCATTATCCTGATGTCGCGGCATATCGAGTACGATTTGAAGAACGAGATATACAGCCATTATCAAAACCTTTCACTAGCCTTTTACCGCCGCCACAATACCGGCGATTTGATGAACCGTGTTACCGAAGATGTTACCCGCGTGCGCATGTACCTGGGGCCCGGCATCATGTACACGCTGAACACCATTGTACTTTTTATTATGGTGATCTATTTAATGCTTACGGTAAATGTGCGCCTGGCTATATTTTCCATATTGCCGCTACCCATACTGGCATTTATTATATACTATGTAAATACTATTATTAACCAAAAAAGCGAACAGATACAACAACGATTATCTATCCTTTCCAGTTTTGTACAGGAAAACTTTTCAGGCATACGGGTAATAAAATCATACGTACGCGAGGCCTTTGTCCGCAAAAACTTCGCCATTGAAAGTGAGCATTACAAAACCCATTCGCTCGAGCTGGTACGTGTACAGGCCTTGTTCTACCCTATCATGTTGTTGTTAATTGGCTTGAGCAACGTAATTATTATGTATGTAGGTGGGGTTGAGGTAATGAAAGGCAATATTACAGCAGGCAATGTAGCCGAGTTTGTGGTTTATTTAAATATGCTCAGTTTCCCGGTAATGGCATTGGGCTGGGTAACCTCATTAATACAGCGCGCGGCAGCATCGCAAAAACGCATCAACGAGTTCTTGCACCAGCAATCCGAGATTGTATCGCCCAACGTCGAAAAACAAGTTATCACTGGCAAGATCACTTTTGATAATGTTTCTTTCATATATCCTGATACCGGCATACAAGCTTTGGATTCTGTATCCTTCACCGTAAACCCCGGAGAAATGGTAGCTATTATAGGGCGCACAGGCTCAGGCAAATCAACTATAGCCAATTTATTAATGCGGATGTATGATACCACAGGCGGCCAGGTATTGATCGATGATAAACCCCTGCCACAGCTTAACCTGGAAGGTTACCGCTCGCAAGTAGGCTTTGTACCACAGGAAGTTTTCCTTTTTTCTGATACCATTGCCAATAACATAGCCTTCAGCGCCGATACGCTGGATATGCCCCGCGTTGAACAGGCTGCAAAGGATGCAGCCGTTTATGATAATATTATCGAGCTTGAAAAAGGCTTTGAAACACTCATCGGCGAACGTGGCATCACGCTTTCAGGCGGGCAAAAGCAGCGGGTATCCATCGCCCGCGCCATTGTTAAACAACCGCAGGTTATTGTTTTTGACGACTGCCTCTCGGCAGTTGATACCCGCACCGAGGAAGAAATACTCAACAACCTGGGCGGTATAATGCAGGGCAAAACAAGTATCATGATTGCGCACCGCATATCAACCATAAAAAACGCCGATAAAATACTGGTGATGGATCGTGGCCGCATAATTGAACAAGGCACCCACGAAAACCTGATAGAAAAGCGCGGCACTTACTTTGAGCTTTATGAAAAACAGTTGCTCGAGGAAGAGGAAAACGCCTGATAACCTAATAGATAATTTTATAAATAAAGGCGACAATAATTACAATTATATTTATATAAATACTTGTAAATTGAATTTTTATTTATATTTATGCCAATCAAAACTAAACACAATTGATTTTATATGGGAGATTTTGACAATAGAGAGCGTGAAGAGGTATTTTCAAAGAAGGTAAGAGCAGG